>JBEKLX010000005.1:0-36117 GCA_050008795.1 Verrucomicrobiia bacterium | reverse complement strand
CGGCGTAGGCCGAGGGTTCTTCTCGACTGAATCAGTCCAACAGATTCATGCGCACCTCGATGAGCAATTTGGAAAGGCCGGAGTCAAATTTGAGCGGTACTATGTTTGTCCTCATCATCCAGAGGACAACTGCGACTGTCGCAAGCCGAAGCCCAAGTTCCTTTTGGAGGCCGCGCGCGAGTACGGTTTAAATCTTTCACACTGCTTTATGGTCGGCGACCGCCCAAGCGATCTGATGGCGGGCCGTAACGCGGGAGCGAAGACCATTCTGGTGCTGACCGGTGCGGGGCAGGAGACGTTCGCCAATGGCGAGGCGACGCCGAACCACGTGGCTCAGGACATCGCGGCGGCGGCGGACTGGATACTGCAACAGTCGCACTGATCTCACGGCCCGCCTCCCCGCGGCAAGAATGCCGCTCCCATAAAAAGCCTGTGAAATATCCGGGTCAGGGACTCGTCACCTTGATATTGGCTTTACCGTACCCCCCCTTGGCGCTGCCGACCACGATGAAGAAGGTGTTCGTGCCATCTGTCTGGAACTTAACCAGCGCTTGGTTGCTAGTAATAACACGCCCTTGTTTGATATAAGAATAATTGTTGTTCACAGCAACCAAGCTCAGCCCATTGGTGGCGCAGTTCCCCTGCCAAACGCTCAACAGCGTGTCGAAGTTGCTGCCGGCCGTGCTGGCGGTAAACCACCGGTTGGCCGACCCCACATCAGGTGTGATCTTGTACCAGGCAGACGCGCTGTAGGTGTGCAAGGTACCATCGCTAACTAAACCCGTAGAGTTCACGGTCGTATTAAAGGATCGTTTGAAGGGGGCGGTCTTAAAAGTATTCGTATTATACGTCAGGACAACCGCTTCGGCCGTCTCGCACTGGTCATTCTTGCCCGGACAATTCAACTTGGTCGTCGGATCGTGTGAAAGTTTTTTTAGCGCGGCTTGACGCCCGGCACTACACTCGACAAGGCCGGAGGGGAAGCCGTTGGTCGCGCCACTCGAGTTGAATTCTTGCAGCAGCTTTGTCATGGCCAAGCATGCAGCGACATCTTCGCCAGCCGCAACATTGCGTGCTTGCGACAACAAATCAGCGGGGAACGTCGTCCCATTAACAACGTATGTGCAATTGGATGGTTGCGTGCCCAGTAATCTGACATTGGCTGTCGCCGCGATCAACTCGGCAGCCAACAACTTGCGTGCACGGCACAGAAGTGAGGAACCGCCGGTGCTGTCGCCTGTCTGCGACGTGCTCCTCCAGTAAAAGCTCAACGCCTCAATCAATGCATCAGTGGAAGTCAGCGAGCTGCCGGTGTAATATGTTGTTGGCAGACCAATG
This sequence comes from Verrucomicrobiia bacterium, assembly GCA_050008795.1. GTDB lineage: Bacteria > Verrucomicrobiota > Verrucomicrobiia > Palsa-1439 > Palsa-1439 > CAIKBP01. The sequence continues at coordinate 34,779 of JBEKLX010000005.1, read as the reverse complement.
AATCCAAGGTCGAGCGCACCTCCATTGAACTTGATTGCGTCCAACAAGTCAGCGCACAAGTCGGCACAATTCGTATTCACACCTGTCCCAAAGGCATGGGTAAACCAAAACCGAGCATTTCGCGTGGCACACTGCTGGGATGCGATGATCCCGCACGTGGCGGCGATGTTCGCGATAATACTGTCGCCTGTGCCAACGCCATCACTTTCAGTCTCGTCGAAAATGCCACCCGAGGTCGTCGCATAATCCTGCATGATGGCCTTAATATCGGATGCTTCGCCGAAGGTCGGCACATAGATCGCCGAAACCAAAACATTACTGGCGGCAGCTTCCGTCGCCACGAGGTGGGCATGGACGTCATCCACGCCCACTATGAATGTATCATCACAACCACCCGGATGGGCATCGGTGACCAGGATGGCCATCTTGACGCACCCGGGTCGAAACGTGCCAAATGGTCCGTTCAACGCGACCACACTACAGTTCATGTCCGCCGCCCCGGTGACGACGTACTGAAGTGCTTCGTCTGACGATTCTGGCTCGCCCGCCCCACCTCCGGCAACGAGGGCCCGGATTGCGTTCTGTACGGCGGTAATGTCGGTTGTGAGCGGTTGGCTTACTACCACATTGTCGTTTGGAAAAGTGACCAGACCCATTCGCAGGTCGAGGCAAGATGCGGACTCGGCAGCGGCGATAACCTCCGGTAATGCGGCTTTCACATTGGCGATGGCCCCGCCCATGCTTCCTGTGTCGTCAATCACAAAGGCCACGTCCATACAACCACATCCGCCCGCAGCTCGGGCTGCCGGCACAGCAAGAATCGCCAGCGTAAAGCACGCCGCAATCAAAGTCCTTATGCCAACAGGTCTATCCGAATTAACAAATTTTCTCATAACTCCAGATCCTCTCATTCACAAATCTTAATCATTTGACCAGGACATGCACCCGAACTTGATCCGTCTTGGTCGCATCGGTATTTGAGAATGCCGACACATCCACATCGTCGGTCTCGCCCTTGAGGGCGGCGCTGGTCGCAGTCACCTCCACACGGATCATCGTGGTATCACCCGTTACTGCGCCCGCTGCCATGTTCGGCGTGCTAAACGTTCCCGCCACGACTGCGGCTGTAATGTCAGTAGCAAGTTTTTTACTACTGCCCAAATAATATTTCACGGTGAAGTGTCCCGAATCTCCAATGCCTTGGATTCTAAACGAGTCGGCCGCGTTACCGTCATTCTGTATGGCCACATAAGATATGCATTTGCGTTTGGCCTTTACATTCTGAGTAAGGGTCTGCACAGTGATTGAGTTCGTAGGGGTTAGAACACCCTTCCCAATAAACTTCTTTATATTGAGATTCTTGTTGATCAACAGATCCGGCTGTCCGCCCGTGCCAGTACCCGTCAGCGTTACATACTTCGGATTGACAGCGGAATTATTGTTGATGACCACGCTTGCCGCCGCCGCCAACATGTTCGTGGGAGCGAACCCGACGCTGAATGAGCACGTGCCGCCGATGTCGATGCCGATTCCGCTACAGGTATCACTGCTCAGAACAAACTCACCGGCATTGGGGCCCGTCAGGCTGATGCTATTGGTCAGTTCCGCCGTCCCGCAGTTGGTAATGATGACACTTTTTGGGGGGGTGCTAGTCGTGCCTGAACTCTGATTTCCGAAGGCGATACTACCGATCAAACACGCCCGCGGCGTGGGCACCTGGCCTGTGCCAGACAGAGCCACCGTATTCGGGCTGCTCGCCCCACTACTGGTGATTGTCAACGTCGCATAACGCAGTCCACCGCTGGTGGGGGCAAAGGCGACTCCAAAGGAGCATGTGCCACCGACGGCGATGTCGTTTCCACTACAGGTGTCACCACTCAGGACGAACTCACCGGGATTCGCTCCCGACAGGCCGATGCTGGAGATGTGCAGCACCGCCGACCCGCAGTTGGTAATGATGACACTTTTGGGAGGGGTGCTGGTCGTGCCTGAATTCTGAGTCCCGAAGACGATGCCACTGATCAAACACGCCCGCGGCGTGGGCACTTCGCCCGTGCCAGACAGGGCCACTATATTCGGGCTATTCGTCGCACTGCTGTTGATTGTCAAGGTCGCGGAACGCGGTCCAGCGTTGGTGGGCGCAAAGTTGACGTTGAACGTACACGGGCCGCCGCCAGATGAAATGGTGTTGCCGCTGCACGTGTCCGAACTGACGGTGAAGAGGCCGTGATCGGACCCGGAGATGACCATGTTCGTGATGAACAAAGACGCCGAGCCACAATTGGTGATTGTCACGCCCACGGTGCTCACGCTCCCCGTGGCTACATTATTACCGAACGACAAACTCCCTCCCGTGCTCAAGCAAACACTGGGCTCCGGCGCCACTCCAGTACCGCTCAGTCCCACAGTGCGCGGGCTGCCCGTCGCGTCGTCGTTGATAACAAGCTCGGCGGTTCGAGGTCCACCGGCGGTCGGCGTAAAAGCGATACCGATAGAGCAATTCTGGCCCGGTGCAAGAGAGCCATCAGCACAACTATCCGATATGATGGCGAAGTCGTTGGAGTTTGCACCCGCAATGCTGATACCGTAGAAATTAATGTCGACGGACGTATTGTTCTGGTACGTTACAGTCAGCGGCGGGGTACTTGTGAGACCGACCGTTTCATTGCCGAATGCAAGCGAGCTTGGTGTGACCGAGATCGCCGGAGCCGTGGCGTTGACGTTCAATACCAGTGTGCCACCCGGCCCATCGTTGCGTGGTTCCGCGACGATGTAATAGTCATTGGATCCATCGGCAGTGAACGTCACAGCCGATGAGAGACCGCCATTGGTCGAGGTGACCTCGACGAGTGCCCCGCACTCGCCTCTAACGTAAATTGGCTGTGGGACGACCTGCACCTGCCAGACGGACAATACATTGTCGAAAGTGCTCCCGGTCGTGTTGATTGTAAACACACCGCCCGGCGTTGGCAGGTTAATCTTGAAGAACTCATCCGCACCTCCGCGCGCGGCCGAGGGACTTGGATGAACGTTGTGGTATACAGTCCTGCTTAACGTATTCGTGAAACTAAAGGTAGTCGGGATGACCATCGCTGTCTGGCAGGAATTGTTGGTCGTCAGATTGGGCACGTCCAACAGAGTCGCGAAGTTAGTCTGACTGTTATACACCACCAGCGCGAAATCCTGGCCAACGGCGGAATTATTGATATTTGGCACACCATTGCCGGCGATATTGTGCGCACGCACGATCACCGTGTAGGGCGCGCCACTGGCAACAGCGCCGCCTGCGGGCAGAAACACGCTTTTCATATTATTTATGCTGTCGGACGCGCCGCCAGTAACGGAATGATCTCCCTGAAAGACATTACCCTTGTAGGTTTGTCCACCGATGGTGACGGTCAAATCCAAATCGTTCACCAATTGCATGAATGCCAAGGGATTGCCCGGCACATCTGTCCACGCCAGTGTGACACGGAACGGCGCACCATTGCTTGCCACCTGACCCCTCAGCTCATAGCTTTGGCCGGATTGACTGAAATAAGTCTGCTGCGGGACAGGGTTGGTTGTAGTCAGCGGAGAATCGATAGCGCGCGGCGTTGACTCATCACGAATAACGCGCGGAACCCCGTCAAACATCCGCTGCAAATCCATTTCGCCCATGCCCTGAAGATTGGAAGGCAATGTGTCCGTCGTATTGGTGTACTGCGGATTGGTGATGGGCAGATAGCGGGCTGAATTGCACAGATACGCCTTCGCCATGGCGGGGCTGGGTTGCAGCAAGTGCTGGCCCTGCTCGTTCGTCAGCCGATTCTGGAAGTACCACCATAGGAGCTGGATGCCACCGGAAACTGCCGGCGCCGCAAAGCTGCTCCCGCTGTTGCATTGATACAACTGAAAGTTTATAGGCACCGTGGACGAACAGTCCGGGTTTATGGTGTCAAAAATATATGGATAAGTGGGGACCAGATTATCCATACCGCAAGTATTTGTACTAGCTGCCAAATCCGGCAGCATTTGTAGCATTGCGCCAAAGATAGAACCACCCGGGGCAACAATCTCAGGTTTGAATCGCCCGTCTTGTGTCGGGCCAGGTGCAGAGAATGGGGCCATCATAAATGAGTTACTGCTGGAGTCGGGGTCACAAGTGTAGTATTGTCGCGCATTCTCTGAGGAACCGACAGAAATGACGTTCTTGGCCGTTGCTGGATCAGTAACCACCATGTCGGGGGAGCCACCGGGGGTTATGACATCACCAATAGCATCGCTAAGAAACGAATTACAGGCAAAAACCACGATAAACTCCTGATTCAGAGGAGATGGCCCGGGAGTGGGCACGGAGTTCGAGCACCCAGAGCACGTGGGCGGCAGAATCGCGTCACGAACGCCAATGTCATACGTCTGCGAGTTCCCGGAATAGTAGCCTCCGTTGGATCCATGAATATCGTAGGTGGTTGACCAGCTATTGTTTTGAATGCGGGCGGAATTGAGATATGACAGCGATATGATAGCAGGAAGGTCGTTGGCACAAAGTGTGACCGACCCGTAGTCGCGTACACATCCGCCATCAGTTGTATTGAGAGTCAGGTTCTGCGAAAAGATACGGTTAACACCAATCCGACCGAATGGTGACACGCCCATCCTGAGCTGAAAACCATAGTCGTCCTGTCTCGTTTCCGAATAATAGTTGGTCACAACCTCGGTCCAGAGAATGTTGGTCGTCACGATGAGAGGCCCGTTATCACACTGGTTGCTCGTGATGGTAAAATTTATGTTCGTGTGGGTAGTAACAAACGGGGAACAGACATTCGCCACGCCCGTCGGAAGCGAAGACGTCAGGGTGAGGCTAGTAGGGGAGCCGTGGCCGTTGTTGAAGATCGAACAGTCGGGTATGTTCCAGCTCTCCGGGCCTGGTATCCTCACAACTATATTGCTGATGATGGTTTGTAACGCGAGAGACGGTTGCGCAACGAGATTCGTACCGTTATCGTAACCGGCCAAGACAGAGGCAACAAGTGTGCCATGTCCATAGGGACCATAAAGATCCTCAGCTTCTATGTATCTAAAAGCTTTTTTTCTATCTATGCTCACTGTGCATCCCAATTGCGAGTCGGGATCGCCGGCAATCCAAGGAGGCATCGTATAAACTACGCGAGAAGAATTATTCGGATCGCCCAAATAGTAAAACGACGAGTCGGCCAGCCTTAAGTACCTCTGGCCGTTATCAATGCCTGTGTCGGAAATGTCCACAACCGGATAGGTTTTCGGGTCGGTAAACGATGCCAAGCCGCCCCCAACCGTGTTGGTCAGGAAGAACAGGTAGCTGGTGCCGCCCAAGGTCCGAGGCGTCGGCCCGTGGGGTGGTAGATTCGCCGGGTAATTGGTCTGGCTGGCGAGAACGAGATCTTGCACTTCATCCAAGAGCCGCGACGGTTCCACTTTCTCAATCCATAGCACATTGGGCAGTTGCGCGATCTGCGAAACGGCTGACGGTGATACGTCCATTTGAATGATTTCCTGCCCGTTCCGTGCCAACGAGGATTCCACGGAACCCAGCGCTTCAAGCGTAGTGACTGTCGACGCTGTCTCGGAATCCGTGACCGCCGCCACCCGCACCTTGACCGTCGCGCCTTGATTCCCCGGCTCAACAGCCAAAAGGGCTTTATGAATTTTATAATATGGATGATAAGAACCAATCCACTGGATTGATCCTTTCGGAACCAACTGAGTCTTGAGCTTTGTTTCCCCGTTCTGGTCCAACCAGATCACATACGCGTTGTTCGGAATGTAACTTACAATTCTCACGTCCCCGGCCGACTTCACCTGCTGAAGCCACTCAGGTTTCACGGGACCTTTGAACTGGACCAATCGCAAACGCTTTCCGTCCATGGCACTCTGTTTAAGATGACTCGGAATCGCAGGCTCGCCTACCGTGGTGTCCAAGGCTGTTGCGGCCAGTTCCACCTTGTTCAGATAATCCGCATTCATGGCGCGGTCGCCATACCGGGCATGCAGAGACTTCACCTGAGCGTCCGTGGCATCCACCAGCCAATAAGAGCCGTAGTTAACCGCGGAGTCGATGCCGTGTTCTTTAAGTTGGGAAACCGACTCGGTCCCCGTGGGATAAACAAGAATTTTATTCGTCTTCGCTGGAGCGGACTGTCCATGTGCCACGTTGCCGAATGGTAGCACGACCGTGACCAAAACGCCCGCCGCCCAAAATCGCAAATTAGCAAAACCCATACGTCAGATCCTCCAGTTAAAAATACTCTCGCTCAATCGGATTCTGAAATTAACAAAACCGGTTTGCGAAAGCAACCAGAATGTGGGCTCCGACGGCCGCAACGCATTAGGACGCCACCACCAACCACGCCGACGGGCAAGCTCGGGGTGTCATGAACGATCAATATGGTTTCTCGTCTCATTGGGAGTTGGCTGCCCGGCCTGGACTCGAACCAGGAAATACGGCTCCAAAGGCCGCTGTGTTACCAATTACACTACCGGGCATACCTTGAACTTCTTTTTATTCCGACATCGCTTGCGCGGTTCGGGTGATTTGCGTCCATATGCTCGGGCCAAACTCTGCACGCACCTTTTCCGCTGCGCGAGCTGCGTCCTTCGTCTCGGCAAACAGCCCGAACACCGTCGCGCCACTGCCGCTCATCAACGCGCCCGCCGCGCCACAGGCGCGCATTGTGTCCTTGATCAACTTCAACACGGGAAACTTACCGATGGACGGCGCTTCCAACGAGTTGAACAACGCGCGGCTCACACCTGCCAAATCGTCTTCGGCTAGCGCGCGTGTGAGCACACTAACTGCGGGATGAACGGGTGTCAACCCAGACTCCGTCGCGGTCTTGGCCCTGTTCCGCTCAGAGCGGGGCAAGCCCCGACTTTGTCGGGGTAAACTCTCGTACGCCCATTTTGTGGAGATGCCGAAACCGGGATTGACCAGAAGAATCGCGCCGGAAAGCTTGCATGGGATCGGCGTCACTTGTTCCCCGCGCCCACGACATAGCGCCGCGCTGGTCGCGAGAAAAAAATTTATGTCGGAACCCATGCTCGCCGCCAGTGGCGCGAGTTTGTCCGGCGGCGCGTTGACGGCCCAGAGACGGTTCAAACCTAGAAGCACGGTCGCGGCGTTGCTACTGCCGCCACCGAGTCCAGCAGCCAGTGGTGTTAGTTTCCGCAATGTGATCTCGACGCCCTTCGCGATGTCGAACGTTTTCGCGAATAGTTTCGCGGCGCGCAATGCGAGATTGGTGTCGTCGATCGGCAAATCCGGATTATTGCAGGCGAGCGTGATGCCGCTCGCGCGTGGCCGGAATGTGATCTGGTCGCCGAAATCGAGCGGGACCATCACGGTTTCCAATTCGTGATAGCCATCGGGTCGTTTCCCGACAATACGCAGATAGAGATTGACCTTGGCAGGCGAACACAAGGCTCGCCCCGAAAGATTTGGCGCCCGTTGCGCTTGTGTTGTCACGGCATTTTGCCTACCATGTGATGCTGATGAAATCAAAACTTATCGTGGCGTTGGATGTGGACAGTTACGATCGCGCAGCGGCGCTCGTGAAAGATCTGCGAGAGGCCGTGGACGTGTTCAAGGTGGGGAGCATCCTGTTCACGCGGGTCGGCCCGAAGATTGTGGACTTCATCAACGAACAGGGAAGGAAATGTTTTCTCGACCTGAAATTCCATGATATCCCGAACACTGTGGCCAAAGCCGTGGAGTCGGCAGCGGCGCTGCGAGTCTTCATGTTGACCGTGCACGCCAGTGGCGGCGAAGAAATACTGCGCGCGGCGGCACAGATGATTCCGGACCGTCCATTGATTCTCGGCGTGACCGTGCTCACCAGCGTGGACGGCCACGTGCAAAAGGAAGTGCTGCGATTGGCGAAGCTGGCGCAACAGTGCGGCTTGAACGGCGTCGTGGCATCGCCGCAGGAGATCGGGTTGATTCGAAAGGCTGGGGGAGAGAAGTTTCTGATCGTCACACCGGGGATCCGACCATCGTGGGCGGAGACGGGCGACCAGAAACGGGTGATGACGCCCGCCGAAGCGATTGCTGCCGGCGCTGATTATATTGTCGTCGGACGCCCGATCATTGCGGCGCCGCAACCAATCACAGCCGCCTTGCGCATCACGACCGAGATGGCTGATGCCAGACACAACTAGGACGAACGCCGCTTCAAAATCAGGATGCTTTCGCGCAGATCAGCAATGGCCCCGAGAATCGTCCCCTGATTGCTGAGAATCTTCTCGTTTTGCTGGATGATCTTATCGAGTTTGGCATCGGCCTGTGCCGCTGCAGCTTTCGGCTGATTCTGAGCCTGCGCTACCATGAGCGCACCGGCAACCAGAGCTACCGTCACGACAAGAATAGCGATCCATTTGGTATTCATCGTAACTTTTCCTCCATGATGTGAGTTGTCCGGGTTGTTTGACCCGCTTACGTGCCCTCTTGCCAATTTGCCAGGTACTTCTTCTGCTCAGGCGTAAGGACATCAATCTGGACGCCAATCGCCTTGAGTTTGAGGGCCGCGATCTTCTCGTCAATCTTATGCGGAACGCGATACACCTTCGTTTCCAGTTTCTCGTGATTAGCCACCATGTATTCGGCGCACAGGGCCTGATTGGCGAAACTCATATCCATCACCACGGCAGGATGACCTTCTGCGGCGGAGAGGTTGATAAGACGGCCTTCAGCGAGCAGGAAAATCTTGCGGCCGTCACGGGTTGTGAACTCCTCGACGAATGGCCGAATCGTTCGGCGTGACTTCGAGGTCGCTTCCAGCGCCGGGATGTTGATCTCAACGTTGAAGTGACCGCTGTTGCAAATAATCGCTCCGCTCTTCATAACTTTGAAGTGCGACGCGTCGATCACGTGCTTGTCGCCCGTGACGGTGACGAAGATATCGCCGATCCTCGCAGCCTTCTTCATCGGCATCACCTCATATCCGTCCATCACGGCTTCCAACGCCTTCAGCGGGTCAACTTCCGTGACAACCACATGCGCGCCGAGTCCGCGAGCACGAATGGCAACTCCGCGTCCGCACCAGCCGTACCCGCTCACCACGACTTTACTGCCGGCGATCAGCACGTTGGTCGCGCGAATGATGCCGTCAATCGTGCTCTGGCCCGTGCCATAACGGTTGTCGAACATGTGTTTGGTGTTCGCCTCGTTGACGGCGATGATCGGATACCTCAGCGCGCCATCCGCGGCCATTGCCTGCAACCGAATCACGCCCGTTGTGGTTTCCTCCGTGCCGCCAATGACGTTCTTGATGAGATCGGTGCGTTTGGTGTGCAACACGCCCACCGTGTCCGCGCCGTCGTCCATCGTCATCGTCGGACGCGCATTGAGCGTGGCGAGGATGTGATTGTAATAGGTCTTGTTGTTCTCGCCTTTGATGGCGAACACGGAAATGCCGAAATCCTTCACGAGCGATGCCGCCGCGTCATCCTGCGTGGAGAGCGGATTCGACGCACAGGCGACGACCTTCGCGCCGCCTGCCTGCAATGTGCGCAGCAGGTTGGCGGTTTCCGTGGTGATATGCAGGCACGCCACCAACGTTTGACCTTTGAGCGGTTTCTCTTTTGCGAACCGGTCGCGGATTAGCGCCAGCACGGGCATATAATTATCGGCCCATTCAATGCGCAACCGACCTTGTGCGGCCAATGAAATGTCTTTTACGTCATGCGAAACTTTGATTCCCATAGTGTAATCTCCTGCAAACTGAGCGCGCGAAAGGTAGCCGTACCCGCCAGCCAAATCAACGAAAAACGCCTGCACCGGCGCCGCGAGGCTATTGTAGCCGCGAAATGTCTGCTGCGCATGTCTCGCAAGCTCGGCTTTCGCGGCGTTTGCCTGCCCCGACATTGGATGTCGGGGCGACAATCCGGTGACAGCAGCGAGACACGCTCTTAGCCCGGCGATTATCGCGAAGGCGCTTGAGAACTGCCGTCAAGTGAATTATGTAACAGTCATGACAGACATCGCTAATGCGCTTGAAGCCATACGGCAAGCTCTCGGCAGCCACGAACAAGTCTCAGAGTACATTGTCAATCTCGACCACATGGTCGCCTTGTTGCACGAAAAGGATGCAGCCCGAAAGATCGGGGGTATGAGGACTTTTCTGCGGACACATGTGATTGAACACTTCGCGTTCGAGGAGAGCACTGTCTTCCCGTCGCTGCTGGCCGTCGATCATCACCCGGCGACGCGGGACTTGGTCGCTGAACTATTGAAAGAGCACGTGGTGTTACTGGAGGACACTAAATCGCTGGCCGATATGCTGCTGCAAGGGAATCTTAACGATGGCGAATACGTGCTGCGGGTGGAACAAGTGTTCCGGGCGTTCTTCGGCAAACTGCAAAGACATGCCTCAAAAGAGGATACCATCTTCATCCCGTTCCTGATTAAATACGGTCAGAGGGAGACCAGGCCCTAGCTGTTGGTTTACCGTCGTACCCGCTATGTCGGTGGAACACAATTCCCGATCGACTGTTCCATGCACGCCGTCATCCACGCGGCCATGGCGGTATCCAGTTTGTCATGCCGGACCAAATTCCGAAGACGCGAGGCAAACGCTCTCTTTACCGCATTCGCCCTATGGCATTTCCCTGTCCTCGAACACTGGTCGATATGATTGATTTCTCGAATGAGGATTCTCTTTTTGCCGGGTTTAAGGAGCGACGATTGCTGTATCTGTGCAATTACATCATCAACCAAGACGGCTTGCACGTAGTCGGGCAGTTCGTAAATCCCAGTCGTATAGAAGGCCGAGTTTTTGCCCAAGATAAACTCTGGTGGCCCGATCCGTCGTAGATCATTAGTGCTGTAGTACCAATCGTAGGTATACCCTAAGCCGGTCCACGGATAGCCCACGCTGTTGCTGCTGAACGTGTAGATCGTGTCCAGACGATTAGTGAACCACGTCGTATAGTCGCTGACACTGGCGAATCCCGGCGGTGGGACGGTAGGCATGGGGTTCGGCCAGCCGAATGCCACCGAGTGATTGGTTGTTTGATAGTCCCACGCTGGTCGAGCCAGATCCTGCGGGTGCACGAAGAGTTCTACGACGTTGGAACTACCATAATCGTTGGGCAATCCCAATAGCTGTTCCACGCGTCGGTACACGTTGGTCATCACCGACGGCTGATAGTAGTTGGTGTCACCAAAGAAACCTTTGAAATCGGCGGTCGTAGCCACCCAGATCATGCCCCACGAATTGGTCGTAAGTCCGCCGACATTGTAGGAATTGGTATAGCTGGATCTGGTGAAAACCGAAACCTTGACCCATTCCGTGTTGTTGCTCCATTCCAGGAACGGATTGGGATTGTGAGAGGAATCCCAAATCCACGTCAGATTATCGGCCACGGGCAACTGCGAGTAATTGGACGCATTCACCACCGCATTGCTGTATGCGGGATCCATCACCCACCCGGACGGCGGCCAAGCACCCCAAGATCGGGTACCCGCAATCGCCATCACCATGAGAAAAATCGCAATCTGGCGAATCTGTTGCGTCATGAAGTGAATATACCACCTATTTGAATCAGTTGCAGGCCGCAGTAGGGAGGGCCGTTTCGTGGGTGCGCTTGCCTGCCGGGCCAACTACTACAACGCGTTGCTAAGGGCTTTTATGGAAGGTCTCTTTTCCATAATCGACCCTTTTGTGTACCGATTTGTCTCTTCAAACAACCGTAGCTGGGCCAAAAACCGGCGGGTTGAATAGGGCAATTCGATCGCTTCGCAGGCGGTTTCGCGCGCTATCCATACTATCCTGGCATCACGTTTCATCACCCGCAACTAGAGCATATCGCATGCCTAGCCGGGCAAAATATTGATTGGTGGGGGTACGTTCCCGCCCTCTCTACCAATGTGGCTTTGGCTTGTTCAAGAAATCGGCCGAGTCTCTCGTGCGCGGTTGGCGCCTGACTCGGCGCGTGCTTATAGCCTTGACGACGCGTGAACGCCGTTTCTGCGGCGGACAAACGCAAGATCCAGCAACCCAGAATAGGATGACGCAGCTCGCGCTGGCGAGGTGGGCGGAGTTGTGGTAAAGATGGGCCAGTAGGAGACAACCGATGAGCGGCAAAAGAAACGTGGTTGACATGGTTGGTGTCGTTGCAATCGCGGCAGTGATGATCCTCGCTGCCGGTTGCGAGGGGCAAGCACCTCCCCAGAAACAGGACACTGCGCCGTCGGTCCCGAAGCGGATCCGTGAGCCGGCTGTCGCCGGTCTTTTCTATCCGAAAGATCAAGCCACGCTGTCGCAAACCCTTGATGCGTTGCTGGCCGGAGCGACACCGCACATGATTGACGGCGAACTGCGCGCTTTGGTTTGTCCGCACGCCGGGTATCCGTACTCGGGGCCGGTCGCAGCGACGGCGTACCGGCTGTTGTCGGGTCACGATTTCCAAACCGTCATTCTTCTGGCGGTGAGCCATTACGCGGGATTTGCCGGCGCGTCGGTGGCCAATGCGGACGTGTACCGGACGCCGCTCGGGGACGTACTGGTGTCACCGAAAGCCCGGGAACTGGCAAGCTCCAATCCGTTTGTACTCGAAGCGCGTTGTCTGGTGCAGCGGCCACAATGGTCGTCGCATGCCTCGCACCCCGTGCCACCCGATGGCGAGGATACGCCGGAGACGTGGGAACATTCCGGCGAGGTGCAGGTGCCGTTCCTCCAAAAGACACTGAAGAATTTCACGCTCGTGCCCGTCGTGACCGGCGAGGTTGACCCCGAGCAGATGGCACGCGCGTTGATCGCTCAAGTGGACGACAAGACTCTCGTGATCGCGAGCACCGACTTGAGCCATTATCACCCGTACGACGAAGCGCGCGCGAAGGACAAGATCACCACCGATGCCATCGTCAATCTCGACATCGACCGCATGAAGTCGTCCGGCGATGCCTGCGGCAAGACGCCGGTTCTGGCGCTCATGTATCTGGCAAAACAAAAGGGCTGGAAAGCAACGCTGCTCGATTACCGCAACAGCGGTGACACCGCCGGCAACAAGGACGCCGTCGTCGGCTACGCTGCGATCGCCTTCTACACGCCGCGACAACAGAGTTTCACAACGCCAGAACGCAAACTTCTGTTGGATTTGGCACGGCGGACTCTTCGTGAGGTGGTGACGAACGGCAAGCAGCCCGATGTCGCCAACGATGCGTTTCCTGCAAAATTCACCGAGAAGAAAGGTTGTTTTGTCACTTTGACCGAGCGCGGCGAGTTGCGTGGTTGCATCGGTCACATCGTGCCGCAGGAAGCTCTCTACAAAGCGATCATGGACACTGCGCAGAGCGCTGCGCTGTACGACTACCGGTTCTCGCCGGTTCAACCCGGCGAACTCGGCAAGATCGAGATCGAAATCAGTGTCCTGACCGTGCCCGAGCCGTTGACGTTTAGTTCACCTGACGATCTACTGAACAAGCTGCAACCGAACAGGGATGGTGTACTCCTGCAAATCGGTCGCCGCAGTGCAACGTATCTGCCACAGGTCTGGGAGCAGATCCCCGACAAGGTGCACTTCATGGATTCCCTTGCCAAGAAAGCCGGTTGTGCGCCCGACGCCTGGCGCAGCCCCGACACCAAAGTCCAAATCTACCACGTCGAAGCTTTCAAAGAATCGGAGATGTAGTTTCATGTCCAGGCCAGACATGTTGGCCAATGAAGCCGGTCGCGGCGGGATGTTTACCACGTTCCACGTGGCCGCTCACACGGACGACAGAGCTTCTCGGCTGGTTCTGCTGGCCGTCTGTGCGCTCGGCCTCTCCTCCGTCATCACGCAGTTGGCGCTGATGCGGGAGATGTTGGGGGCGTTTTCTGGCAACGAGATGGTATTGGGGATCATTCTCGGTAACTGGCTGCTGTTGACAGGAATCGGCTCGTGGCTCGGCCGTACCGCCAACCGTCTCCGCAATCCGCGACTCTTGCTCGTGCCCTTACTCTTGCTCATCGCTCTCATACCGCTGGCACAGGTGTATTTGCTCCGAACATTGCGCGACGTGGTGTTCGTCCGTGGCGCGTTGGTCGGCGTGACCGAGACGGTCGTGGCGAGTTTCATCCTGTTGCTCCCTTACTGCATCGTGTCCGGATTTCTGCTGACGTTGGCGTGTGCAGCGGTTGGTGCAGAGGGAAACGGAGCAGGCGGTATTGGCCGGGTGTACGTGGCGGATAGCGTCGGCAGCATCGTTGGCGGAGTGCTGTTCAGTTTCGTGTTCGTCCGATGGTTGGATCATTTCGCCATGCTGTATCTGCCGGCGCTGTTGAACCTGGGGATGGCGGTAGTTCTGGCGTGGAACTACAGTGGCCGCAAAGCCGAAGACGCCGCTCGTCGTGAAGCGGCAGAGGCGAAAAACGACGCAAAAGAGGGCACTACCTCCTCTGCTTCTGTGCTTTCTTGCGCCTTTTTGCGGCAATTGATCTGTCGTCGATGGTTGCTCGTCTGTGTTGTGACGGCCATCACGGTGGCGGTAGTGGCGATGATGTTGCTCACCGACATGGATGCAGTTTCGACGGCGAAGCAGTTTGCGGGACAGAAGATCGTATTCAGGAAGAATTCGCCGTACGGCAAGCTAATTGTGACGGAGTCGGCTAGACAATTCAACTTCATCGAAAACGGTCTGCCGATCATTTCGACGCACAACGTCGAGCAGGTGGAGGAAACCGTTCACTACGCGATGGCGCAGCGGCCCGACGGGCGCAAGGTGTTGCTGGTGTCGGGCGGCGTTTCTGGAACGGCGAAAGAAATCCTGAAGTATGGTATGAGCGAGGTGACCTACGTCGAAATCGACCCGTTGATCATCGAGGCAGGACGCAAGTATCTACCGGATAGTTTGGCCGACCCACGGATCAAGGTCGTCAACACCGACGGACGGTTGTTTGTGAAAAAGGCCAATGAGAGGTTTGACATGGTGATTGTGGACGTGCCATCTCCTTCCACATCGCAGATCAATCGGTTCTACACTGCCGAATTCTACAGCGAGGTCAGGCGGCTGCTGGCAAAAGATGGCGTGATTGCATTCTCGCTGGGGCGTTACGAAAACTACGTCAGCAAAGAACTGGCGCAAATCCTGGCGGCGGCTCATGCGACGTTGAAACAATCGTTTCGAAACGTGCTGGTGATTCCGGGCGGACGAGTTTTCTTTTTGGCATCGGATGGTAAACTCTTCCCAGACATCGCGGCGCGGATCGAGCAACGGCGCATTCCGACGCAGTTGGTGAATCGGAACTACCTCGACGCAATGTTGACGCCCGACCGGATGGCGGATGTGCAGCGGGCGACGGCACAAATGGCGGCAGTGAACAGGGATTTCAGTCCCGTATTATACTATTACCATTTGGTGCATTGGATGAGTCAGTTCAAGGTCAGGTCCGGCGTTCTGGAGGCGGCATTGCTGGCCGCGCTCGCGGTTTATCTGTTTACGATTCGTCCCGTGCCGCTGGCAATCTTCGTATCAGGGTTTGCGGCGTCGGCGCTCGAAGTCGTATTGTTGCTCGGTTTCCAAATTCTTTACGGCTCGGTGTATGGGCAGTTGGGAATCATTGTTACGATGTTCATGGCGGGCTTGGCGGTTGGAGCGTGGGTGGGGAATAGGGCATACTTAAAGAGACGCCGGCTGTTGGCCACGCTCGCCTTCGCCATTGCCGGGTTATCGGTGCTGATACCATTGGTGCTGATGGCGCTCGGACGCTCGAGCGGATCGACGGTCAGCCTTGTTGTAGTGAGAGTGACCATTGCTTTTTTGACGTTCGTTCTGGCAATGTTGGTCGGTATGGAGTTTCCCGTCGCTTCTCAGGTGGAGTTTGATAATGCCTCAGCAACGGCATCGCGGTTGTACACGGCTGATTTCGTCGGCGCGTCTCTGGGCGCGTTGCTGGCGAGCACATTTCTGATTCCGTTGATTGGCGTGACGGCAGTGTGTCTGTTGACGGCGGGACTGAACGTCATTGGCGGAGCGCTAGTTCTTCTTCGGAAAGGGTGAGGCATGCGGAGATGGCGATGGATCAAACAGACGGAAATCCGAATCCCGAAGCCGAGCCACAGGCGATACCTGCGCAGCAAATGCGGGATTCGAAACGGGTTGGGATCAGCCGGCGCGAGGCAATCGGGTACGGCGTGGCCGGTCTGGTCTGCCTGGCGGGAGCGGGAGGATCGATCGACTATTTCCGTCGGTTCATTGAGCGTGAGACCCCCGGCGACATTTTCAGGGGCGACGCCCCGAGCGACGCCATATGGGCGCTCTGGAAAAAGCGCGGTTGGACAAAAGAGGGTTACCACTATCTCAAGCTCGACCGCATCGTGCAGTGCAAGATTTGCCCGAACAACTGCATCCTCGCGCCCGGCGACCGCAGCCACTGCCGCACCCGGATCAACCGCGATGGCACGCTCTACACGCTTGCCTATGGCAACCCGTGCAGCTTTCACGTTGACCCGGTCGAGAAGAAACCACTGTTTCATTTCCTGCCGGGCACCGCATCGTTCTCGCTGGCGACCGCCGGTTGCGTCTTCCGCTGCTTGAATTGCCAGAACTGGGAGATTTCACAGAAAACACCGGAAGAGACGAAGGACCCGCGCGGCCAGGAGCTTCGTTTGCATCCCCCGATCCCGGCTGCGTTGAGCATGGAACAGATGGCGCGGCTGAGCATGTTTCCGGAAGACGTGGTGGCGCTGGCGGAGAACCTGCGTTGCCCATCGATTTCCTACACCTACTCCGAGCCGATTGCCTTTTACGAGTACACGTACGACACCAGCAAGCTCGCCCGTGAAAAGAAAATCAGGAACATCATGGTGACGTGCGGCTCGATCGAAGAGCGTCCGTTGCGCGACCTGGCTCAATACCTCGACGCCGCTCATGTTGACCTGAAGGGATTCGATGAAGACGTTTACCTGAAGCTGAACACAGGGCGGCTCAAACCGATTCTAAACACCTTGAAGACGCTTAAGGACACGGGCGTGTGGTTTGAGATCATCAACCTCGTTGTCCCTACCTATACCGACAAACCGGACACAATCACGCGTATGTGTGACTGGCTGGCGGCGAACATCGGCCCGGATCATCCGATCCACTTCTCCCGGTTCCATCCCGCGCACAAACTCGAACACCTGCCTCCGACGCCGGTGGAAACGCTGTTGCAGGCGCGCGCCATCGCGCAGAAGGCCGGCCTGCGCTACGTGTACGTCGGCAACGTCCGTGGCGTGCCCGACGTGGAAACCACGTTTTGTCCCGGCTGCAAGCGCGCCATCGTCGAGCGCGACGTGTTTGCCATTACCAGCTTCAACATCGAAGCCGGCCACTGCAAATTTTGCCAGACCCCGATTGCAGGCGTGTGGTCGTAATCGCTTGGTCACACCGTGTTGCTGACGTTGCCGTAAAAATGATTAGTGATACGTAACCCCGCACCCTCTCATGGCGCGGAGAAGGTTTTACGGCGGGCTTCCGCAAGCGTTACTTATGGTGCGGGCCGGACAACGTTACGCTTTGCCCGATTCTGGGAACTTCAAATGGACGGTGGGAAAACGTTTGCCAGTCGAACCGGAGCCAGTGGAAATTGGGTGAATCCAGCGAGGTGTCGAATCGGAATGCAACGCGGGAAGCCAAATCCGATGCATCCGATTCCAAGACTTCCACCGTGAGGCCGCCGAGGTTGTAGCGGTCGCCTTTTTTGCATCTGGGTTTGCCCAAGAGCAGGTTGGCCATCCTGCAGACGTAGGCGCCATGAATCGGACCAACATTGTCGCAGGAGAATATGTCCGGCGCTTTGGATTGAATCACCAGCGTTTTGTCATCGGTCCGTTGGACGTTAAAGCTTGTGCAACCCGGTACCAGCGCCCGCAAGGTCCTGGGCAGGGGCTGGTGGTGATACGCTTTGTAAGAAGGTTCATAAGCCAACACGAGCGTGCATGGCGCGTTGACTACGATCACATTCTCGTTCTCGATGTTTGGTGAATCGCCGACATCGCAGAGGCGGGTCACCCTGTTGAAAGCGATTGCTTTGACCGTTAAGACTCTTCCGGCGATTGCTCCCGGAATGTGCATAAGAATCAGCAGAGCACAGGCAATCCATGCCGCAATTCGGTATGTCAAGAATTTCGGCAGCCAACTTTGCCGTGTGATCAGGCCGGCAACGAAACTGGCGATCAATCCATAAGCTCCAACGGCCACATAGCCAAAGTTTTTGGATAACGGCGCTACGGTTGACGCAGGGATGGCTGCCAGAACCATGACGGCAAACCAAAAGGCAGCGATTCTGTTCCTGCGCAGGAGTGGAAGAAACACGATCAATACCGCAACAACTGAGACGCAATAAAAGGCGATGAACCTCGGTTGCAATAAAGGATTAATCGCGAACAAAAAATCCGGCGCCACGCCGGTAAGCTGGCCTCCGAGCAGAACCATAGCTCTGGGGATCACTACCCGCGCAAACTCAAGCGGCTCGTTGACAGGGTCAACGTAAAGGCCACCGGGGCCACCAGAGAACAGACCGAAGCCGGAGAGTGTATAGATGGTCCGCCACAGGACGATGACCAGGATCGAAGGCAAAATCGTCAGAACCCGGTTGCGAATAGAACCCGGCTCGAGCACCAGCGCATACGCGAGAATGAAGGCAAACGTAGAAGCTCCGCCTTCATCCGCGAGAAGGGAAAGCGCGAGGAATAGGGCGGACAACACCAATCCGGAACGCGACTTTGCGGAACGCCATTGATGATGTTCGTAAAGACACAACAGACCGAAGAACAGTGACACCATGAAACCACGGTTGGCGACGAACATCACCGGGAAATATGTGTTGCTGTCGAGCAGAAACAGCAGCGCCGCCAGTCCGGCGGCCCAGCCCGCCCCCATCAGCTTCCGGTAAACCATCGTGAGGAGAAACACAATGGCCGTGAACAAGGCGATGTTCTCGGCGTGCATCAGCACGGGTAAATTAGGAAAGAGCCGGTAATCGAGCCAGTGAGTGAACGCGGTGACTGGCCGCCAAAGACCCAGTCTTAACTTGTTTGACGTCCACCACGGCAGCATGCCGTAGTTCTTCATCAACGCCATCTCTTCCGGACTGCGGTTGAAGAAATAATCCCGGAGGACGGTCGAGAAACTGCCGGAATCTGCAGGATTGCCTGTCTCATGCATTCGTGGTGGTAATTGGTCTGGCCTGACCGCCACTGCGCGCTGAGGCAGATCGTCCAGCACCAAGCCCATCTTCAAGGCGGGCAACATCACCAATATGGCCCCGATGGCGAGAACCACGGGAAGATAACGATGCTCAAGAAGTCGTTTCGAGAAATCCAACACCCGGGTTCCTGTTCCAATTGGTTTCATTCGATGAGGTTAGCCATTATTGCCGGCTTTGGTGAATAGACAAGTGAAACCGGTATCCGTCACGCTTCTCGTTGCGTACCGGGCTAAGCGCTGAGGCGAGTTGCTGGCGCTGCTGTTAAAAGAGTGATTAGTGTCAAGAGTCAAGCGTTGACCCCTAAGATGGTCACTCCTTTGGGTTTGGAAAGAGAAGCTCAGTTGATTGCCGTGATGATGAATTACTATCACCAGCGTAGTAAATGAGCATCGGCAAAGCCATGGGCGGATAGAGGAAATACATGTTTGATACGATTGGCATATTGCTCTCTTTTAGAGTTGCCCAACGGTTGCCAATGATATTGACTGTTTTTATTCGATGAACGCTTCCGCTCTTGGTGGGTGAAGGAAGAATCTGAAACAGGCAAGGGCAATTGGATGCGTAAATCAAATCAGCGGGCGAGTTGCCGCTACTTACGCTGTATGTTCCACACTTGAACTCAGCATTTTGATAATGGTTTGATGAATCAATACTTTCAATACGAAGTCCAAGTTCAAAGGGCGTATTGTCCACTAGAATATGACCGGCGTTTCGCAGGGTATCTGCAATCGGACTAAGATTTGTATAGATGGATTCTCCTTTTCGCACCACCAGTTTTGAGTGCAAAAGCTCCATTATAAAAACCAATTTGTTGGTTGCTAAGATAAAGCCCACGTGTGCGGGTTTCATAAACGCAAAGCCACCACCGTTTAGTATCGTGAATGGTGCATTTGTAAAACTAGCCCAAGCGTTTGCTGGTATGGGGGCGAAATTTATCGGGTTCGGAGGGGTCAAAGTGAGGTCTAAACTCAAAACCGCCACGTCATGGAGTCCTGCGTTTTGAAAACTGATGTCAGTTTCTCCCGTTTGCGGGTCTATAAAAGTGATTGTCGCAGTCAGATCATCTAGTTTCAGTTCTGTAGAGACGGGATGTTCCTTCCGGTATTGATTTACAATAGGCTTCCACGTAAACGCGACAGTGAGAATTGGAAGCACAATAACTACAAGCCATCTAAAGGCTTTGGGTTTACCAGTGTTTCGAGACCAGACCCAAAAATAATGCAGACAAACAGCAAGCGTTATTGCCCAACAACCACACGCCAATTCAATGTTTGGCGGCAGTCCACTCACGCTCCACCCTAAGGGGATGCAGACTGAAATAATCCCAAGAAGCAAATCCAGTTTATATGGCGTTGCAGCTCTTTGGTCTGGATTTGACGGAGATTCCACCATATCATTGTATGCTGCAACAACCCGGAGGCAACATAAAGTGCAAACTTACGTATGCGAAGGGAATAATTCCGTTCCGTAATTTAAAATTAGGGCACTGCCCGTGGGCGTGATTGCCCAAACCGTTATTCCCGTTTTTTTCGCTTCGCGGTGGGGGAATCTGTAGTACACTGCTTCCCACAATAATATGAGCGCTACTGATACCAATGCTACGATGGCGGTGTTCCTCGATCTCGAAAACATCGCTCTGGGGGCACTCGATGCCCATTACCCAAAGTTCGATGTCCAGAAGCTGCTCGAACGGCTCCTGCTCAAAGGGCACATCGTCGTAAAGAAGGCGTACTGCGATTTCGACCGTTACAAGGCGTTCAAGCGTGACCTGCACGAGGCCGCGTTCGAACTCATCGAGATACCGCACGTCCGCCAGTCGGGCAAGAATTCCGCCGATATCCGGATGGTGGTGGACGCGCTCGATCTCTGTTACACGAAGGGGCACGTTGACACCTTTGTAATCGTCAGTGGCGACTCCGATTTCTCGCCGCTGGTGAGCAAGCTGCGCGAGAACGCCAAGACCGTCATCGGCGTGGGCGTGAAGAATTCCACGTCCGACCTGTTCATCAGCAATTGCGATGAATTCCTTTATTACGACGATCTGGTCCGCCCGGAACCGCCGAAGGCACGGCAACGGAGCGCCGCGCACACCACCACAGCCGCCAAAGCCGCGGAAGGCGAGAAGGGCGAAAGCAAAGGTCCGCCGGTCACTGACGCGTTTGAACAAGTGATGAAAACGCTGGAAGCGCTCGCCTCGGAACGCGGCGATGATCAGCATATCTGGGGTTCGATGATCAAACAGGCAATCAAACGACGGAATCCCGGGTTCAACGAGCGCGCCTACGGGTTCCGGTCGTTCAACGATCTGCTTCTGGAAGCGCAGAAGCGCGGTCTTCTGAAACTTGAGCCTGACGCAAAATCCGGCGGTTATTTCGTAAAAGCAGTGTAGGAGGGGCATTCTTGCCCCGACTGATCGCGACAAGAATGTCGCTCCTACGATCCGGGGAAAATGCTTACTTCACGGCCTTTTTCAACGCGGCGATTTTGTCGGTGCGTTCCCACGTGAAGGTATCGAGGTCATCCACCTTGCCAAAATGACCGTAGTTGGTCGTCTTCGAGTAGATGGGGCGCAATAGGTTGAGCTGCTTGATGATGTTGGCGGGTTTGAAACTGAAAACCTCCTGCACAGCTTTCTCAATTGCTTCGTGCGGCACTTTGCCGGTGCCAAATGTGTCCACCAGAACGCTGACAGGCTCCGGGTGACCGATGGCGTAAGCAAACTGGATTTCGCAGTGTTCGGCCAATCCCGCAGCGACGATGTTCTTGGCGATGTAACGCCCCATGTATGCCGCGCTACGGTCAACTTTGCTCGGGTCTTTGCCTGAGAACGCTCCGCCGCCATGCCTGCCCATGCCGCCGTAGGTGTCCACGATGATCTTGCGGCCAGTAAGCCCGCTGTCGCCTTCCGGTCCGCCAACGACGAACCGGCCAGTCGGATTGATGAGATACCGGGTTTTATCGTCCAAGAGCCGGGCCGGGATGGTTTTTTTGATGATCTGCTCGATGATCGTCGCCTTGATCTCTGCGTGCTTCACGTCGGCGGCGTGCATATTTGAGATAACGACCGTGTGAACTCGCACGGGCTTGTAGCCATCGTATTCAACGGTGACCTGCGTCTTCCCATCGGGACGGAGCCACGGAATCTTGCCGCTACGACGCGCCTCGCGGAGTGCCTTGCCGAGGTTGTGGGCGTACATGATCGGCGCGGGCATCAATTCAGGCGTTTCGGTGCAGGCGAAGCCGAACATCAGTCCCTGATCGCCTGCGCCTTGTTCAGCGGTGGCTTTGCCTTCGGCAGCCCGTTCATCAACCCCTTGCGCGATGTCGGGGCTTTGTTTCACGATGGCGCAAAGGATCTGGCAATCTTCATCGTTGAACACGCGGCTGACATCCTTGGTGTAACCAATCTCGCGGATGGCTTCGCGAACGATCTTGCAGTAATCGAGCTGCGCCTTGGTGGTGATCTCGCCCGCAATCACAACCAGGTTGGATTTAACCAGTGTTTCGCATGCAACGCGGCTCAGCGGGTCCTGGGCCAGACAGGCGTCCAACACTGCGTCGGAAATCGTGTCGCACACCTTGTCGGGATGACCTTCGGTAACCGACTCGGATGAAAACAAATAACGCTTTTTATCCATGAATTCTTTCTGTGTTGCGGGAACCAACGCCCATTACTGCGTTCGACTTCCTCGTCAAACGCGCGCGACTTTATGTCAGGAATGGGCAAATCACAAGTGTTTTTCAGGAGCAAACAGGCGCCGGGCGAGTTCCAGTGTTTCAAAGCTGCCGATGTCGAGCCATTGTCCGCGGATTTGATGGGCGTAAACGGGCTGACGCTGATAGAGCCAGGCAATGAAGTGGCCGGGCTGGTCGAGGCTGTTACCTTCCTTAACATATTGATCGATCAACGGCAGGATTGTGCGCGGATAATAGTATAGGCACATCGCGGCAAGCGTGGTCTTCGGTTGCGACGGTTTCTCAACGAACTTGATGATCCTGCCTTTGCCGTCCACCGATACGTTCCCGTATTTCTTCATCTGTTCGAGATCGCCGACGTCGTACACGCCGAGGGTCGGGCCGTGCCGGAGCGCGTACTTCGCGAACTCCGCGAGCGACGAGTTGAATAGATTGTCGCCGCCGATGACGAGCAGGTCGTCGGAGATTTTTTGCGAGTCGATGACCAACTTGATGTCGCCGATGGCGCCGAGTTTATTGCTGTCGTCGGTCGAGCGATCGTTGACAACGGTGATGGGTGGGACGTTTGGGCGTGTCTGGCGGTGGATGACGGCCCACGCCTTAAAATCGCGCGTAAACTTCTTGTTGGTGACGATGAAGATGTGGTCGATGTCACCAATGTCTTCGGTGGTAGCCAGTATATGTTCAATCATGGGCTGTCCCGCGACTTCCAGCAGCGATTTCGACTGGTTAAGAGTCAGTGGATACAAACGGGTCGCGTAACCGGCTGCTAGGACCAGCAGTTTCATGAGGATCAAGTAAGCAGGTCGGGGTCGATCCGTTGGAGCAGGGCGGTAAGCATGGCGGTGACCTCGCGGCCACGGGTCGCATGCAAAGCTGCTGCCGCCAGTTCTTGTGCCTCGGACAGAGTCAGGCGGCGGATAACCTCTTTGATACGAGGCAGGCTGGCCGCCGAGAGGCTGAGTTCGTCAATGCCCATGCCGACAAGCAATGGAATATAGAGTGGATCGCCGGCGATTTCGCCGCATACGCCGATCCAGATGTTGTTGTTATGGGCCGCCTCGACGCAGTTGCGAATGAGCCGCAGAATGGCAGGATGGGTCGGCTCGTAAAGGTTCGCGACTTTCTCGTTCACGCGATCCACCGCCATCGTGTACTGGATGAGGTCGTTGCTGCCGATGCTGAAAAAGTCCACCTCGTTGGCCATGGTCTCCGCCGTGAGAGCTGCAGACGGCACTTCGAGCATTGCGCCGACCTGAACTTTCTCGTCGAACGGCACATTTTCCCGACGAAGATCGGCCATGACCTCGTCTAGGATCTCGTTGGCACGGATGAGTTCGGCGACGCCGCTGATCATCGGATACATGATCTTGACGTTGCCTTCGACACTGGCGCGGAGCAGGGCGCGCAGTTGCGTCTTAAAAACATCGGGACGCGCGAGGCAGAAACGGATGGCGCGGCAACCGAGGAACGGGTTGATCTCAGACGGTGTTTCTTCCTCGCTGTGAAACTTGTCGCCGCCGAGATCGAGGGTGCGGATAACGACGGCATGCGGTTTCATCGCGCGGGCTGCCTGGACGTATTTCTCGTATTGCTCCTGTTCGTTCGGGAACTCCTTGCGATTCAGATAGAGGAATTCCGTGCGAAACAGACCAACGCCCTCCGCGCCCGCCTTTTGCAGCGCGGGTACGTCGTCGGGCGACTCGATATTGCCCGCGAGAGTGATCCGGTGTCCATCGAGCGTGACCGCGGGCTGGTCGTGCAAGGAGGCAAGACGCTCTCCGATAGTGTGCTGTTTAACCTCCAACTCGCCATATATGTGAAGCGTCTGTTCGCTGGGAAAGAGGATGAGCGACCCACCGTAGCCATCGAGAATCGCCGTGTCACCGGTACGGAGATGCTGGCTCGCATCGTGCAACCCGACGACGGCCGGCAGGTTCATCGAACGCGCCAGAATGGCGGAGTGGGAAGTGTGACTGCCCACATCCGTGGCGAACCCCACGACGTGATGGCGATCGAGAGATGAGGTGTCGGACGGCGAAAGATCGTAGGCGATGACGATTGTGTTCTGGGGAAGATTGTTCAGCCTGAGCGTTTCATGCCCCATGAGGTTACGCAGGACGCGGCGGGTGACGTCCTGCACGTCCGCCGCCCGCTCGCGGAGAAACTCATCGGACAGTTCCGCAAGCGTCTGGACATACTTGCGGGTCACTTCGTTGAAGATGAACTCGACGTTCTTTTTGTCCTCGCTCAGACGGGTGATGACCGGCTCGACAAGCGCCGGATCCTGCGTGATGGACAAGTGGACGTCGAGGATACTGGTCGGCGCGCCGGCGCCGATACCGGTGGCGATACGCTGTTGCAGCTCGTGCAGTTGCTGGCGGGTCGCGATCAACGCCTGCTCGAAGCGGGCGATCTCCTGCGGCACCTGTTCCGCCTTAATGTCATAGCTCGGAACAACCTCCTCGGCGACTCTGTAAACATAGATTGTCCCGCGCGCGACACCGGGCGAAACGCCGATGCCTGTGTACACACGTTCTTGTCCGCTTGGCTCCGTCATTTTCGAATATTACCCTTAGTTCTCGCCAAACTTGCGCGCAAACAATTCTTCGATCTCCCGGATGGCCGTTTCCGCGTCACGACCCCTGGCAGTCACCCTCAGCTTCGAACCTTGCGCAGCGCCCAACATCAACAAACCCATGATACTCTTGCCGTTGACCCGTTCACCATCCTTTTCAACTGTGATGTCGCTCTGAAACTTGTTGGCCAGCTTGACGAATGCCGCCGCGGGCCGGGCATGGATGCCCAACTGATTGACCACCATGATTTCCCTGGTCACAATAGTAACCTCGGGTATACCGTTTTCCGGTTTTCGGCGTGGCAACATAATTCTGGTCCTACGATTGCGGAGTCCGCATCCGTTCGATCAACCGTTCGTTGAACTCAAGCGCCGCGTAGTGGCCAAGACTTTTGAGTTTCTGGTCAAGCGCCGCCACTTCTATTAGTCGACCGATATCCCGGCCTGATCGAATCGGGATGGACACGTGCGGCAGGGACATGCCGAGGATCGTATAGCTTTGACGGTCGATGCCGATCCTGTCCACTTCCTCCATCTTGTTCCATTCCATCAGCGTTACCACCAGATCCAGGCTCTTCTCGGGCCGGACCGCGGCCACGCCGAACACCGCGGGCACGTTGATGATGCCCAGCCCCCGCACTTCCATGTGGTACCGGGTGGTTTCTGACGATGTGCCAATCAACTCGCGGCCCTCGAGCAGACGAATGCGGGTGACATCGTCGCTCACCAGACTGTAACCCCGTTCCAGCAGCGCCAGCACCGCTTCGCTCTTGCCGACGCCGCTTTCGCCGCGGATGAGCACACCGATGCCGAGGATGTCCACCATCGAGCCCTGCTCGCTGACATGCGGCGCAAAGTCCAGTTCCAACGCGATCGTAGCTGCATTGACGAACTTCAACGTGATCATCTTGGTTTTGAAAAGCGGCACACGGTACTTATCAGCCATTTTTTGCATCTGCGGTGTCGGTGTGATGTCGCGGGCGAACACCAGACACGGAATTTTTGATTTCAGAAGCCGTTCGATACGTTTGGTGGCTTCGACCTCACCGAGGGATTTCAGGAAAGCGAATTCCGCCGCGCCGATAACTTGCACGCGTTTGAAGGCGAAATACCTGTACGATCCCGCCAATGCAAGCCCGGGCCGGTGCACCGAGCCTTCATGAATCCGATTGGAAATACCCGCGCTGCCTGCAACCAGTTGGAGATGCAGCTTCTCGGCGTGGTTCAGGAAGAACCGCTCGACAGTGACGACGGGGATGGATGATTGCGCCATATACACGTTCCTCAGGTTAAAGAAGGTTCGATCAGGCCGAAGTGGCCGTTCTTCCGCTTGTACAACACACTGAGTTTCTCGGAGTCGGCGTTCAGGAAGACCAGAAACTGCCGGTGATCCACGAGTTCCAGTTGGAGCACCGCTTCATCCACGTACATCGGTTTGAGTGAAAACCGCTCCGTATCCACGAGGTGGGTTGTTCCGTCTTCCTCCTCCAAATCATGTGTCAAAACCTGCTCGTCGATGTGCCGGGGCACCAGCTTGCGCGGACGGTGATTCTGGATTCGTGTCTTATATTTGCGCAACTGCCGCGTCACCTTGTCGGTGACCCTGTCGATCGACGCATACAAATCTTCGCTGACTTCTCGCGCCTCGATGGTGATGTGGTTACCGCACTGCAGCACCAGTTCGGCTATGTGTCGGAATTTCTCCACCTCGAGAATAAAGTGGGCGCTCAGGATGCGCGGGAAATTGATGCCGATACTTTCCACTTTCTTGGCCGCGTAATCTTTGATGGCTGGTGTCGCTGCCACGTGCCGGCCTGTCACGGTGATGTCCATGTCTTTACCCCTTCCTTTCCTGTAAAATTGAATGCTCGTCACATACGGAACCGCGGTCCCAAGTACAACTCACGGCTCTTGGGGTCGTCGATTAAGAACTGGCTCGTGCCTTCCCTCTCGACCTTTCCCTCGCAGATCAGGTACGCGTGATCGACAATCGAAAGAGTCTCGCGAACGCTGTGGTCAGTCACAAGTATACCAAGCCCTTTCCGCTTCAACTCGGCGATGATCTGTTGCACCTCGTAAACCGCGATCGGATCCACGCCGCTGAATGGCTCATCCAGCAGTATCAACTTTGGGTTCGTGACCAATGCCCGCGTGATCTCCAACCGCCGTCGTTCTCCGCCACTCAACGTGTACGCCTTGTTCTTCGCCAGCGACGTGATGTCCAGTTCATCCAAAAGACCGGCCAGACGAGACTGGCGTTCGGCGTCGGTGATCGGCAACGTTTCAAGAATCGCAAGAATGTTGTCCTCGACGGTCAGCTTGCGAAACACGCTCGGTTCTTGTGCCAGGTACCCGATGCCACGCCGCGCCCGCAGGTGCATCGGCAGGCGCGTGATGTCCTCGTTGTCAAAAAATACGCGCCCCTCTTCGGGCCTAACCAGACCGACAGTCATGTAAAACGTCGTGGTCTTGCCCGCGCCGTTCGGCCCGAGCAGGCCGACAACTTCACCACGCCGCACGCAGATGTCCACGCCATTGACCACGCGTCGGCCGTGATAGATTTTCACCAGCCCGTCCGTGCGCAATAGAAAGTCCTTGCCGTCCGTGTCTGCCGTTGTTTGTCGGTCACTCATGGTGCCTTGGAACCTGTTGGCGGTGAGTTGGTCAATTTACCCTTGGGCGCCGGCGGGTTTTTATCTCCGGGGAACACAACAACGTGCGTGTTTGATTCCACCTCCATCCTGTTTTGCCCCCGCCAAATGACGATCTTTTCGCCGGTGATCGTGTTGTCGGGCGACACGACCTTCGCGTTCTCGGTCAACACGATGCGATTATCGTCCGCAGTATAGACAGCGCGACCGCAAGTGGCATGGTGTTGATCTTCCAAAATGTCCACAGAACCAGTGGCAATCATTTTCTGAATCGAGGATGTCATGCCGGCGCTAGCTCCAAGGGCGTTGGTGGCCGTGTCTGTCGTGTTGCTCGATGTCCCGTAGAACACGACCATTTGGTCGGCGCGCAAGGTCATTTGCGTATCAACGAGGAGCACGTGATCCTTGAACGTATAGATGTTCTGCTCATAGTCAACTTCCATCCGATCACTGGTGATCGTGGTCGGCGGTTTGGCCGCAACCGAATTCGTTGGGCTGGGGGAGGGAGTCGCCACCGGTGGCTCCGCCGCCAGTGCGCCCACGCCGAGCAAGATCACAATCGTGACTGCCATAGCGGTGGCTATCGCCTGGCATAAGTGGAATCGACCTGCATATTGTTGACTCATTCCGTTCCTTTCGAATTACCGGGCAACGAAACGCTGCCCGTAATGACCGTCAGCACGTTGCTCCGCACGACAAATGAATGGCTCTCGCTGTCCCAATTCGCACCGATACCGGTGATGACGAAGCTGCTGCGCTCGATGCGAACGGGCGCGTCTGTCATCGCTTTCTGGTGTACCCGATCCAGCCAGCAGACTGGCGAACTGAAAACCATATCTACAACGTTGCTCGTATAGAACTCCGTCCGACAGTTGACAATGCGCATCCAACCGTCGGCACGAAGTTGCGCACGGTCTCCCATTAGTTTCCAGGACAGATTGCCGTCGCTATCGTGTGCTGGGACCTCGAATTTTTCAATGTTGCCCGTCGTACTCTCGGCGGCGGGCGGACTATTGCTGGACGCCGGCGGTGCAGTGTCGGCGTGCAGTCGTCCGACAAACAGCATCAGTCCCGCAGCCAGTAACACCAAATACTTCGCGATCACCCGGTTCCAGTCGCCACGAGCCTTCAAAATCATCTCAATGACTTCGCGGACTGCGCCATCGCCGCCTGACCGCCGGGTAACGTAGTGCGCACATGCTTTGACCTCGGGTATCGCATTCGACACGGCAACCGCGAAGCCGACACGGCGCAGCACAGGCAGATCAACCAGTTCGTCGCCGATGAAGGCGATCTCTTTCTCATTGAGTCCATGCTCGCGCTTTATGCGCCCGACCAGTCGTGCCTTGTCAGTAGGCGCCTGAAGAATCAGTCGGACACCAAGATCTTTGGCGCGGCATGTGGTCGCTTTCGAACGGCGACCGGAAACGAACCCGACCATCAACCCGGCGCGTTGGGCTAAAACGATGCCATGACCGTCTTGTACGTCAAACGTCTTGAACTCCGCGCCGTCATCCACGAAATGCAGTTTTCCATCCGTCAGCACGCCGTCCACATCCATCAACAGACACCGAATCCTGCGCAACCGGGCGCGCAAGCTGCGCGGACCCGGCAACGAAGCGCGATGGAGAGATCGAGGCGAGCGCCATTCGGAGTTCATTCACCGACAGTGTAGCAGAACTGGCGTCACTGGCAAGCTCTGCGGTGGCATCATATTCCCGCGAAGCAGGGCTGATTAGGTGCCGCTTCGGAAACAGTATGTTGACGATGGGTGTGGCGGTCTTGTATCGTGAATCAAGAGAAGTCGAGCTGACGATGAGTAAGCGAATTCTGTTCCTCTATTTGACGGAGCATTCTGGGCACTATGCCGCGGCGATGGCCGTGGAGCAGGCATTGCGCCGGTGTGATGACGGCATCGAGTCCATGATGTTGGACTCATTCAGCCACACCAATCCTGTGTTGTCGAAGGTGACGCTTCACGGCTATCTGGCGATGCTGAAGGCCGCGCCGGAGATCTGGGAGTTCATGTACGACAATCCCGAATTTAAGCAGCGGACCGCGAAGATTCGCGAACTGCTCAACCGTGGCAACTCCAAAAAGCTTCACCAGGTATTGACGAACTTCGCGCCCGATGCCATCGTCTGCACGCAAGCTTTCTCCTGCGGCGTGATTGCCTCCTGGAAACGGGCCACGGGCAACCACAAACTGGCGTTGGTTGGCGTGCTGACGGACTTCGTAGCGCACCGGTATTGGGCGGACGAGGAAGTGGACCTGTACATCGCGCCGAACAGCGAAACGAAGGAGAGCCTGTTGGTCCAAGGTGTGCCGGCAAATCGTATTCGCGTGACCGGCATCCCCATCGCCGCGTCATTCGCTCAGCCAGGGAATAAGAACGACACGCTGAAGAACCTGGGACTGAAAGCCGACGTCCCGAAGATCGTGGTTATGGGCGGCAGCCTCGGGCTTGGTCCAATCAAATCCGTCATCCGTAAGTTGGACACGTTGCCGCAACCGTTCGATATAATTGTGGTCACCGGCAAGAACAAGCGGCTCCGCAACGAGTTGCTGGATCGGAGACGTCCACGGCGGCACACGACAAAGGCGCTCGGATTCGTCGATAACATGCACGAGCTGATGGAACTCGCGGAGGTGCTGGTTACCAAACCCGGCGGCATTACCACCGCCGAAGCGTTGAGCAGGCATGTGCCGATGATCATCATCAATCCAATCCCCGGCCAGGAAGAGAAGAATGCCCAGTTTCTGCTGGCACATAACGCGGCGGTCCACGCGGTCAAGGCCGGTGATGTCGCGCAGTACGTGGACGAATTCCTGCGTGACCCCGAAAGACTTCGACGGTTGCGTGAAGGAGCGCGAGCGTTGGGGCGACCGCATGCGGCGCAGGAGACCGCACGCGCGATCATCGAGGTGCTCGCCGAAAAAAGCGGGATGGCCGTGTGAAGTATTTGCAGCTCAAGCTGGCGAAGTTTCTGGGAGGCGCGCTTCCCCGTCGCGTTGGCTATGGGATCGCCCGGCGCATCGCCGACCTGTATGTCTTGCTGGATCGGCGCGGACGCGAATGCGTCATGGCTAACTTGCAGCAAATCCACCGACACGCCGGCGTGACACTCTCGCCCCGGGCGCTTCACGCGCTGGCGCGGGAGAACTTCCTGAACTTTGCCAAGTACTTGGTGGATTTCTTTCATTTCATGGGCATTGATCCATCACGCTTGAACCGGCTGATCGAGCCATCGGAACTGTGGAATACACTCGATGCGTTGCGCGCGCGCGGCAAGGGAGTGATTATCCTGTCGGCACACTTGGGTAATTGGGAACTGGGCGTGGCTTGGCTCGCGGCGCGTGGATATCCGGTGCATGCCGTCGTGCTGCAACATCCCGACCCTAAAGTGAATAATCTCTACTGGCGTCAGCGCGCCGCCCGCGGGTTGTCTGTAATCCCGGTGGGGCGCGCTGCGCGCGAATGTCTGACCGCGCTGCGCCGTAACGAGATCATCGCACTGGTCGGCGACCGTGACTTCAGCACTTCTACGACATTATTCGAGTTCTTTGGCAAACCGGCGCGATTGCCTGCCGGTCCAGCCAAGTTGGCGCTGGCGACCGGCGCACCGATACTGCCGACCTTCATGGTGCGCGTGGCGGGAGAACGGTTTCGATACGTTGTCGGTGACCCGATTTTCGCGGATCCGGCGCAGGACACCGTTGAGACTGTGATGTGCCGCATCGCACACGCCCTCGAACAGGTCATTCTGCAGCACAGCGAACAATGGTTCCTGTTCCACAACCCATGGGACATCGAACAGGATCTGGCGCTGGCCACAGCCACGGCGTTCGGCACCCCGGTGACCAATGCCAAGCGAAGAGGTGCGGTCCCACGCCCCAAAGATTTCCGAGACCACGGCAACGCATCCCCATGACTGAACGGACAATCGCCCTCATTCCAGCCTATAACGAGGCTGTGCGCCTGGCTGCAGTCGTGACTAAGGCGCGGCCACTGGTCAGCGAGGTGGTGGTGATTGATGACGGCTCCACCGACGACACTGCCGCTGTCGCGCGCGGTGTGGGCGCGACGGTGTTGCGTAACGCGCACAACCGGGGCAAAGGCGCAGCGATCGCGACGGCGTTGGAGTTCTTCGGGAAATCAGACGCCGAGTTCGCCGTGTTTCTCGATGCCGACGGCCAGCACGATGCTGCGGAGATCCCGCGTTTCATCGAGACGGCCCAGGCAACAGGGGCCGTCATTGTGGTCGGCTCCCGGATGCGCGACACCGTCTGCATGCCCCTCATGCGGCGGCTGGCCAATTGGTTCACCACATGGATGACGGCACGCCTCGCGCGACAACGGATTCCCGACAGCCAATGCGGGTTCCGATTGTTGCGGCGCACGGTGCTCGTCGATCTGCACCTGACCACGACCCATTTTGAGACGGAGACAGAAATGCTGATCCAAGCCGGCCGCGCCGGACACAAACTCACGAGCGTCCCGATCCGCACCATCTATCAACAAGGGCGTCACAGCCGGATCCGTCCATGTAGCGACACGGTAAGATTCATCAAACTGGTTGCGCGACACTGGCGGTGAACAATGGCTCCGACAGCCGGTTGCCCAACACAGACGCATTTCCTCTGATTGAGAAGCATAAAACCGTCGGCAGACTGCTGACAGCTTTTTTATCCATCTTATCTGGTTCCATTCGTGGCTGACAAATGTGGCGGACCGTGATAGATGTAACGGCCTATTTATGGAAATGGCGCGCAACTTCATTGATCTGTTTTTACATCTGGATAAGTACCTCAATGGGACAATCCAGAACTACGGTGTCTGGACGTATCTGATTCTGTTCCTGATCATTTTTTGCGAGACGGGATTGGTGGTAACGCCGATTCTGCCCGGCGATTCGCTGCTGTTTACAGCCGGTGCGCTTTCGGCGACCGCTGGCAGCTCGCTTCATGCGGGCTGGCTTTTCGTTCTGTTGAGCGTCGCTGCCGTGGCCGGCGATACGGTGAACTATTGGATTGGGCATGTGTTCGGCGACGAACTGGCGAAAAAATACCCGCAGGTCTTGAAGAAGGAGTACCTCGACAAGACGCACGCCTTTTACGAAAAGTACGGCGGCGAGACGATCATCATCGCGCGGTTCGTGCCGATCGTGCGAACATTTGCCCCATTCGTGGCCGGGGTGGGGCGGATGACGTACCTGAGGTTTATCAGCTATAATGTCATCGGCGGGGTACTATGGATTGCTGGATTCATCTTTGGCGGCTACTTTTTTGGCAACACGCCAGTTGTGAAGAGCAACTTTGGGTTGGTAATCGTGGTAATCATCATCCTGTCGATTTTGCCTGGTGTAATTGAGTACTTGCGTCAACGCAGGAAAGTGTGATTAGGTAATTCGTCGTCTCCAGTCGGAACGTGGCGCAGCCCCTATATGCGTCGGGGCAAATTTGGATGGCGCGTCCCGGGGCGCTTGCGTGCTCGGGAAGGTCGTGGGGCAGTCCTGCGTTTCCAACAAAGCGGTGAGTGAGTGGTCGGACAAGATCGGGACGTAGCGCAGTTTGGCTAGCGCGCTTGGTTCGGGACCAAGAGGTCGTGGGTTCAAATCCCACCGTCCCGACCAATTCCGCAAGAATTGGTCGGAGGAAGCCGCCCGCCGTTTGGCGGCAATCCCACCGTCCCGACCATCTCATCCGAGATGGTCATGGGAAGGCGTTTGTTGTCTAATGCCAATATCCAAACGATTCTTCGCGGGCCAGTACGTTTGCAGGAACGACGGTAAACCACTTCTCAGTGCAACCACACGGGTTTGTTGTGATACTTGACGCCCGTGTTTTCGAATTCCTTGAGCAGCTTTGCCATCCAGGAGACGATGGCCTCGAACCGGTGGACGAGTAGCTCATCGGGGGTCTCGTCCGATTTCGGTTGCTCCTCGGCAACGCCGCCGAGCGTCAGATGGGCCGTGGTTTTCGGGACAACCAGAGCCCGCATGCGCCGCCTCAGTTCCGCTTGCCAGCGTTCCAGCGCGACGACGCGTGCCTCCACCGTTGAGGCGGTCGGCTTGATCTGCTTGAGTATTTCTTTGTCGGCAGAGGTAAGTTGGCCGTACTTGACAAACATATCGGCAAACTGGCCACACAACGTTTCGACCGACCCCAGGTGCTCAAAGGATGAAGGCAAGGTTGCAACGGCTGCTGCAACAAGGGCGCTGGCTGGCCGCGCGCCAAGTATCGGGGCGGCGGTTGGTCTGATGATCCGCTGGGTGGCATGGCGGTCTCCAACCTGCATGGTGCGGATTTGGCTGTGCTCGGCTTTGAGCTCCTTTTCCACCTGTTCAGCAGCCATCAATAACAATCCTACGGTGTGCGTTTGCGGATCCGCCGATGCACGAATCGACCGCGCCATGAACAACTCTTGCAATCCTTCGATGCTATGCGCGTTGTCGAAGTCGATCAACTCGCGCGGTGTTAATGCGTCCAGTGCAGCCAACACTTCAGGAGACGTGGGAGCGAGTCCGAGCGCAAAGTTGCGATAAATAGCCTCGGCGATGTGGTCGAAGTGAGGATGCTTCTCCGGTTTATTGCCGCCAAACAATCCCGCCATACCGTCTACCTCCATATGCAGTATAGCAACGGCCGCGACATGTGGCAAGAATTTTTT
>JBEKLX010000049.1:0-14751 GCA_050008795.1 Verrucomicrobiia bacterium | reverse complement strand
TGGCGTGCTCCAGTGACTCAAGGATGAGCACTCCCGCGCCCTCGCCCATCACAAATCCGTCGCGTTCAGCGTCGAACGGTCGGCTGGCTTTCTCGGGCGCATCGTTGCGGGTGCTCATCGCCTTCATCGCACAGAACCCGGCGTACCCGAGACGGGTGACCGCAGCCTCGCTGCCGCCGGCAATCATAACATCGGCGTCGCCGTGGACAATTGCCCGCGCAGCCTCGCCAATGGCGTGGGTGCCGGTGGCGCAGGCGGACACGACGGACAGATTCGGGCCTTTAACCTTGAGCAATATCGAGACGTAACCGCTCGCCATGTTGATGATCAGCATCGGGATCATGAACGGTGAGACGCGTTGCGGACCTTTGGTCACAAGGACAGTGGCCTGATCCTCGATGGTCTCCATCCCACCGATGCCCGACCCGATGAGTACGCCGATCCGATTCGGGTCGTGCTTGCCCAAATCGAGATGGGCGTCGGTCAGGGCCTTCTTCGCGGCGACAGCGGAGAATTGTACGAACCGGTCGTTGCGCCGCACTTCTTTTAGCGGCATAAACTGCTCCGGATGAAAATCCTTCACCTCGCCGCCAATCTTGCAGTCCAATCCGGTAGTGTCGAACCGCGTGACCGTGGTGATACCGCTCTTACCGGCAAGCAAACTCTGCCAGAAAGGCTCCAGTTCACAACCAAGCGGCGTGACCACGCCCAAGCCGGTGATGACCACTCGACGTTCACTCATGGGGTACTCCTTAACTCCACAAAAATGGGGCACAAACTCCCAAGCGGCAACTTCGTTTATGCCCCAAGCTCGTCATCGGGCGCCAACTCAATCCCAGGCCGCCGCCCGCGCGCCAGAGCCCGTTACTTCTCTCCGCGCTCCTCGATGTACCGAATCACGTCTCCCACGGTCTGCAACTTCTCGGCGTCCTCGTCGGGGATTTCCGCACCGAATTCCTCCTCAAACGCCATGACCAATTCCACCGTGTCCAACGAGTCCGCGCCCAAATCCTCGATAAACTTCGCTTCGGGCGTCACCTGATCGGCATTCACCCCGAGTTGTTCAACTATGATTTCTTTTACGCGATCTGCTACTGATTTCTCTGCCATGACTTTTCCTCCTTAATTCCTGCCTCTTTACGCGAGGCGACACCTCGCTGTCAAAACCTTCTTTTATCCTCCGGGACGCTCAGATCCTCAACCCACCATCCACGCCGACGACCTGTCCCGTCACGTAACTCGACAAATCACTCGCTAAAAATAGCACCACGTTAGCCACATCCTCCGGCAGGCCAAGCCGTCCCAGCCCGATATAATCCGTCTGCATCTTCTTCTGCTCGTCCGTGAGCTTTTGCGTCATCGCCGTCTGAATAAACCCGGGCGCCACGGCGTTGGCGCGAATCCCGCGTTTGGCGTACTCCTTGGCTATTGTCTTCGTCAAACCGATCAGGCCGGCCTTCGAGGACGAATAGTTGGCCTGCCCTGCGTTGCCCATCACCCCGACGATGGACGCGATGTTCACAATCGCGCCGCCCCGCTGCTTCATCATCGACGGCACAAGCGCCTTCGAGAACAAGAACGCGCCTTTCAGGTTCACGTCGAGCACCAAATCCCAATCCTGCTCGCTCATCCGCAGCAACAGATTGTCGCGCGTGATGCCAGCGTTGTTCACGAGAACGTCCACACGACCGAAATCCGCAACGATCTTGTCACAAACTTCCGTGACCTGTTCGCCGTCGGTGACGTTCACGGCGTAGGCCGCCGCTTTCGTGCCGCCTTTGGAAAGGCTGTCGGCAACCTCCTTCGCGTTGTCGAGCATCACGTCGCACACGGCAATCGCTGCGCCTTCGCTTGCCAGCCGCCGCGCGATGGATTCCCCGATCCCGCGTCCCGCGCCGGTCACCACCACCACCTTGTTTTCAAGAAGTCTTTCCACGCGCGGTCTTCCTAGCCAGCCCTGCGTCCCATTGTCAATACGAATCGTGGGTAAAATCAGGAACGGACAGGTTTTCCAAAACGAACTTGGGCCAGCAGTTTGGTCAGGTGGTCAACCGGGCCGCCGTAGCGTCCAGCGTGGCGGAGTCGCCAACGGAAAGCATCTCGACGTCTTTATTGATGCGTTTCATCAGGCCGCTGAGGACCTGGCCGGGACCTAACTCGATGAACCGCGTGAATCCCTGCCCAATCAGCCACTGCATCGAGTCCGACCAGCGCACCGATGATGTGACCTGGCACACGAGCAGTTCCTTGATCTCCGCAACGCTGCCAGCTGGCCGCGCGGTCACGTTGAAGACAACAGGCATACGCGGCGGATGCATCGGCACATTGGCCAGTTCGACCGCGAGTTTTCCCTGTGCGCTTTCCATCAATCGCGAATGATACGCGCCCGCCACAGTCAGAGGAACCGCGCGTTTCGCGCCGCGCGCCTTCGACAGCTCGATTGCCTTTGCGATCTTGTCTCTTTCACCAGATATAACGGTCTGGCCGGGACAATTCAGGTTGGCGATGTCAACATCGGCTTCGCGGCAGACCTCGGCCAACGCAACGTAGTCCACGCCCATGATGGCCGCCATGCCGCCCACAGTCGTTTCGCAGGCTTCCTGCATGAAT
Organism: Verrucomicrobiia bacterium; assembly: GCA_050008795.1. Lineage (GTDB taxonomy): Bacteria > Verrucomicrobiota > Verrucomicrobiia > Palsa-1439 > Palsa-1439 > CAIKBP01. The sequence continues at coordinate 12,141 of JBEKLX010000049.1, read as the reverse complement.
CGTGCGCGCGCCTGAATGAGACGCAGTGCGTCGTCGAAACTCAATGCTTCGGTGGCGGTCAATGCCGTGAATTCACCAAGTGAAAGCCCTGCCGTGGCTGAAAACTCCAAATTGGGAACCTGCGCTTTCAGCGCCGCCAGACAAACTAGGCTCGTCAGAAGAATTCCCGGCTGCGTGTTGTCCGTCCTCGTCAACACATCCTCGGGACCTTCAAAGCAGATCTTTCGGAGATCACGGCCCAGCACGTTATTGGCCCGGTCAAACAATTCGCGACAAACGTCGAAGCGTTCGTAGAGGTCGCGGCCCATTCCGACGGTTTGGCTGCCTTGACCAGCAAAGAGAAGTGCGGTTTTCACAAACGTCAAGCTCACTTCGCCACGTCGGCCCGGGCTTGATCCGCCAGTGGCGTGGTAAGGTAGCGCTCGCCCGTGGATGGCGCGATGGTAACGATGAGTTTACCTTTGTTCTCGGGACGCCTGGCGATTTCGATGGCCGCCCAGACGTTCGCGCCGGAGGAGATACCGCAGAGTATCCCCTCTTCCTTCGCCAACCGGCGAGCCATGACAAAGGCGTCGTCGTTGGCGATCTTGATGATTTCGTCGAGGATTGCCTTGTTCAGAACTTTGGGGACAAAACCAGCGCCGATACCCTGGATTTTGTGCGGACCGGCTTTGCCGCCGCTCAAAACCGGGGAATCGGCCGGCTCGACCGCCGCACATTTGACGCCCGGTTTCCTGCTCTTGAGGACCTCGCCGACACCCGTGATCGTGCCTCCCGTCCCGACTCCCGCCACGAAAAAATCCACTCGGCCTTTGGTGTCGTCCCAAATCTCGACAGCCGTTGTACGACGATGGATTTCTGGATTTGCAGGATTATTGAACTGCTGAGGCATATACGAGTTCGACGTGGTTTTGACTAGTTCTTCGGCTTTGCGGATGGCTCCGGACATTCCTTCGGCACCCGGGGTCAGGACAAGATCGGCACCCAACATCCGCAACAGAACGCGTCGCTCGATGCTCATCGTCTCTGGCATGGTCAAGACCAGCCGATACCCCCGTGCGGCACAGACAAAGGCCAAAGAGATGCCAGTGTTGCCTGAAGTCGGTTCGATGATGGTGCATCCTTTACCAAGCAAACCGTCCTTCTCAGCCGCCTCGATCATTGCCACTCCAATGCGATCCTTCACTGAACTGAGTGGGTTGAAGAACTCGCACTTCACCGCGACTTCCGCCTCCAACCCATGTGTGATCTTGTTCAAGCGAACCAGTGGCGTTCGTCCGATGGTCTTTGTAATGTCCGAAAATAATTGTGCCATGTCCTTCTCCGTAACTTTCAGATTGAGAATCCTGCAATTCCGTTTAGTGTTGCGCCAAGAATAGCCCGAGGAATGCGACATGGCAAACGGAAGTTTGAAGGCAATCATTTTGGCCGCTGGCAAAGGGACGCGGATGAAGCATCTGACCGCTGAGATCCCAAAACCGATGCTTCTCGTTGCCGGTCGCCCCGTCCTAGAACACATCGTCCGGGGGCTGGCAGGAGCGGGAATTCGTGAGTTCTGCATCATTACGGGCTACAAGGCGGAAACGGTCGAGAGCCATTTTGGCGACGGTTCACAATTCGGTGTCGAGATTAGTTATGTCCGCCAAATGGTACAAGACGGCACAGGCAAAGCCCCGGAATTGGCAAAAAAGTTCGTGGGGGCCAGCAATTTCTTTCTCACCTACGGCGATATTCTTGTGGAGCCGGGCAACTACCGACGTATGCTCACTGCCTTCGCAACGTCTCGCGCCGCCGCCTTGATCACCGTCCGCCAAGGTGAGGATGTCTCCAAAGGGGCGGCTGTCATGTTCGATGACCACTTTATGATGACAAATCTGATTGAGAAACCTGCGCCCGGCACAGTTGCCTCGCCTTGGTACAACGCCGGCCTCTACATCTTCGCTCCGGTCCTCTTCGCATACACCGCCCGTCTCCAGAAATCACCCCGCGGCGAGTATGAACTACCAGACGCCATGCGCGCCATGATCACCGACGGTCACCAAATCAAGGGTCAAGAACTGCAAGGCTATTGGATTGATGTCCGCGACCCTCAGACGCTGGCGGCAGCACAAAGGTTGGTTATACCCTGATCTTGGCCTTCTACTGTGGAAGAAGCCTCCAAACGACAAAAAAGGCAAAAAAAAGACTCAGGAGCCGTACGCCAAGGAGGTGGGGGTGGGGAACCCCTCTGAAGAACGTACCAACTCCTGAATCTAATCTGAAATCTCGCAATCGAGCATACTAGCGCTCCGAAATTTTGCAACAAGTTTTTTTGCCTCTTCCGTAAGGCATTATCGGCATGAGACATCGAAACTATCCGTTTAGCGCCCACATAGTCATCGGGTTTATATTTCTAACACCCTTATAACACGCCTGTTAGCAAATCAGCCTTTACGCGAAAACCAGCTGAAAACCATCTAACCGCCAGCGACGGGGGCGATTACCTCGATAGAATCTCCATCTTTAAGATTGGTAGATTCCATCTCATTGCGCCGCAACACCTTGCCATTGCATTCTACAACGACCTGTCCCTGTGTGAAGCCATAAGAGCGCACAAAATCGGTAATTGTGCAGGGGAGCTCAATTTCCTTGCGTTGACCATTGGCGATGACCGTTCCGCGCTCAACCTTCACTTAACACCACCTCCCAGTCTTTCCAGACCGGCTCATAGCCCATCGATTCCAAACGAGCGGCGACTTCGATTGGCGTCCTGTTGTCGGCAATTTCAAACTGAACTGTTGCCTGTTCTCCTTCCGATTCGACTAATGGTGCCATCCGCTTAATCACGCGCCCACCCTTGGTGAGATGCAACCCTTCCTTACCTTGCCCAGTATATCCCCCCGGTTCGGTATGACTGCCGGCGCTCATCATGGTCACGCCGAGCGGAATCAATCCATCCCGCAATTTCGGCGATTCCCGCGTACTCAGGACGATACCAACTTCGGGAAACGTCAACCGCAGGGCACATACCAGTTGAACCAAGTCACGATCTCCCACGTGCACCAACGGTTGAAACTCTCCCGCCGCAGGTCGTATCCTCGGGATGCTGAGCATCAGTTGTGAACGCCAGCAGTGTTTCAGGAGGTAATTGGCGTGCGATGTCAGAGCGATCACTTCGCTACGCCAAGGCGCCAAACCAAGCAAAGCTCCGATCCCCACCCGTTTGAATCCAGCCGACGACGCCCGCTCGGGCGTCTCCAACCGCCATGTAAAATCCTTTTTTGGTCCACTAACATGCATTTTGTCGTAAACCGCCCGATTGTACGTCTCTTGGTATATCGTCAGTCCCTCCGCACCTGCTTGGACACAACCCTTGTACTCATCGGTCTCCATCGGCCCAACTTCCAAGCTGATGCTTGGCCAATCCCCGTGAAGCACTGTGACACATTGACGCAGGTACTTGGCGGAAGCAAAGTGCGGATGATCACCCGCCACTAGCAAAACGTGCCGAAAGCCTTGCTCCCGCAGGAATGCAGCCTCAGTCTTGATTTGCTCGAGCGTCAGCGTAACGCGAAGAATTGGGTTGTCTCGCGAGAACCCACAGTACTTGCATACGTTGATGCACTCATTGCTGAGATAGATGGGTGCAAACAGTCGGATCACCCGGCCGAAATGTTTTGCAGATAGACGATGCGACGATTGCGCCATCTCCTCCAAATACTGAGGCTCGGCAGCCTTGGGCGACACCAGTGCTGCGAAGTCCGCAAGGAGCATCCCCGAAGTGCGCCGCACTTCTTCTGCGCTCCGCGCAAGCGCTGCTTCCACAGTCGCACCCGTCGCATTCTCCGCGAAAGAGGTCAAGCCGGTCAAATCAAGCTGGTCGAATTCAGAAATGAAGCTCATCGGTAATACCTGACGATAATAACAAGTCGCGAACGGTCTCGCAACTCGCCTACGACTCCTTGAGGAAACTCGTCAACGGACTTGTCGCTTCCGCTTCGCGCCGTTTGGGAGCTAGGCCGAGTTCGAAAGCCACCCGCCCTGCCTCGACCGCTGCTTTGAACGCTGCCGCCATGCGCACGGGGTCGGTCGCAACGGCAATCGCGGTGTTGACCAATACAGCGTCTGCACCCATCTCCATCGCTTCGGCGGCATGCGACGGCGCGCCGAGACCGGCGTCCACTACCACTGGAACGTTGGCCTGCTCGATGATGATTTCGATACTGGCGCGGGTTTCGATACCGCGCGCGCTGCCAATGGGCGAACCGAGCGGCATGACGGTCGCGCACCCGACGTCTTCGAGCCGTTTGGCCAACACAGGGTCAGCGTTGATGTACGGCAACACGGTAAACCCTTCTTTGATGAGCGTCTCAGCGGATTTCAAGGTCTCGACTGCGTCGGGCAATAAATACCGCGGGTCGGGATGAATCTCCAATTTTATCCAAGTTGACCCCGTGGCTTCGCGCCCGAGACGCGCCAGACGGCAGGCCTCTTCGGCCGTGCGCGCGCCGCTGGTGTTGGGCAACAGCAGGTACTTCTTCGTATCGATAAAGCTTAGGATGTTGGCGAACTTGTCCTGTTGTCCTGAGAGATCGGCACGGCGCAACGCAACCGTGACAATCGCAGTGCCACTTGCCGCGGCTGCGGCCGCCATGATCTGACACGAGGCAAATTTGCCCGTACCCATGATCAGTCGTGAACCGAACTCGCGGCCGGCGATCCGGAATGTTGACGTTTGACCGGTCATGGCTTTACCGGAGCCTTCTCCGGTGCGCTCGGCTTCGACTCGGTCGCAAGCAGGTGCTTCATGACTTCCTGCAACTGCTCGCTCAGGTTTTGGTTCTCATCGATCAACGCATCCACTTTGACCTGTTCCTGTTCCAGCTCCATATACGTCACCCTGATCTCATTCGTCAGATCCTGAATTTGTTCCTGGGCTTCTTGAAGCTGCCGTTCACATGGGACATGCCTGTTTGTGTCAGTCGTTTGTTTCTGTGGCGCGCCATGCTGCACACTCTGGCAACCTGCCAACAAGAGCGCCAGCCCAACAATCATCAAAAAAATCTGCAGTCGCTTCACGATACTTTTCCTTTCTCCTTCGTTAACACCTCGTTGCCGCTGCCACTCCGAAAACCCTGCAAATCCAGCGTCACATACCTGTAACCAAGTTTTTTAAATGCTTCAACGACCGATTCCCGCAATCCGTTCCGAAAGAACCGCAGCATCTCATCCGCGCCGACTTCGATCCGTGCCACGTCACCGTGATGACGCACCCGCACGTCGCGGAAATCCGCGCCGCGCAATACATTCTCGGCAGCCTCAATCTTTGCCAACGTCTCGGCCGTCACCGACTCGCCGTATGGAATCCGCGACGACAAGCATGCCATCTGCGGCTTGTTGGCGGTTGGCAAACCGAGTTCCCGCGACAGCGCCCGGATCTCCGCCTTCGTCAATCCCACTTCCCGCAATGGTGCGCGCACCCCGCATTCCGCCGCCGCCTGCGTACCGGGACGAGAATCCCCTGAATCGCTGAGGTTCTCGCCATATACGATCGTCTGCCAACCCTCGGCCCGCGCCAATGCGACCAGTTTGCCGAACAACTCGCTCTTGCAGAAGTAACAGCGATCGACTGGGTTACTGGCATACCGGGGGTCGGCCATCTCGTTGGTCTTGATGACCCGCACCGGAATATGAAGCTGTTCCGCCAACGCCAGCGCTTGGGCAAGTTCTCGCCGCGGCAGACTTGGTGTGTCTGCGATCACCGCCAGCATCTGTTCGCCAAGCATATCCGCTGCAACTTTCGCCAGAAACGTGCTGTCAACGCCACCGGAATACGCGACGAGCGTCCGTCCGCAGCCGCGCAAAAGAGATTTGAGTTGGCCGAGCTTTGCATCCACACAACGATAGTATCGTGGAATCGGTGGGGTGTCAAAGCAAGGGCCACACGATGCCGCCAACCGCCATTACCGGCTGTGAACACACTGCCGCAGGGACGGTGAAAAATAATTGTTGCAATTCTGGCGAGTTGGAGTACCGTGCGGCACGCTAGTCGATAGAAGAAGCTCGCAGTGAGATTGGTAGATTGTCAGAGTGGTCATTTATGCACGGTGACAGTCCGAAACCCGACGAGCGGGAACAGTCGCTGAGGCCTCCTACCGCGGCAGAAGGAAAAAACACATAATGGGTACGAAACTATTCGTAGGCAACCTGTCATTCAACACCACAGAGGGTCAGATCCTCGAACTATTCAAGGCAGTCGGCAATGTTTCAAGTTGCGAACTGATCCTGGACAAGTTCACAAGCAAGTCGCGCGGATTTGCCTTCGTGGAAATGGGTTCACAGGAAGAAGCTACCAAGGCCATTGCAGAACTGAATGGCAAGGAACTGGATGGCCGCGCGCTGACAGTTAATGAAGCGCGTCCTCGCGAAGAGCGCCCCCGGGGTGACTTTGGCGGTGGACGTGGCGGTGGCGGTGGTGGCGGCGGACGCCGTGAGTTCCGTCGCGACCGGCGTTAATCAAACGACCGCGTCAGTTTTACAGAGAGAGCGTCCCGAGCGCGCAAGCGCCTCGGGATGCTCTTTTCTTTTCATCAAAGCAACTGCAAGACATCTTCAGGTTTGGCGATGACGCGTTGGGCGCCGCTCTCTACCAGTTCGACGCGTTCGCGGAATCCCCACAGCACGCCGACAGCGTACATTCCCGCGTTGCACGCCGTGCGCATGTCCGTGTTTGTGTCGCCGAGATAGAGCCATTGAATTGGCGGCACCCCGAGTTCCTCGGCGATCTGGCGCGCGGCGGTCGGATCGGGCTTCAACGGCACTTTTGCAATCTGGCCACGCACGATGTCGAATGGTGACGGGCGGAAATAGTATTCGATCATCCGTTTCGTGAACACATCGGGTTTGTTAGATAGCACTGCAAGCTTTAGACCGCGCTGGTGCAATGCCGCGACAAGCTCGAGAATGCCGGGATACAACCGCGTTTCGTCAAAACAATGCGCGTCGTAATGTGCCCGCATCAATCGCTGCGCATCGTCGGCGAGATGCTGGCGATCGGCTGGCAGGGCGCGAAGACAGAGATCGCGTACGCCGTCGCCAATGAAGTAACGGTACGCGGCCAGCGGATGTGTTGGGCAACCGAGTGCGGTAAGGGTGTGATTAATCGCATTGGCAAGGTCGGCCAGCGTATCGGCCAGCGTACCGTCGAGGTCGAAGAGTACTGCGCGAAATCCTTGTGTCATGTGAGAATTCTATCACATTCGTCCAGATAGGCAGCATGCCAACGATAACTTCTCGTGCTGGTGGCGCGAAGACGGGTGAATAGTTGGCTTGATTCCAGCGCGCAATTGGCGACAATCGCGCTGCCATGAAAAAAACACCACAACCGACGTGGGGCGGGCGTTTCGCAACAGGGCCTGCCGAAATTGTTAAACAGTTCACCGAGAGCGTAAGCTTCGACTGGCGATTGTATAAACAGGACATCGCCGGCTCGATCGCGCACGCAAAAGGACTGGCGAAAGTCGGCATTCTAACCAAGGCCGAAGCGACAAAGATCGAGCGCGGGTTGCACGCCATCGAGCGCGAGATCGAGTCTGGTAAGTTCAAATGGGACACGTCGCTCGAAGACGTTCACATGAACATCGAGGCGGCGCTGGTTCGCAAGATTGACGCGGCTGGCGCAAAATTGCACACGGCCCGCAGCCGTAACGATCAGGTGGCCACCGATTTGCGCCTTTGGCTCAGGTCGGAAATCCAAGGCACGAAATCCGGGGTTGAACCTGCTAACCGCCAAGGAATCATGGCGGCGATTCAAAACCTCCAGAAATCGCTGATCCATTTGGCGGATAAGAACATAGACGTCGTAGTGCCCGGCTATACGCACATGCAACGTGCTCAGCCTGTATTACTTGCGCATCATCTTCTCGCTTATGTGGAGATGTTCGACCGCGACGTGCAACGCTTGGAGGATTGTCTCAAACGTGTCAACGTTTGCCCGCTCGGTTCGGGCGCCTTGGCGGGCAGCACGCTGAAGATTGACCGTGCTTATGTGGCCAAGTTGCTCGGTTTCAATGAGTTAACGCAGAATTCGATGGATGCGGTGAGCGATCGCGATTTTGTGGTCGAATTTCAAGCGGTTGCCGCACTAGTGGCCGTACACCTGTCTCGCTTGGCAGAAGACTTGCTGTTGTGGTCAAGCGCGGAGTTCGGCTTTGTCACCATCGCCGATGCCCACACGACAGGCTCATCGCTAATGCCGCAAAAGAAGAATCTCGATGTGGCAGAGCTGACGCGTGGCAAAGCGGGGCGCATAGTCGGCAATCTCGTGGCGGCGTTAACGATGCTCAAGGGGCTGCCACTGACGTACAACCGGGATTTGCAGGAAGATAAGCAGATGCTGTTTGACACCGCAGACACGTTGAGGATGACGTTGACGGTCATGGCGACGACGCTCGCACACACGCGAGTGAATCGGATTAAGTGCGCGGCGGCGGCGAGTGATCCATTGTTGTTGGCAACAGATTTGGTGGACTTCCTCGTGAAGCGCGGTTTGCCGTTCCGTGAGGCGCACCACGCTGTTGGCGCGCTCGTGGCGGAATCGGAGAAAAACGGTGTGCCACTGCCGAAGCTTGCTGCAAGGAAGCACGGCATGGCTGCAGCACGCGTGTTCGATGTGCATCATGCCCTCGCAGCGCGCACTGCCATCGGCGCGCCTTCGCCACGAAACGTCCGCGCCCAATTGGCAAGGTGGAAACGCCTGCTGAAGTAGGCTGAGTATTTTTCGGAGTGGAAATTGGCGGGACACGGTTGCGGACCGTCGTGGACGACGGTGAAGCGATTGGTGTCCGCGTTGTTCTGTGTAAATAACCGGGTTATGCCGGTGACGTTGGGTGAAGGCGTTATTGGGGTCGATGCGGCCATGCCGGCCCCGAGGGCCACGTGAAGCGTGGCGAGCTTTCGGGGTTTGCGGCGCGAATACTTGAAGGAACTTGCTGGTGAGATATCAGATTCTCGGAGATGTGCACGCAAATTTGACGGCGCTGGAAACTGTGCTGGAGGCGGGAAAGCGGCACAACGCCGAGGCGTATCTGTTTACCGGTGATTTGGTCGGTTATGGACCGGAGCCGTTGGAGTGCATCGCGCGGATGCAGGAACTGGCGCAGCGAGGCCAACTCGCCTGGGTGGCTGGGAACCATGATCGCGTGGCGCGTGGCGAGATCGAACCATTGGGTTACATCAACGAAGCGGCGGAGACATTGGCCTGGACGCGGCAATTGCTGGCGGCGGAGCCGTGGGCGCTGGAATTCCTCATGACGGTACCGCTGGCGGTGAAGGTCAACGAGGGGATTCAGTTGACGCACGACTCGCTTGTGGCGCCGGGCAGCGCGGGATATCATCAGTGGCCAAAGAGGGCGGAAGTAGAACTGGCCTGCGTGCGGCACAATGAAGGACGCGTGTGTTTTTACGGTCACACACACAAGATGCGGGCAGAGGTGGTGCGAGGTGAAGTGGGGGTGGTACTCGTGCCGATGTTCGGCTACGAAGGCGAGGGGGACGATCCGGCGCCATTGCGCTTGGGCGCGCAGGACATTGCGTGGGCGAACGCGGGGTCGGTCGGGTTCCCGACCAATCCGTCGCGTCTGGCGGAGTTCCTGATACTCGATGACAAGGATTGGGTAATAGAGAGATATGCAGTCGCGTATCCGCGGGAAGCAGCGCGGGAACGACTGGAAACCAAGCTCAGCCCGGTTTGCAGCGCCGAGGTGGTGACACAGATTGCACGTTGGCTGTAAGTTTGGTAGGCTGCGAACCGATGGAAGCGTTCCGATATCGAGCGGGTGAGTTGCACTGTGAACAGGTGCCGTTACGGCGGCTGGCGGAGCGGTACGGCGCGCCGTTGTACGTCTACAGCCAGGGGCACATCGTCGGGCAGTTGCGACAGATGGATGTCGCTTTCCGCGGACTGAATCACCTGATTTGCTTCGGGATGAAAGCGAACAGCAATCTCGCCGTAATTCGCGCCGTAACGAAGGCAGGGGCGGGATTCGACATCGTGAGCGGTGGGGAACTATTTCGCGTGGTGCGGGCTGGCGGGGATCCGCGCAAATGCGTGTTTTCCGGTGTGGGCAAAACGCATGAAGAGATTCAATACGCGTTGAAGCTTGGCATATACTGCTTTAACATCGAAAGCGAATCAGAGTTGCGCGCGATTGCCGACGTTGCTCGCGGCCTGGGACGGCGTGCGCCGATTGCGCTGCGAGTGAACCCCGGCGTAGATCCGCGTACGCATCACTACATTTCCACTGGCAAACACGAGAGCAAGTTTGGGATCCCGATTGGCCGCGCCTTGGAGGTTTATCGGGAAGCGCGTCGCTTTTCATCGCTGGAGATCCGCGGTGTGCAAATGCACATCGGATCGCAGATTGTATCCACAACGCCGTTCGTACAGGCGATCAGGAAAATACTGCCCCTGATCGAGAAGGTTCGGGCGCTGGCGCCGGAGACGTTGCAGTTCTTCGATCTCGGCGGTGGTCTTGGAATTCAATATCGAAATGAGCAGCCTCCCACTGCCGAGGAATTTGCCGCCGCTGTCAGGCCACATTTGCAAAAACTTGGGCTGAGGATTCTGTTGGAGCCTGGACGGTTCATCGTCGGCAACGCAGGTGTCCTGCTGACGCGCGTGGTTTACGTCAAACGGACAGCGGCGAAATGTTTCATCATCGTGGATGCGGCGATGAACGACCTGATTCGGCCGGCGCTGTACGACAGTTACCATGAGATACTGCCTCTCCGGGTGCCTCGCGGGCGTAAGCGGCGGATGATCACAGCAGACGTAGTCGGACCTATATGCGAGTCGGGAGATTTTTTCGCGCAGGGACGAAGGATCCCTGAGGTCCATGGCGGCGAGTTACTGGCGATCATGGGCACCGGCGCGTATGGCATGGTCATGGCGTCAAACTACAACTCGCGTCCGCGACCGGCCGAGGTTTTGGTTTCAGGCTGTCGCGTGGCGCTGGTGCGATCACGAGAGAGAGTTGAAGACTTGTCAGGCCGCGAAAAGATCGCCACGTGGTTGCGCTGAGAACGCTCAGCCCAGAAGTTGTTTGACGCAATCGATCAGTTTCTGCATCGGGAACGGCTTGACGAGATACTTCGCGCCTGTCTTGGTGAGGAAGAGGTTGATCTCCGGTCCCGCGGCGTAGCCGGTGATGAATATGAACCGGTCGACCAACTGCGGTCGCAAATCTCGCGCCTTTACGAATAGTTCATCGCCTCGCAGACGTGGCATCATCACGTCGCAGACCACGGCGTCGTAATCGTTGTCCTTGATCTTCAGCAATGCTTCTTCGCCGTCATACGCGATATCCACGAAGTAGTTTTCGTCGGCAAGAATCCACTGAAGGGCCGAGGCCAGTTGCCGGTCATCGTCCACCACCAACACCGCTTTGAATTGGATCGGCGGCTTCTCGTCCTTGGCCGATTCAGGCTGGCTGTCCGGTACCGTGTTCATAGAACAGGTAGTTGCTAGCACACCGGTGGAGAGTTGGCCAGAGGAATTTCTCCTGGGAAACTGTGAAATCGAGGATTGACAAGCACAAGACTTTGCGTAAACTCCGCACCCGACTTTGGACGTGAAGCCATTCTGGCGTGGAATGGCGTTCCGTCCGAAGCAAGAAACAAACGAAGTGAGGAAGAATTATGGCACAAGGTAAAGTGAAGTGGTTCGACACTAAAAAGGGGTTTGGGTTCATCCAGCAAGAAGGCGGTGCGGACGTGTTCGTCCATTACACCTCAATCGCCGGGGATGGCTTCAAGAACTTGGAAGAAGGCCAGCCTGTGGAGTTCGAGCTGGTCGACTCACCCAAAGGACCGAAAGCGACCAACGTCGTGACGAAATAATTTCGTCGCACAAAAACAGAAAACCCTCGACGGCACACGCTGTCGGGGGTTTTCTGTTTGTCCCGTCAAACTGGCAGTTCAACTTGGTGGTTGCCCATCGGCGTCTGGCAGGTTACACTGGCAGTGGTGTGGAAAGGTGATGCGAACGCGTAGTCTGTTGATCGTGCTGACGCTCACCGCGTTACTGGCAACGTTGCGAGCCGAGCAGAAGGAGGCCAGTATGGCAGAGTTCAAGTTGAACAGTCCGGGTTTCTGTAATAACCA
>JBEKLX010000048.1:0-14899 GCA_050008795.1 Verrucomicrobiia bacterium | reverse complement strand
CTCAGTCCGTGGCCGTATTGATGCCTTCTACCGCGAGTGTATTATCGAATTCAAGACCGACCTCGAAAGAGAGCGCGACGACGCCAAGCACGAACTGACAAAGTATTTTGAGGCGCAAAAGCATCCGCTCGACTTCGTTGGCATCGTCAGCGACGGACTTCAGTTTGAGGTGTACCTATACGAATCCGGCGCGGTGAAGCAAATAACCGGCTTCGACCTTGAACCCGGACAACCATTGATCGCTTTTCGTCATCTCGACCAGCTTCTTTTCACCGGCAAGCTGCTTCTTCCTACGTCGGGCGACATCATATCCCGGTTCGGCTCAACCAGCGCGGTTTACAGCGCAAGCATGCGCCTGCTGCGCGAACTCTACGCCAGCGTCGCCAACGATAGCGCCGTCAAGGTCAAGTTCCGAGAATGGAACGCGCTGCTTGCAAAAGTGTACGGCAGCGCCCTCGGCAACGAAGACCTTTTCCTCAGGCACACATATCTGACGATGGTTTCTCGCGTCATTGTTACGATGACGCTCTTTCCCAAATCACGCCGCTCGAAGATGCAATTTCGCGGCATCGTGGACGGCGAATTTTTCAAGAACCAAAACATTAAGAACCTTGCCGAACCCGATTTCTTCTCTTGGGCGCTGGACACGCGCGCCGAAAACGGCTTTCTCGAATTCATCAGCGGCATCTTCTCTCGGCTCGACGTGTACAACTTCGACAAGCTTTCTGAAGACGTGTTGAAGGAACTCTACCAAGAGCTGGTCGATCCCGTTTCCCGGCACGACCTCGGCGAGTACTACACTCCCGACTGGCTCGCCGAACTGACGCTCGGCCAAATCAATTACCGGAACGGACGCCTCCTCGATCCCGCCTGCGGCTCCGGCACGTTTCTTTTCGCCGCAGTTCATCGTCTACGTGCGCAGAAGATGACTGGTCAGAAACTTGTCGAGCACGTCCTCAATTCCATTACCGGTATCGATGTTCATCCGCTGGCCATCTTCATGGCCAAGGCCAACCTCTTGCTTGCCTTGCGCGCCGAACTAGAAACCTACGGCCACGACATTTACTTACCGGTCTACATGGCTGACACCTTGATGACCGGCGAAGACACCACCCGCAAAGTCCATACGATCGTTGTTTCTGAGAAAGAAGTCTTCCACTTACCATTCCGCACCATCGAACGCGGCGGCCTCGACGCGCTGATTGATCGTCTCTGCCTCTTTGCTAAGAAGGGTATCGCCTCCGAAAAAGCAGCAGCCGCTGCCACCGAAGGCGTCAGTAAATGGTTCGAGAACTACGACGCGGACGAGCGCACCTACTGGATGGCCAACTTCCGCCTGATGATGAAACTCGAAAAGGGACGTCGCAACTCCATTTGGGGCTACATTCTCAAAAATGCCTACCGGCCGGCTTATCTGCGGCGCGAGCAAGCGGACTACATCGTCGGCAACCCGCCATGGCTTTCGTACCGGTACATCAAAGATAAAGGCTACCAGCGCCGTGTCAAAGACCTCACCTTCGATTACGAGTTGCTCGAGAAAGATGACCGAAAACTGTTCACCACAATGGACGCCTCGACGCTCTTCTTTGCCCACTCTGCCAAACAATTCCTCAAGCCGACCGGCACGATTGCCTTCGTCATGCCCAAGAGCGTCATCGTCCCCGCCCAGCAACACGCGAACTTCCAAAAGCTCGGCTTCAGTCAGATTCATGACTTTACCGGCGTCGAGCCGCTGTTCAAAGTTCGCTCTTGCGTGCTTGTGCGTGACCCAGATGCGGTGAAGACACAAATCCCGGTAACGCTCTGGACCGGCAAGCTATCGAATCGCAATTGCAATCTCCAGGACGCGCTCAAGGTGCTGAAATCGGAAAGCGGCAAATTGAGCTTCGGTGCTGTGGGACAAACGCTATCGCCGTATTACGATTCATTCGTGCAAGGCGCGTCACTTGTGCCGCGTTGCTTTTGGTTCGTCGCGCCGCCTGGTGACCGGCCGCTTAATGTCGAGACTCCTTACTTGGCTACCTCCGATGAAGCTTTCAAGGAAAGCAAACCGGACTGGCGACTGAAAACGGAAGGACTCGTCGAGAGTGGTTTCCTCTTCGGCACTGTACTCGCAAAGGATTTAATTCCATTTGTCGTTCGCAAGCTTTGTCTCGTCGTGTTGCCGGTGAAAGAAAACCGCGATGGCGACCTGCTCATGGTTAGTGCCCGCCAAATCTTGCACGACGGTTTTCCGCACGCTTCCGAATGGATCGAAAAAGCCGAAAAGATTTGGGACAGGAAACGGAAGGACTCGAAGCAGAGTTTGTATGATCGCCTCGATTACAACAGATTGCTAACAGATCAAAAGATGGCTGGAAAATTCGTTGTTCTGCACAATCGGTCAGGCACGAATATCTCGGCAGCACTGCTGACCCCACAAGAGGCAAAGCGCATCGGCAAGCTTTCAATCGGAGGCTTCATCGCAGATTTTGCGGCGTATCGTTACTATGCCCGAAGCGAGGATGAAGCTCTCTACCTTGTTGGAATTCTCAACTCATCGGTAGTGAACGACATCATCAAGCCCTACCAGACGCAAGGCTTGCTAGGCGAGCGGGACATCGCACGCCGTCCTTTCGAGTACTGTCCGATTCCGCTTTTCGACGCGGCCGACGAGATGCACAAACAGATTGCAGACTTAGCACGACAGGCGCGCGAGGAATTGCTCCCGGTCGTGCCGAAGATGACCGCGCCTGTCGCCACCGCCCGCGCCGAAGCCCGCCGCCTTGTCGCCGGCAAACTCGACCAAATCAACGAACTCGTGAAACGCCTGCTCGCCTCCGCCAAATTCACCGCGCCCACAAAGAAAACCTCCTCGTCAAATCAGCCCGAATTGCTGAAATGACGCCTTTGCAATAGGGGTTGTGAGCAACCCAGAGGGTTGGGCAGATTAGGGGTCAGGTCTATTTGTTATTCATTCTGCTTGATGCTGGGGGACGGGATCGGATTGTCCCGGCTCATTCAAAAAAGTGCTAATTACCTGTTGACAGGTTTGGACGTTTTGATATAGTTCACCCTCGTTAGAAGAAGTCGTTAGAAAAATATAGTGTTGGTAGGGAAGTATCCGCTGGCCGTTTCCGATTAAAATTAGACGGAAAACGGGGAGTGGGTATTTTGCCCTTTTGTGTCGTTAGGCAGATGGGGACACGAGTGGTCGGGCGACCGGATTAAGCGAAATATGGGCAGGGATGTTTTGCCCGCGTAGCTCAGCTGGTAGAGCGCGTCCTTGGTAAGGACGAGGTCATCGGTTCAATCCCGATCGTGGGCTCCAGTTGTGGATATAAGATAAGACGTCAATTGAGACACGAGGAATGAGCGAAAGGAACAGGAGGACATCATGGCCAAAGAGAAATTTGAACGGACGAAGCCGCACGTCAACGTCGGCACCATCGGTCACATTGATCATGGCAAGACGACCCTCGTCGCCGCCATCCTGCAGGTACTGGCCAAGCAAGGCAAGGCGCAGGTCAAGAGTTACGCGGACATCGCCAAGGGCGGGACGGTCCGCGATGAAACCAAGACCGTGACGATTGCGGTGGCGCACGTCGAGTACGAGAGCGATAAACGCCATTACGCGCACATCGATTGTCCCGGCCACGCTGACTATGTGAAGAACATGATCACAGGCGCGGCGCAGATGGATGGCGCGATCCTCGTGGTGAGCGCAGCCGATGGTCCGATGCCCCAGACGCGCGAGCACGTGCTGCTGGCGCGGCAGGTGGCGGTCCCGGCCATTGTGGTTTGCCTGAACAAGGTTGATTTGGTTGATGATCCTGAGTTGCTCGACCTCGTCGAAATGGAAGTACGCGATCTGCTGACGGCCTACCAATTCCCGGGCGACAAGACGCCGGTGGTGCGTGTCAGTTCGACGAAGGCGTTGAAGGGCGATCCCGAAGCTGAGAAGCAGATCCTGGCTCTAATCAAGGCCGTGGACGATTTCATTCCGGATCCGGTTCGCGTGGTGGACAAGCCGTTCCTGATGCCGGTTGAAGACGTGTTCTCGATTACTGGTCGTGGCACGGTGGCCACGGGGCGTATCGAGCGCGGCATCATCAAGGTCGGCGAGGAAGTGGAAATTGTCGGGTTGCGCGACACGCAAAAGACGGTTGTTACGGGTGTCGAGATGTTCCGTAAATTGCTCGATCAGGGTCAGGCGGGCGACAACGTCGGCTGTCTGTTGCGGGGCGTTGAAAAGGACGCCATTGAGCGCGGTCAGGTATTGGCCAAACCCGGTTCGATTACACCGCACAAGAAGTTCAAGGCTGAGGTGTACGTGCTGAGCAAGGAAGAGGGCGGCCGTCATACGCCGTTCTTCAAGGGTTACCGGCCGCAGTTCTATTTCCGGACGACTGACGTGACCGGTATTGTGACGTTGCCGCAGGGCGTGGAAATGGTGATGCCGGGCGACAACGTGAACATTGAGATTGAGTTGATCACGCCTATCGCGATGGAAAAGGCAATGCGGTTCGCCATTCGCGAAGGTGGTCGAACGGTCGGCGCGGGCCGTGTAACAGAGATTCTCGAGTAGAAAACTGGCGATCGCCCGTCCCGGTCGCGGACTGGGACCGGCGATTCTGTTTGGATTACACGACGATGCCGAGAGAGTTGATTACGTTGGCATGCAGCGGGTGCAAAAGCCGAAACTATGTTTCGACCCGCAACAAGAAGCAGGGATCCGAGCGGTTGGCGATAAAGAAGTTTTGTCCGAAGTGCGGAAAACACGTCGACCACAAAGAAACGAAGTGAGGTCGGCGCGCACGAGACCAGTCTGAGTTCTGGGATACGCCAGTAGCTCAATTGGCAGAGCGACGGTCTCCAAAACCGTAGGTTGGGGGTTCAAGTCCCTCCTGGCGTGCCAGTTCGCCTCAAAGGCGTTGGCGAACAAGTCCGCCACAAAATCGTTGGCGGACAAGTCTTAAACATAGACAGCGAGCATGACGAATCCATTTATCAAGGTGCAGGGGTTTCTTGCCGAGGTCACGGGTGAACTGAAGAAGTCCTCATGGCCGACGCGCAAGGAGTTGATTGACTCCACGATCATGGTGTTGGTCTGCTTTGTGGCTTTGGGCGTGTTCATAGCAATGGCGGATTTCGTGTTTGTGAGGGTCATCCGCGCTCTGCTGGGGCAGAGGTAGCCGCTGGAGCGTGACGAAATGGTACAGGCGACAACCGATTATCAGTGGTTCGTGATCCACACGCTGTCGGGCCAGGAGCAGAAGGTCAAGGACAGCATGGAGCGGCGGATCAAGGTCGAGGAACTGGGCGATGTAATCAAGGAAGTGCTCGTTCCTACAGAAAAGGTGGCCGAGGTCAAGAAGGGCAAGAAGAGCACGACCACGCGGAAGTTTTATCCCGGCTACATTCTGGTCAACATGAAGTTGCTGGACGAGAAGAATCAATTGATGCCTCGGACGTGGTACTTTGTGCGCGAGACGCCGGGCGTGATCGGATTCATCGGCGGGGATCGTCCGGTGCCGCTGAAACCCGACGAGGTGGAAAGCATTCTGGCGCAGATTCAGGAACGGCAGGAAAAAGTGGCGCCAAAAGTGGCGTTCGAGAAGGGCGAGACGGTGAAGGTAACCGACGGCCCATTCCAGAACTTTACCGGCATGATCGAGGAAGTGGATCCTGGTCGCGGCAAGTTGAAGATTTCGGTCTCGATTTTCGGGCGTTCGACGCCCGTGGAACTCGAGTACTGGCAGGTGGAACGAGCGTAGGGCGCGAGGCAATATGGCAAAACCTATTACAGGCATGATCAAACTGCAGATCCCTGCGGGGCAGGCGAATCCGGCGCCGCCCGTCGGCCCGGCGTTGGGTCAGCAGGGCGTAAATATCATGGAGTTCTGCAAGCAGTTCAATGCAGCGACGCAGAAGATAGCTGGCACGATCGTGCCGGTTATCATCACGGTTTATAAAGACAAGACGTTCACATTCATCACCAAGTCGCCGCCGGCGAGCGTGCTGTTGAAAAAGGCGGCTGGCATCGCCACCGCCAGTGGCGAGCCAAACCGCATCAAGGTCGGCAAGGTCACGCGCAAACAGGTGATGGAGATCGTGAAAACGAAGATGGTGGACTTGAACGCGAAGGACGAGGACGCCGCCAGCCGTATCATCATGGGCACGGCACGGAGCATGGGCATTGATATAGTCGACTGATTGGGATGGAACAAACTGATGGCAACGCACGGTAAACGTTACAACGAGGCCGCCAAACTGGTGGACCCGAAGATCGATTATAAACTCGATCAGGCGGTGGAAGTTTTGAAGAAGCTGCCGAAGGCCAAGTTCGATGAGTCCGTCGAACTGGCGTTCAAACTCGGCGTTGACCCGAAGCAAAGCGACCAGATGGTGCGGGGTACCGTCGCGTTGCCGCATGGCAGCGGCAATAAAGTGCGCGTCGTAGTGTTTGCCAAAGGCGCAACGGCGCAAGCGGCAAAGGAAGCCGGCGCGGACTTTGTGGGATTCGAAGACCTTGTGAAGAAGTGCCAGGAAGGTTGGACGGATTTTGATGTCGCCGTCGCGACACCCGAGGCAATGCAGGAAGTCCGTAAGCTTGGCAAAGTGCTCGGTCCGAAAGGTCTGATGCCGAATCCGAAGACCGGCACGGTGACTGACGACACGGCAAAGGCCGTCAAAGAGGTCAAGGCGGGCCGGGTCGAGTTCAAGATGGACAAGGCGGCAAACGTGCAGGTTGCATTCGGCAAACTGTCGTTCGAAGCGAAGGCGATTGCCGAGAACGCCCGCGTGGTCATCTCCGCGCTGGTGCATGCGAAGCCGGCAACGGCCAAAGGGCGGTTCATCGAGAAATGCACGCTGTCGAGCACGATGAGTCCGGGGTTACGAATCGATCTGGGCGAGTTTGGCGGCAACTGAGAGGCGAGACGGAGATTCATGAGAGCGGAAAAACAATTTCTGATTAAGGAAGTGCGTGAACAAGTCGCCAGCTCGACCTACGTGTTGCTGACGGATTACACGGGCCTGACCGTGGGCCAGTTTGGCGAATTGCGGAAGCGGCTGCGTGCGGCGCAGGCGGAATGCCACGTGGTCAAGAATTCGATCATGCGGCTTGTGCTTAAGGAAGCCGGTTCACCGAACGCCGACGATGTATTGGCTGGCATGACTGCCATGGTGATCGGCAAGAACAAGTCGGACATCAGCGCTGCGGCGAAGGTGCTGAAAAATTTCAAGAGGGAGTTTGAGAAGCCGAAGTTCAAACTGGGTTTGATAAACGAGCAGGTGTTGCGGCCAGCCGAGCTGGAAGCAATTGCCGACCTGCCCGGTTTGGACATGCTGCGGGCGCAGTTTGTCGGTTTATTGCAGACGCCGGCGACGCGTATTGCTGTCGTGCTCGGTGCGCCCGCCTGTCAGATTGCGCGTGTGCTAAAGGCGCATGCGGAGAAGAAGGAAGTTCCGGCGGAGGCCGGGGCAGCTACGTAAAACAGAAACCCACGGTTCCTCGTCGCTCCGGAGGCTTCCGGGGAGAATCGTCCGCCAGCTGGCGGATCCGACGATACCGATGAAAGGATAGATAAGACCATGGCAGCGAACTTGGATACATTGGTGGAACAACTGAGTCAGTTGACGGTGATTGAAGCCGCGCAACTCTCAAAGAAACTGGAAGAGAAATGGGGCGTTAGCGCCGCGGCACCGGTCGCAGCAGCGGCTCCAGCGGCAAGTGCGGCGGCTCCGGCAGCGGAAGCTAAAACGACGTTTGACGTCGTGCTGAAGGAAACGGGCGCCAACAAGATCGGCGTGATCAAGGAAGTGCGTGCGGTGACCACGTTGGGCCTGAAGGAAGCGAAGGATCTCGTGGAAGGCGCGCCTAAGACCGTCAAGGAAGGCGCGACCAAGCAGGAAGCCGAAGAGATCAAGAAGAAGCTGGAAGCAGCGGGCGCAAAAGTCGAACTCAAGTAACCGGGCGATTCGCGCACGGGACCGCAGTCGCAGCAGTTTGCGAAGGCGGCCCCGTCTGCCCATGCATGGCGCGGAACGGGAATCAGTATGGCTGAGCGAAAATATTTCGGCAAATTGACTGACGTCATCGAGCCTCCGCCGTTGATCGAGGCGCAGATCGACTCTTACAATGAGTTTCTGCAGGCCGATGTGCCGCCGAACCGGCGGAAGAACTTCGGCCTGCAGGCCGTGTTCAAGGAAGTGTTTCCAATCGAGAGCTATGACGGTCAAGCCACCCTCGATTGCGTGGAATACACCATCAGCGAGCCGAAGAGCACATGGTTGGAGTGTCTGCGTGAGGGTATTACGTACGGCGCGCCACTTCATGTCACGTTTCGCCTGAAAGACAGCCGTGGCACCAAGGAAGAACAGGTGTACATGGGCGAAGTGCCGCTGATGACGTCCTCCGCCAGTTTCGTTGTCAACGGCGCCGAACGGGTCATTGTCAGCCAACTGCACCGTTCGCCGGGCATCTGCTTTGAGTCGACAGTACACAGCAGCGGCAAGCTGCTGTTCGGGTTCCGGATCATTCCGGACCGAGGCTCGTGGCTGGAAGTCCAGTTCGACTCGGGCGATTTGCTGAACGTCTATCTGGATCGCCGCCGTCGCCGTCGGAAATTCTTTGTGACGACGTTCCTGCGGGCGCTTGGCTACGGATCCGATGAGGCAATCCTCAAGCTGTTTTATCAAATTGAGGAACTGAAGCTGAAAGATTTCCTCGCGAACACGGAGACCACGGACAAGGTGCTCGTGGCCGACGCGATGGACGAGGGAAAACAACTGGTCGTTGCGCACGCGTTTGAGCCGTTGACGAAGGCGGCGGCGCGGCAGCTTCTGGAAATAGGCGTCGAGAAGGTCAAAATCGTCGACACGTCCGTGGATGAAGGTTGCATCGTGCGGACGTTGAGGAAAGACCCATGCAAGAACGAGGAAGAAGCGCTGAAGGAGATTTATCGACGGTTAAGGCCTGGCGATCCGCCGACGGTGGCGAACGCCAACGCGTTGTTGAAGCGTTTGTTCTTCGATCCGCGCCGATATGACCTTGGACGCGTGGGCCGCTACAAGATCAACCAGAAACTGAGTCGCAAAGCCGACCTCGATAGCCGCATTCTGGAGAAGGAAGACCTGATCGAAGCGATCAAGTATTTGCTGAACCTTCACAAGGGCGAAGGTTCGGTGGACGATATCGATCATCTGGGCAGCCGTCGTCTGCGTACCGTGGGCGAGTTGCTGGCGAACCAGTGCCGCATCGGTCTGGCGCGAACCGAACGCATAGTCAAAGAGCGCATGACGTTGTTCGACGTCAGCACCGACACGATGACGCCACAGCAGTTGGTCAATCCGAAGGCGTTGTCGGCAGTGATTCGCGATTTCTTTGGGCGCAGCCAGCTCAGCCAGTTCATGGATCAGACCAATCCGTTGAGCGAGTTGACGCATAAACGCCGTTTATCCGCGCTTGGACCCGGTGGTTTGTCGCGCGAACGCGCGGGCTTCGAAGTTCGTGACGTGCATCCGTCGCACTACGGTCGTATCTGCCCGATCGAAACGCCTGAAGGACCGAACATCGGTTTGATCAGCGCGATGAGTCTTTACTGCAGGATCAATGAGTTCGGGTTCATTGAGACGCCGTACCGGAAGGTCAAGGACGGTCGCGTGACCGACCAGGTGGATTATCTTACGGCCGACCAGGAAGAGAATTACGTTGTGGCACAGGCGAATGCACCGGTGGACAACCGCGGACATTACACAGCGCCGAAGGTGTCGTGCCGGTACAAGACCGACTTCGTCGAAGTCGAGCCGGAGCGTGTGCACTACATGGACGTCTCGCCGAAGCAGCTCGTGTCGGTGGCCGCGGGTCTGATCCCGTTCCTGGAACACGACGACGCGAACCGTGCGTTGATGGGTTCGAACATGCAGCGGCAGGCGGTGCCGTTGCTGGTGAACGAAGCGCCACTGGTCGGGACTGGGTTGGAAGAACGCTCCGCTCGCGATTCAAAAGTCTGCGTGATTGCGGTGGAAGGCGGCGTGGTCGCGTCGGTGACGGCGCACCGGATCATCGTGACCAAGGACGGCGAATTGCCTGAGGGCAAACGGAAATTCGTCACCGAGACGGAGAACCACATTTACGTGTATGAACTCCGCAAGTTCATGCGTTCGAATGCGGGCACTTGTTTCAATCAGAAGCCGATCGTCAAGAAGGGCGACCGTGTGAAGAAGGGCCAGGTATTGGCGGATGGGCCGTGCTGCGACAATGGCGAGTTGGCGCTTGGGCGCAATGTGATCGTGGCGTTCATGCCTTGGTGCGGCTACAATTTCGAAGACGCGATCCTGGTCAACGATAAGCTGGTCAAGGATGACATTTACACCTCGATCCATATCGAGGAGTACGAAGCCGGCGCGCGCGACACGAAGCTTGGTCCCGAGGAAATTACGCGAGACATCCCTAATGTCGGCGAAGAGGCACTGAATAACCTCGGTCATGATGGCGTCATTCGTATCGGCGCAGAGGTGAAACCGGGTGATATTCTCGTCGGCAAGATCACCCCGAAGAGCGAGACGGAATTGGCGCCCGAGGAGCGGCTGCTCCGTGCGATCTTCGGCGAAAAGGCCGCGGACGTGAAGGACACATCATTGACGGTGCCGAGCGGCACGTATGGCATTGTGATGGACGTGAAGGTTTCTGCGCGCAAGGAGCCGGCCCGGCCGAAACTGACGATGACGGAGATTCGGCGCTCAAAGAAGCAGTTTGAAGAGGAGTACAAGAACAAATCCGCGAGCCTGCGGGACGAGTTGACCGAGAAGTTGAGCAATATCCTGCTCGGTGAAAAGATTCCACTCGATGTGGTCAACGCTGAGACGGGAGAGATTATCATTCCGGCGAACCGCAAGATTACCAAGACGCTGCTTCGGAAGATGGCGGCGGTGTATGGCCACATCGAGATCGATCCTTCACCGATCCGCAACAAGATTGGCGAGATCATTGGCGAGTTCCGGCACAGGTTCAGCGAACTGGAGATGGAGCGGGATCGCCGCATGGATTTAGTGGAGAGCGGTGAGGAAGTCGAGCCGGGGATTATCAAGCAGGTCAAGGTGTACGTCGCCAGCAAACGCAAACTAAGTGTTGGCGACAAGATGGCCGGCCGCCACGGCAACAAGGGCGTAATCGCCAAGATCATGCCCGAGGAAGACATGCCGTTCCTGCCCGATGGCACAGCGGTTGACATCGTCCTGAACCCGCTCGGTGTGCCGAGCCGTATGAACGTCGGCCAGGTTCTGGAAACGCACCTCGGCATCGCGGCACAGGCGTTGGGATTGAAGATCGCGTCGCCGGTGTTTGATGGCGTGACCGAGGAAGAGATTCAGGGGATGGTCAAGGAAGCGCGCAAACAGAAAGGTTGGGAGTGGCTCAAACAGAACGGCAAGACACCGTTGTTCGATGGCCGCACGGGACGTCCGTTCGATCAGGAGGTCGTAGTCGGCTCCATTTACATGATGAAACTCGGTCACTTGGTGGCCGACAAGATTCATGCGCGCGCCGTCGGTCCGTACTCTCTGGTCACGCAGCAGCCGCTCGGCGGCAAGGCGCAGTACGGCGGCCAGCGGTTCGGCGAAATGGAAGTTTGGGCGCTGGAAGCGTACGGTGCGGCCTACTGCCTGCAGGAAATGCTCACGGTCAAGAGCGACGACGTGCAAGGTCGCACCCGCATTTACGAGTCCATTGTGAAGGGCGACAACACGCTCGAAGCCGGCACACCGGAGTCATTCAACGTTTTGATGAAGGAAATGCAAAGTCTCTGCCTCGACGTCCGCGTCGGGCGCGAGGGAGGCCAAAAGTAACTTATGAGCACAGCCAGCAAGACAGCCGTCACACCGCCTGAAGCTGCTGCCGCAACCGCAGCGGCACGCGCCGCGCTGGGTTTGGAGAAGGCGGGTACGTTCGATCGCGTTAGCATCGGGATAGCGTCGCCGGACACGATTCACTCGTGGTCACATGGCGAGGTGAAGAACCCCGAAACGATCAACTACCGCACGTTCAAACCTGAGAAGGGTGGCCTGTTCTGCGAGCGTATCTTCGGTCCCGTGCGGGACTGGGAGTGTAATTGCGGCAAGTACAAGCGGATCAAACACCGTGGCGTCATCTGCGACCGGTGCGGCGTTGAAGTGACGCTTGCGCGCGTGCGGCGCGAACGCATGGGGCACATTGGATTGGCCGTGCCGGTCAGCCATATCTGGTTTTTCAAGGCGATGCCGTCGCGGCTTGGCTTGATGCTCGATATGACGGCCCGCGAACTGGAGCGCGTCTTATACTATGAGGATTACATAGTCATCGACGAAGGGAAGACGCCGCTCAAGCCGAAGCAGTTGCTCACGGAGATGGAGTACCGCGAAGCGCGCGAGCAGTATGGGGACGGTTTCGTGGCCAAGATGGGCGCAGAGGCCGTCAAACAATTGCTCGAAAAGATCGACTTGCGCAAGCTGGGGCACGAACTCGAACGTCAGCTCGATACGACTAAGAGCAAACAGTTGCGCAAGAAAATCGCGAAGCGCCAGAAGGTGGTGAAGGGTTTCATCGAGGCAAAAATGCGGCCCGAGTGGATGACGCTGGAAGTGTTGCCTGTGATTCCGCCGGACTTGCGGCCTCTGGTTCCGCTGGAAGGTGGACGGTTCGCCACAAGCGACCTGAACGATTTGTATCGGCGCGTCATCAACCGGAACAATCGGTTGAAAAACCTGCTTCAGTTGCGCACGCCGGACGTCATCATCCGCAACGAGAAGCGGATGCTGCAAGAGTCGGTGGATGCGTTGCTCGACAACGGTCGCCACGGTCGGCCCGTGACGGGCGCA
Source organism: Verrucomicrobiia bacterium (assembly GCA_050008795.1). Classification (GTDB taxonomy): domain Bacteria; phylum Verrucomicrobiota; class Verrucomicrobiia; order Palsa-1439; family Palsa-1439; genus CAIKBP01. The sequence goes on along the minus strand of JBEKLX010000048.1, from coordinate 2,062 downwards.
GGTGGTCGGTCGTTGAAATCGCTGGCCGATATGCTCAAAGGCAAGCAAGGGCGGTTCCGTCAGAACCTGCTCGGCAAGCGCGTGGACTACTCGGGTCGTTCGGTCATCGTCATCGGACCGGAGCTGAAGTTACACCAGTGCGGTCTGCCGAAGAAGATGGCGCTTGTGCTGTTTGAGCCTTTCATTATTCGGCGGCTCCGCGAGATGGGGTTGGTGCACACGGTCCGCTCGGCCAAGAAAATGATTGAACGACAGGCGCCCGAGTTGTGGGACATTCTGGAAGAGGTAACGCGCGGTCATCCAGTGTTGTTGAATCGCGCGCCGACGTTGCACCGGTTGTCGGTCCAGGCGTTTGAGCCGATCCTGATCGAAGGCGAGGCGATCCGGATTCATCCCTTGGTTTGTACGGCGTACAATGCCGACTTCGACGGCGATCAAATGGCGGTGCACGTGCCGTTGTCGATCGAGGCGCAGATGGAAGCGCGGTTGCTGATGCTGGCGACGAACAACATCTTCTCGCCCTCCAGCGGCAGGCCAATTACCACGCCAACACAGGACATCGCGCTGGGTGTGTATTATCTCACGTACGGTGGTCGTCCGAGCAAGGGGGGCAGCCCGCGTCTAAAACTGTTCGAGAACGTGCAGGAGGTCTTTTTTGGATATGACGAAGATGATCTAAAGATTCACGAGCACATCCGGCTCCGCAATCCGGATTACGGACGGAAGACGATCTTTGGCGATCCAGCAGCGAAGGTGATCGAGACGACAGTCGGGCGCGTGATCTTCAACGAGATCTGGCCGATAGAACTTGGGTTCTTCAATCGCCCGCTCGACAAGAGCAAACTGGGTGAGGCGCTCTGGCAATGTTATCGCACCGTCGGCCACGTGCAGACGGTGGAAGTGCTCGATAAACTCAAGGCGCTTGGGTTCGAGCACGCGACACTGGCGGGTATTTCCATCGGCATCGAAGATATGATTGTGCCGAAGGAAAAGACGGAAGTCATTGCGGATTCGCTTAAGGAAGTGGCCGAAGTCGAAAAACAGTATCGGCGCGGCGTGATCACCGATGGCGAGCGGTACAACAAGATCATCGACATCTGGACGCATGCGACGGACAAGATTTCGAATGTGATGTACAGCGCGATGGACCACAATTTGGGACGACCGGGGTTGAACTCCGTGTACATGATGGTGGACAGTAAGGCCCGTGGTTCGCGCCAGCAGATCCGGCAGTTGGCGGGTATGCGCGGTTTGATGGCCAAGCCGTCGGGCGAAATCATCGAGCGACCGATTCTCTCAAACTTCCGCGAAGGTTTGAGCGTATTGGAATACTTCATCTCGACGCACGGCGCCCGCAAGGGATTGGCCGATACGGCGCTTAAGACCGCCGACTCGGGCTACATGACGCGCAAACTTGTGGATGTAGCACAGGACGTCATCATTCTCGAAGAGGATTGCGGCACCGTGAACGGCATTTGGGTGAAGCCGATTTACGAAGGCGAAGATGAAATCGTCAAGTTGAACGAGCGCATAGTCGGACGCTTTTCCGCCGAAGACATTTTTGACCCGATCAGCAAGAAGAAGCTGGTGAAAGCGAACACGGAGATTGAGGAAGCGACAGCCGAAGCCATTGCCAAGCTCGGTATCGAGCCCGTGAAAATACGCTCGGTGCTGACGTGCGAATCGCGTCGCGGAGTGTGCGCGATGTGTTACGGACGCAACCTCGCCACGAGCAAGTCGGCCAAGCTGGGCGAGGCGGTCGGCATCATCGCGGCGCAGTCCATCGGTGAGCCAGGCACGCAGTTGACCATGCGGACGTTCCACATTGGCGGCACGGCGAGCCAGGTGTTCAAGCAGCCGCAGATCAGGGCGAAGAACGACGGCTTATTGCGCTACCAGGACGTCCGTGCCGTCAAGCGCAGCGGCGGCGACTGGGTCGTGCTCAACAAGACCGGCCAGGTCTTGCTCACCACGGATGAGGGACGCGAGTTGGAGCGTTACTCGGTGGTCATCGGCGCGGAGATTGCCGTGGCCGACGGCGAGCGCGTCAAGAAGGGCGACG
>JBEKLX010000047.1:0-14907 GCA_050008795.1 Verrucomicrobiia bacterium | reverse complement strand
TTGAACGTGCGACAGGCCCACCTCTGCGCCAAAGCCATCGCGCACATCCCCGGCTACCGTCTGAAATATTCCGCACCGTTCTTCAATGAATTTGTCGTCGCCTGCCCGATTCCCGCACAATCGGTTTGCGAGCAATTGCTGGTCGAAGGTATAGCCGCAGGTCAACCCATCGGCCAAGACCTGCTGGTTTGTGTGACGGAAACCAAACTGGAAGCCGACATCGATCGTCTTACGAACGCCTTGATGAGAGTCAAACGATGAGGCTAAGCCGACTGATTTTCGAACATAGCGCGCCGGGACGGCGGGCTGTCATGTTCCCTCGGAGCAGCGATAATCGTCCCATGGAATCGTTCCTGCCACGGGAGATGCTGCGCCAACATGAGGCCGAACTGCCCGAGGTGTCGGAACTCGACGTGGTGCGGCACTTCACGCACCTGAGCCAGTTGAATTTCAGCGTGGACACTCATTTTTATCCGCTCGGCTCCTGCACGATGAAGTACAACCCGAAGGTGAATGACCACGTTGCCGCGTTGCCGGGCATGGCGAACGTGCATCCGCTCCAACCGGTGGCGACGACGCAGGGATTGTTGCAACTGCTGGCGGAATTGGAACAGTTTCTCTGCGAGATTTGCGGTATGGACGCGTTCACCCTCCAGCCGTGCGCCGGCGCGCACGGCGAGTTGACAGGCATGTTGATGATCCACGCCTACCACAAGGCGCAGGGCCGGCAGCGGCACAAGGTGCTCATCCCCGACAGCGCGCACGGGACGAACCCAGCAAGCGCGCACCTGTGTGGGTACGAGGTCGTGACGGTGCCATCGGCGAGCAACGGCGAAGTGGACCTTGCGGCGTTCACAAAAGCGGTCGACGACGACGTGGCTGCGGTGATGTTTACGAACCCCAGCACTTACGGGTTGTTCGAATCGCGCATCGCCGAACTGGCGCGCATCGCGCACGAAAAAGGCGCCCTGCTCTACTATGACGGCGCAAACCTGAATGCATTGTGTGGTTTGGCGCGACCGGGCGACATGGGGTTCGACGTCGTTCACGTCAACACGCACAAGACGTTCTCGACACCGCACGGCGGCGGCGGCCCCGGAGCCGGGCCTGTTGGCGTGAAAAAAATCCTGGAACCGTTCCTGCCGGTGCCGCGCTTGCGCCGTGAACGGAACGAATGGCATTGGGATGATAACCGTCCGCAGTCCATCGGACGGGTGCGGGCGTTCTACGGCAACATTGGCATTCTGGTTCGCGCGTATGCCTACATCCGTGCACATGGGTTTGAGGGACTGCAGCGGAACTCGCGCGCTGCCATCGTCAACGCCAATTATCTGAAGGAGAAACTGAAACAGGATTTCCCACCCGCGTTCGACCGTCCGTGCATGCACGAGTGCATCCTGATGGCGTCGCAGTACCATGCGAATGGGATTCTGCCGCGCGATATCGCGAAGCGCTTACTGGATCACGGCATTCACGCTCCGACCATCGAATGGCCTGTGCATGGCGCGTTGATGATCGAACCAACCGAAACGGAAAGCCGCTCGACGTTGGATCGGTTCATTGAGGCAATGCGACAAATCGCACAGGAGATACGTACCGATCCTGAGAAGGTCAAGGGAGCGCCTCAGACGATGCCGGTGCGACGGTTGGACGAAGTGAAGGCGGCGCGCGAACTCGACTTGACCTTCAGCGGCCCGCGCTGATTCGCCTGTGTTCGTTACGGTCCAAAAGGCCACCACCATTTCTTTTTGGGCTTCGGCGGTGCGGGCGGTGGTGGAGTCAATTCTTCTGTGGTTAACACGCGGTCGGGGTGCGGGAAAACTTTCTCGCCCCCGCGCACGGTCACAGTCCCCTCCAAATCAATGGCCAACTCGGGTTTCGATGAATAATCGGAATAGACCGCGCGATCCAATACCTGCGCAAATGGATTCACCCGTACATACCCAAAGGCGCGCGGGCTGGACTGGTAAAGCAAATGGAGACAGGCTTCCTTGTCAAACCGGATACGTGGTTCGCCCAGAGTAATGTACGATCCAAATTCCAGCAGGCCGTACACAATGTCCTTCCTGGCGTCGCGAACGCATATGTATAGGTAATCGGAATGTCCATCGCGTCGCGTTTGCAGGGAGAAGGTGCGGTATTCTTCGGGCTGATCATCGCGCGTCGGCAGCCCCAGTGTCTGTGTCCAGATTTCCCGACCCTGCGTGATGCTGAATCGCAGGGGCGACGACGACGTCCGCATGCCGCCGCTGTCCACCACCGCTTGCACGCGATAAATGCCGCGCGACCGCAGATCGTACGACGGCATCAGATCGATCGTCCGCGTGATAGACTGATTGGGCTGGAGCGTCATACTTCCTTCGGGCTGCAACCTTGCCAGACACAAAACCTCCCGACCGTTCTCATCGGTCACGGTGAAGTCGAGCCAGTGCCGGTCTACCACTGCGTCCAGTTGAATTGGGCGGCCCGAAACGTTGCGGATGGTCACCAGAATAGGAAGCGATTCGTACAACAGGAAGGCATCGCGCGTCATGCGCGCTTCCACAAACAGTTGCGCCTGCGCATCGGCTGCGAACGTGCCTGCCAGCACCGGCACGGCCACCAGAAGAAATATAAACCGTCGCATATTCATCATCCTATATCATTCTAAAACCAAGTCGCACAAGGGTAAATCGGTCGCCGCGCTCAGGACGCCTTGGCGATCTGGGCGAGGAATTCCTTGTTCGTCTTGAACTTTGAAAGGCCGGTGAGAAGCCGCTGTATCGCCTCGACCGGCTCGGCGCCACTGAGCGCACGACGCAGCCGCGTGATCGCCTCGAGGTCTTTTGCCGACAGCAACAATTCCTCACGTCGCGTGCCAGACATGTTGATGTCCACCGCAGGCCAGTGTCGTTGCTCGGCAATCTTGCGATCGAGCACCAACTCGGAGTTGCCTGTGCCTTTGAACTCCTGAAAGATCAACTCATCCATCCGCGATCCCGTCTCAACCAGCGCGGTGGCAACGATCGTCAACGACCCGCCCTCCTCCGCCTTGCGCGCACTCGCGAAGATGCGCCGGGGTTGTTCCATTGCCCGCGCGTCGAGACCGCCTGTCATGGTGCGGCCTGTCGAGCCGATGTAATTGTTGAACGCCCGGGCCAGCCGCGTGATCGAGTCGAGCACGATGAACACGTCCCTGCCGAACTCGACCATCCGTTTCGCGCGTTCGATGGCGATACGCGCCGTGCGGACGTGGTCCTCGATGGTTTGGTCGTTCGTGGAGGCGATGACCTCGCCGCCCTTGATCGAGCGGCGGAAATCCGTGGTCTCTTCGGGACGTTCGTCCGCGAGCAGGACCATGACGTGCACGTCAGGATGGTTCGTCAACACCGCGTCGGCCATGTGGTGTAGCAACGTCGTTTTGCCCGTGCGCGGCGCGGCCACGATCAGTCCGCGCGTGCCTTTGCCGATCGGCGCTACGATGTCAATGACCCGCATCGTGTACCGGTCCGGCACGGTCTCCATCACGAAACGTTCGTTTGGGTTGATACTGGTAAGGTCGTCGAATTTCTTCAGTGAAACGTACTTCTCGGGCGGCTGGCCATTGATGGTGAAAATCTCCGCCAACTGCGGGCTGCCTTTCCTGGGAGGAACCGCACGACCCTCGATTTCCAGCCCGGCACGCAACCGGTACCTGCGAATGACGTCCGGCGACACATAGATGTCGTTCGGACTTATCTGGAAGCTCTTGGCGGGATTGCGCAGGAAGCCGAACCCTTTCTCGCCAACTTCCAACACGCCTCGAATCCGTTCGGGGTTGTCAGCCGGTTTTTGCGGTTCTTTCGGCTGTTCCTTTGGCAGCTCGGTCGACGCCTGTTTCTCCGCCACCGGTTTATCCTGCACCGGTTTCTGTGGTGGCGGCTGCCCAGAAGGTGTTCGGGGCTGCTGTTGCTGCTCGTTCTCGCTCTCGGTGTTTTGCTTCTTCATGGCTGTTGTTCTAGTGGATGTACCGCACCGGTCATGCACCGATCGGCACGCAATGCATTTCTGCTGAGATACAAAAAGGGCATTTATATGCTGCTGCGTTCGGCAACAGCTCAATTGGGCTTGGCGATCAGTATCGGCAACAAACCGGCCACAAAAATCTTCCGTACTTGTCAGTTATCGGGCAATCCCGCGCTCGGACTTACGACAGAAGTCGATCAAGTGTGCGAGCTCACTACTGGGCGGAACCTTGGCTGTAACAGTATCCAAAGCATTGCTGACTGTCAACCCTTCTCGAAACATTATCTTATACGCCTCCCGCAACCCCCGCTGCACTTCTTCGGACACGCCGTGGCGCTCCAACCCAACCTTGTTGACGCCGCGCGTCTCGGCAGGATTGCCGTCGGCTATCATGTACGGTGGCACGTCCTGCACCACTTTCGCGCAACCGCCGATGATCGACATAGTACCGATCCGGCAGAATTGATGGATCGCCGCCAAACCGCCAATCACGACATAGTCCTCCACCAACACGTGCCCCGCAAGCGTCCCACAATTGCTGAAGATGACGTGACTGCCCACCTGACAGTCGTGCGCCACGTGCGAGTACGCGAGAAAGTTGCCGTGCGACCCGATCCGCGTTACGCCGCCATCATCGGTCGCCGTGTGGACGGTTACATGCTCGCGGAACACGTTATCGGAACCGATCTCAAGGTGACACTTGCCGCCCTTGTGCTTCAGGTCCTGCGTTTTAAGGCCGATGCATGCGAACGGGTAAATCTCGCATCGCGGCCCGATCGTGGTCAAACCGTCAAGGATCACGTGCGAATGCAAACGGCTCCCCTCGCCCAGCTTCACATTCGGTCCGACGATGCAGTAGGGCCCAATCTCGCAACCGTCGCCAATCTGCGCGCGCAGATCAACGATGGCTGTCGAATGGATAGGGGTCGTCATTTCCCTTCTCGTTCTAGTATTCGCTCCAATTCAGAGATGAGCGGCGGCAAATCGCTGGTGACAATCTGCCAAAGAACATCGTAGTCCACGTTGTCGTAGCCGTGAATCAAGCGGTTCCGCAAACCAACAATCTGCACCCACGGAATCTGTGGGTAGCGAGCCGACGCCTCCGGTGGCACACGGTTGGCCGCTTCCCCGACGATCTCCAACAACCGCACCAACGAAAGGTTCAGCGGCCGGTCCTCGTCCAAATTGGCGCGCGTTCGGCCCGCGGCCAGTTGTTTGGCTTCCCGCGCGGCGTCGAGCATGTGGCGCAACCGGACATCGGGGTCATGCCGCGGCATACTGCACCTCCGCCTCCGCCAGCACCTCGTCGCGGAAGTACGGGCTGAGGAACTGCGGTGTGTTCAAATCCACCTTCCGTCCCAGTAACTCCGAAAGTTCCCGTTCCATGGCGAAGAACGCCAACCCCGGCACGTGTCCCGCCTCGAATTCCACCAGCACATCCAAATCACTGTGCGGACCGAAGTCTTTCCGCAGAGCCGACCCAAACATCGCCAACCGGCGAATGTGATGACGGCGGCAGAAGTCCGCAATCACCGGCTTCGGCATATTTATATTGAGATTCGTTCTCATGACCTACTCAGATTCCGCTACGCCGCCGCCGTGGAGTCAAACCCTTCACCTCACCAAACGCCGTTTCACCGACGCTAATGACTCGCGGGGTTCATGGGCACGCTGGCGGGCCAGCAACACGTCATGGAAATCCTCCCACAAATCCGCGTGCTTCCGCAGATCAATGACGACAGCGGTCTTTTGTCCCCGCCTATCCACCACGAATTGCACTCCACTCATGGTGCTATCCTAAGAACCAAAGCCAATAAAGTCAACCACTCGGCTTCCGTAGAATCAACAATCACCGATGCCACCGCTGCATTGCTCACCACGAAGTTTACCCCGGATCCTTTTCGGGGAACACGAAGGTCGGCGGCTGGTCAATCCTGCGTGCAACAATCATTTCCGCCATTGACGGCGCAAGCAGCCAGGCGTTAGCTTCCCCGTCGTCGAGGAACAATATTATGACAAATGTAAAATCAATGTTTCGGCTAATCGCTGTTGCGGTAATCCTATGTCAGGTAAGTTTTCTTAGAGCCACTGAAAAGGTTGAAGGAACTGCGGCGTTCACGGTGAAGGTCACGGGGTCGGGACGGCCCATGATTCTGATTCCCGGGTTAAGCTGCGGTGGCAATGTCTGGGACGGGACGGTTGATCATTTCAAAGATCGCTACGAATGCCATGTTGTGACATTGGCGGGTTTTGCAGGTCAGCCAGCGATTGGCGAGCCGTTTCTGGAACAAGTGCGTGACGGCCTGATCAAATACATTTGTGACAAGAAACTTGAGCGACCAGTGATTGTGGGACACAGCCTCGGAGGATTCCTTGCCTTCTGGCTCGGCGCCACCGCGCCGGAACAGGTTGGACCGATCATCGCGGTGGATGGCGTGCCCTATTTCTCCGCATTAAATGATGTGAATGCCACACCGCAATCGTCCCAAAAATTCGCTGAAACAATGCGCGCCATGTACAGAATGCAAACGCCGGAACAGTTTGCCATTGGCAACCGACAATTTTTTGCAGCGATGATCACTGACCCGAAGGACCTTGAGAAAATTACCACGTTGAGCACCAAATCTGACCCCAAAACCGTGGGACAGGCTTTTTATGAAATGATGACCACCGATCTGCGCGAAAAGGTCAAAGCGATCCGCACCCCGGTTCTGCTCATCGGCGCGACTGCGGCGATACCGGATCCCGGCCAGAAGAAGGCGGCAGAAGACAATTATCGGCTTGAAGTCGCGAAAATCCCCCAGCACAAGGTCGTATTTGCGCCGAAGGCGCGGCATTTCATTCAACTGGATGAACCGAAGTTTTTCTTTCAGGAAATGGAATCTTTTCTGAAAGAAACGGATAAGGCAAAGGGCAAGTAAGTCCGTGACCGCGTCGCACACAAACGATTTATGGAACAAAAACCAAATGATGGCGGCACACGACGGTGTTCAGGTAAACGACTCGGCGTCTGCATAGCCATAGGTATTGGTGTAGGAGTTGCATTGGGCGCAGCCATGCACAACGTAGGCGCGGGCATTGCTATTGGGGTGGCAGTGGGTTACGCCATGAGCTGCCCGCCTTGTCGCGCCAAAAAATGAGCGGGATGCTGGAGGCCGACTAGGGTTTAGGCAGAAATGGACAGTCTGTTTGGACCGGGTTATATAGACTGGCTGTTTATTGATATAGGTCAATAGATGCGTAAGCTAGATCAGACACAGAAAAGCATCCTGCTCAAGATGATCTTTGGCTCGATTCTGCTAAGCTTGGGTGCATTTGCGAACTTAATTGGAAAGCTCCCGGCTTCCATTCTTGGAGATCTGTTGGTCGCTCTGGGTCTTATCGTGGTTTTTCTCACAGCGAAGCAGACACGTGCATATCGATATCGGTTGTCCCGACCACAACCTGCCGTGCGCAAAGAGCTGAGCATCTTTTCGTGGAAGGTTGCCCTAAGCTTTGGGATGCTTGCGGTCATAGGAGTCACACTAGGCATGTATCTCATATACCGGAACCGAGGTTTTTTTGATGCCGAGTATCTTGGCGTCGCCGCTATCTCGTTGGGTCTGATAGGTGCCATCTATGTATTTGCCGGTAGAGGGCTCAAGCGGTGGATGAGATAAAAGACCCAATCGTTAGGTTTAGCCAAATACACCGTACCGGGCGGGGCGGCTAATCTCCGGCGCGGTCACTTATCCATGATGCTGAACATCACTTCGGCTTCGCTGACGACCTCGCCCGCAACCTTGCAGACGCCTTTGGCCTTGGCAATGTTGCTCCGGGCGCGGCCCATCTCGATTTCAATGATGAGTTGATCGCCGGGTCGGACCGGTTTGCGCCATTTGACATTGTTGGCGCTCATGAAGTACGCCACTTTGCCCTCGTTCTGTCCCTGACGCAGCATGAGTATGCCCGCCACCTGCGCAATCGCTTCCAACTGCAGCACGCCCGGCATGATCGGGTGACCGGGGAAATGTCCCTGAAAATACGGTTCGTTGATCGTGACGTTCTTTAGACCGATGATCTTTTCTTCTTCGATCTTGATGACCCGGTCAATCATCAGGAACGGATACCGGTGCGGCATGACGTTCAGCAACCGGATGATGTCCATCGCCACGTCGGGACCGGTGCCGGCTGGAACCGGTGGCGGCATGGTCGCAAAGACAGGCTCACTCGATTCTTCCAGCACCCTGGCCAGTGCCTTTGTCAATTCGGCGTTGCCTGTGTGGCCGGGTCGCACGACAACAATATGGGCAGCGAGTGGTCGTCCCAGCAACGTGAGGTCGCCGAGCACATCGAGCATCTTGTGACGGACAAACTCGTCCCGGAACCGCAACGGCGCCGTGGCAAGCACGGTTTCGCCGCGAATCAGCACGGCGTTCTCAAGACTGCCGCCCTTGATCAGGCCTTTGTCGATCAGGGACTGAATCTCGTCGTAGAACGCGAACGTCCGGGCCGGTGCGATCTGCGTCCGGAAACTTTCCGGCTCAACCGCCAGACTCAGGAATTGCGCGTCCAAGCCGGGCCGGCCATATTGAATTGTGCAACTGATGCGCAGATGATCGCTCGGCAACACGATCGCCAGCGAATCGCCCACCTCGATGTGCACCACTTCGCGGGGCTGGAACACCTCGCGTTTGCCTTCCTGCGGTTGGATGCCTGCGTCCTTCACCATCTCGACAAACGGCAACGCGCTGCCATCGCCGACAGGCGGCTCGTTGGCGTCCAATTCAATCAGCACATTGTCAATGCCGGAGCTGTGCAGCGCGGCGAGGACGTGTTCGACGGTGTGGATTACGGCGTTGCCGTTGCCGAGAGTCGTCCAGCGTGTCGTATCGCCAATGTTGGCGATGACCGCGTCGATGACCGGCTTGCTGTCGAGGTCCACGCGCACGAATTTGATGCCGTGGTCTACGGGCGCGGGTTTCCACGTCATATTGACCTGGTTACCCGTGTGAATGCCAACGCCCGAAAACGAGACAGGCCGTTTGATGGTCTGCTGTTGTTTGAACATGCGCCAGCTTCTAACACAGCGCCATATTGCTGGCAAGCACCGAAGGTTTACACATTAACGTCAACTTAAGGAGTGAAAAGCCGCCTCCTCTCCCCTTGAGGGAGAGGATTGAGGTGAGGGGCGAGTCTTTGCGGAAACTGTATTTGTGTCGCGATGAATCCATGTTGGCGTGATGCGGGTTACCCTCACCCTAGCCCTCTCCCCCGTGGGGAGAGGGAACTCTCTTCTTCATCCGAATACGTGAGATTCCCAGCGGCTGCGGAAAGACCCGCATCTCAACCCGTCCGGCCGACCCAACTCTGCCGAAACCGCTCAATGCGACGGCGTGACTGCGCGAGTCGCGTTGGCGAAATCCTGCCGGATTCGATGGCTTTCGCCAGCGTTTCGTGTGCCATCAACATTTTCTCGGCGCTGTGGCAGACCACCAGCATGTCCACGCCGGCATCGAATGCCGCCACCACGGCATCGGCAAACGTGCAGCACTGACTGATCGCGCCCATATCCAAGTCGTCGGTCACCACCAGCCCATCGAAACCCACCCGTTTGCGCAATAATCCCGTCACGATCTTTTGCGACAAACTGGCGGGCACTGGTTTCTTTCCGTCGTACGCCGGATAATGCCCGTGCCCGATCATGATCGCGCTCAACTGCGGCAATAAATCGCGGTACGGCCGCACGTCCTCCGTCCACAACTTGCTGGCACTGCGGTTGATCGTCGGCAAGTGCTCATGTGAATCCCGTCGCGCACCGCCGAGGCCGGGGAAATGCTTGGCGCACGGCGCAACGCCCGCTGCCTTGAGTCCATCCACAAACGCGCCGGCCCAGCGGGCAACCGTCGACGGTCGCCTGCCCCAGCAGCGGCTGTCCAGTGCATTGTCAGTTGTCGCGTCGGACAGGTTCAAGTCCAGCACCGGTGCGAAATCCAGATCAATCCCAAACTCACGCAGTGCGCGGCCGATTGTATGTCCGAGCCGCCGGGCTTCGCCCGGTTTTCGGGTCTTCTTGATCTCGGCGATGCCCGGCAATGCGCCGATAACATCACGCAGACGGTTGACCTTGCCACACTCCACGTCAATCGCCAGCAGCGGACGAACCGGAACGCAGGATTTCAGTGACGCCGTGAACGCCCGCAGTTGGTTGGCTGTATCGACGTTACGGGCAAACAACACGATGCCGCCGGGCCGGATTGCCTTGAGCAGTCGCCGGTCGGCTACGCCCAGTTTCACTCCGGGCAATCCAATGCACAGGTACTGTCCTGCTTGAGCTGCTATTCTAGTTCCCATGTTAAACAAAAATCAGATTTCGATGAACTTCGGGAACGCGGTGAGAATCCGGGCGCGGCGCGGGCCGATCACCGCCACGTCTTCGAGGCGCACGCCGCCGATACCCCGGTAGTATAGGCCCGGTTCGACCGTGACCACGTGGCCGGCCTTCAGCAACGCCGAGACCGGGCTTAGCCGCGGCGTCTCATGCACGTCCAGTCCCAAACCATGACCGGTGCTGTGGAAGAACCCACGCATCTGACCGCGATACTGACCGGTGAGGTAGCCTTCGTTCTTGAAGAAATCCACGACTGCCAGGTGTACGTCGCGCCCGTCCACGCCCGCGCGCAATTTGCCAAACGCCATCTCCTGCGCCTGTCCGACGGTCAACCACAGCCTTCTTATCTCATCGCTGGCGCGTCCGCGCACAACAGTGCGTGTAATGTCGCCATAATAACCGGTGGTCATGTCCCGCGGAAAAATATCAACGACGATCGGCTGGTGCGCCCGCAACGGCCCGTGGCCGACCTCGTGTGGGTCACAACCCTGGTTCCCGCAGGCAACGATGGTGCGCGCCGACACACCACCCAACCCGGCCACCGTGGCACCGATGACGCCTTGAATGTGTTGGGACGTAACTTTCCGGCCGTGCCGGTGCAGAAAGCCATCCCGCCCGATTCGACACGCGTGCAGCGCGTCCATCGCAGCGCGCATCCCCTCCTCCGCCATCCAGAGCGCCCGGGTGATATTACTCACCTCTTGTGGCGTTTTTACCGCGCGCTCGGGGAAAAACGGCTCCGGTATCACGCGAATGCGGATCCCGCGCAGTTTCCTTGCCAGACCGATTGGAAAGTCCGATGGCACTGCCACCGCCCGGACGTGAAACTCCTTCAACATCAACCGCACCACATCGCTCGGCCGCGGCTTTGGAATGTCCCGCTGTTTCAGCCGCTTCAGGTACCGGGTGTACGACAGCACCCGATCCACCGTGGCTTGCTTGCGCGCGCGGTCGATCTCCAGATCGCTCACCACCACGTACCGTTTGCCGCGCACCTCGAGGAAGATGAACGGATCGGGCGCGAACAGCCCCGTGGCGTAAAGCAGATTCGCATCGCGCTCGCTACTGGCGACAATCAAACGTGCTGTCACGAGTTAAACTCCCAAACCGATCGACGGCGCCGCTTCGAGCGAAAAGTTGCCAGTCTGTCCATCACGCAATTTGTGGTACGCCAATGCGGCGATCATTGCGGCGTTGTCGGTGCATAACTCCGGCGGCGCGACCAACATTTTCAGACCACGCCGTTGGCATTCGGCAGCAAGCTTCTCGCGGAACCGGCTGTTGATCGAGACTCCGCCCGATGCGCTCACCGACCGTGCGCCATGCGCAACAGCGGCCCGGATCGTCTTGCCCACGAGCACGTCCACCGCAGCTTCCTGAAAACTCGCGCAGATGTCTTCCACGCGCGCCTGTGGATTCTTGCGAACGTAGTAGAGCACCGACGTCTTCAGACCGCTGAAACTGAAATTGTAACTAGGGTCGTCAAGCATGCTCCGTGGGAACTTAATCGCATCGCGGTTGCCGCGCTTTGCCAACTTGTCTATCTCCGGGCCGCCGGGGTATCCCAGTCCGAGGAGCTTGGCTACCTTGTCGAACGCCTCGCCCGCCGCATCGTCAATGGTCTGGCCGAGGATCCGGTGTTGCCCGATGCCAGTCACGTGCGCGAGAATGGTATGTCCGCCCGAAACGATAAGCGAGATCATGGGGAGAACGTCCGCAGACGGAATCCCGCCGTTACGACCCGACAACAGCCACGGCGAATACAAATGCGCCTCGACGTGGTTAATGCCGATGAACGGTTTCTCCAGCGTCAGCGCGATGCCTTTGGCCGCGTTCAGCCCGATGAGCAACGAGGAAGCCAGTCCGGGGCCGTACGTCGCTGCGACGGCATTGATATCCGCATACGACAATTGTGCCGACGCCAGCGCGTCGCGAACGACAGTGTCGATGAGTTGCAGGTGGTTGCGTGACGCCAACTCCGGCACTACGCCGCCATAGGGACGATGAACGTCAATTTGCGAACTTACGATGTTGGAAAGAATCCGCGTGCCATCGCGGACGACCGCCGCGGACGTTTCATCGCAGGACGTTTCCACGCCTAGAATGTTCATGGCACATCCTTCATGCGCCGGCCCATGGTCCGGCGGCGCGCTCATTCCGTGGCGACCGGGTTTTTGGCGGACACGTTGCTGAGCTTGATCTGTTTGGCAAAAAGTTTAACCCCTTTGATCACGGCAATGGCGCGTTCCAGTTGCACATCGGCGATTGGCTCGACTTTTTCCGCGCCTTCGAACGGCGGCAGGTTGGCGCGCATCCGCTGTTCAAGCAGTTTGCGCTCGGTCTCTTCGGAAACAGGGGCGATGATATTCGGCGTAATGCCTTTCTCATGAATGACTTTATGGCTCGGCGTGTAGTATTTCGCTGTGGTCAGCCGCACGGCTGAACCATCCGGCAGGGTCACGATACTCTGAACCGAGCCTTTGCCAAACGTTGTCTCGCCCAGCAGCACCGCGCGCTTTAGGTCCTGCAACGCACCAGCAACGATCTCGCTGGCGCTGGCGCTGCCGTTATTCACGAGGATGACCAGTGGAATAGTCAGCCATTTCTTGCCACCGTCGGAGTAATACATCAGTTTCTGACTGGCATGGCGACCCTCGGTCGAAACGATGAGCTGGCCAGAGGGCACGAATTTGCTGACAACCTTGCGCGCGGATTCAAGCAGGCCACCGGGGTTGTTGCGAAGGTCGATGATCAGCGCATCCATGCCTTGTTTCTCCAGCTTGACCAACGCTTTCTCGAATTCGTCCGGCGTAGGCTCGTTGAACTGGGTGATACGGATATAACCAATGCCATCTTCGAGGAGCTTGGTGTCTTTGACGCTGTCGGTCTTGATAATGGCGCGAGTGATGGTGTAGTCCTTGATTCTTTCGCCGGGGTCCTTCGCTTTCGCGCGGAAAATGGTGAAGGTGATTTTCGTTTCCGGCTCGCCGCGCAGTTGCCGCACGGCGTCCTGCAAAGTCATCCTCTCCGTGCTCTTTCCCTCGATCTTGATGATGCGGTCGCCCGGCAATACTCCCGCACGCGCCGCGGGTGTGTCTTCGATCGGCGCGATCACCGTTAGGAACCCTTCCCTGGACATGCCGATCTGAATACCAAGACCGCCAAACTTGCCTTCCGTGTCCTCCCTCATGTCCTTGTACAGGTCCGGCTCCATGAACTGGCTGTGCGGGTCGAGCGAATTAACCATCCCTTTCAACGCGCCGTAGGTCAGTTCCTGATAACTCACCTTCTCGCCATCCACGTAATCTTTGCGAATCAACTCCATGACCCTGGTCATGAGTTCCATCTGCGTGTAGGGATTATCCTTGTCCTGCTTGGCCTGCGCTTCCGAATAAACCCGCGCCCCGACGAAAAGGTTTACCGTCAACAAGACCACGGCCACGGTGAGCACGAGTCGTTTGGTCGTCATGATTGTCTTCACGCTAAATTCCTGATTGTTGTTCGAATGCTATGCTTTCCCGTTGAGTGAATCAAGCTTCCCTCAATGCAGGAATGACGGCTGCGGCAGCAGCTTTCCAGATAAACTGCATCGTTTCCCGCTACTTCACCAACTTCAGCGCCGCCGCCCGGAACACGACCAGTTGGCGCATTGAGCGCGCCTCCAGATAACACCGGAACACCGGTTCCGTGCCCGACGCCCGGAACATAACCCAACAACCGTCACCGAGCAAAAACTTAAAACCGTCGATAGCGACCATCCCTGTCACGCGCCGTCCCGCAAACTCCTCCAGCCCGGCAGCGAACTTTTTAAGCAACTCCTCCTTGCGTCCCGGTGTCACGTGCAGATTGATCCGGCCGCTGACGATCGTGCCGGTCTGTCGTTCGATATCCCGCAGGATCCCGCGAGGACCCTTGCCTTCATACGCAACCAACTCGGCCATCAACAGACACGCCAGGATCCCATCCTTCTCCGGCACGTGCCCTTTCACGCTCAATCCGCCGCTCTCTTCGCCGCCAACGATAATCGGCTCGCTCCCCATGAGCGCGCCGATGTATTTGAATCCCACCGGCGTCTCGTGCACCTTCACCCCAAACAGCCCCGCCACCGCATCCAGAAGATGGCTCGTTGCCACCGTGCGCACCGCTGCGCCAGTCCAGTGACGGTTCTTCACCAAATGATACAGCGTCAACGCCAGCACCTGATTTGCGGTCATAAATGTGCCGTCGCTGTCCACCACCGCGAACCTGTCCGCGTCCGGGTCAAGCCCAAGCCCCAGCGTGGCACGCGACTTCTTCAGCCGGGCCAGCAACTCGCCCATGTTCTCCCGTATCGGCTCCGGATGACCATTGCCAAACAACGGATCCACCTCGGCGTGCAATGGCTCCAGTCGCCAGCCGCCGCGTTTCTCCAGCAAGACATCAAGATACCCGCGCCCCGTGCCGAACATCAAATCCACCACCGCGGATTTCCGATGACGACGCAATGCCGCAAAATCCACCAGCTTCCGCAACTGCGCGAAATACTCCGGCCGCGGATCGAAAACCTTCACCAT
>JBEKLX010000046.1:0-15064 GCA_050008795.1 Verrucomicrobiia bacterium | reverse complement strand
CCACCGGAACCACCACTATCAAACCGGCGAAAAACGATTTTCGTAGCGCTTTTAACCACTCTTTCATGACCGCACCATCGTAGTGCTGCCGAGCTGCCCTGTCAACGCGCACTCGCCGATGCCTATTGTAATACCGTGGACAGATCGCAGTCTTTGGCAAGCATGGCCATCAGCCGTCTCTCAGCGGCGCGCATGCGGGCGCGCAGCCGCGGCGACAAGTCATCGTGGCCGTGCAAATGGAGAATGCCATGGACGGCGTAGAGCGCCAGTTCACGTGATGGTGTCGAGCGGAAACGTTTGGCCTGCGCGACGGCGTGTTCGATAGAGATGACAAGTTCGCCGGTCACATCACCTGCTCCGTAATCGAACGTCAAAATGTCTGTCGGGCCCTCGCGGTGATGGAACTGTTGATTGAGACGGGCCACTGCAGCGGCGTCCACTAGGACGATGTTAAGGCGGTCCTCCGTTGCGCCAACGAGCGCCAGGGCGCGCGCGGCAATTTGTCTGAGAAGCCGGGTGTTGACCTTCCAGCGCCGTTGCCGGTTGCAGATGGTGACGCGCATTACGCAGGGTGACTGTTGTCGTTGGTCGGCTGCGACCGTTCGCGGCGACGCCGCTCTCGCGCTTCCTTGAATCGGTTGTAGGCGCCGATGATTTTCTGGACGAGTTCATGCCGCACGACATCGTTCTCGTCAAAGTACACGAACTCCAGCCCGGGAATCCCCTGCAGAACTTCCTGTATCTCAATCAGCCCCGAGACCTTATGGCCGGGCAGGTCCACCTGCGTGATGTCGCCGGTAACGACGACCTTCGAATCAAAACCCATGCGAGTAAGAAACATCAGCATCTGCTCGCTGGTTGCATTCTGAGCTTCGTCGAGGACGACGAATGCGTGGTTGAGCGTACGACCGCGCATGTAGGCCAGCGGCGCGATCTCGATGATGCCGCGTTCGACGTTCCGCTGGATTTCGTCGGGATCCATCATGTCGTAGAGCGCGTCGTACAGCGGGCGCAAGTACGGCGTGACTTTCTCTTCGAGCGTACCGGGTAGAAACCCGAGTGCCTCGCCGGCCTCGACAGCGGGCCGGCAAAGAATAAGGCGAGCCACCTGTTGCTGGCGCAGCGCGTGGACAGCCATCGCCATGGCCAGATAAGTCTTGCCTGTGCCCGCGGGGCCGATACCGATGACGATGTCGTTGTTGCGGATCGCTTCGATGTAGCGTTTCTGGCCGAGCGTCTTGGGCGCAACGGGTCGCTTGCGCGAGGAGACCTCGACGCGCGCTTTACTTAACTCGCCCAGTGATGGTCGTTCGCCGCGTGACACCGCGCTGACGGCCTGGCTGAATTCCTGTCGGCGGATGGTCCCGCCATGGGTGGCGGCGCGTTCCAGTTCAGCAAACAGCAGTTTGCCTCTCTCCAAGTTGGGCGCTTCGCCTTCGAGGTTAATCCAGTCTTCACGCGCGGTGACCTTGAGGTTCAGCAGGTCTTCGAGAAGACGAAGATTTTTCGGCTCGTTCGCGTAGAGGGCCTGAGCTTGGCGAGCATTGGCGAAATGCAGGGTTTCGCTGGGCATCAGTTCGTCTTATTCAGCGCCGCGTCCGCGGAAACAGCACGGCATAACCGCGAAAACCGCAAGTGCCACTCTTGGCCGTCTTCAATCCCACGGAATTGCGAGCACCTGACCCGGGTAAATCCGATTCGGATTCTTGATCTTGGCTTTGTTAGCGCGGTAGATACGGCCCCATTTGAATGGGTTCCCATATACCTTGCCGGCAATCTTCCATAGACAGTCACCCTTCTTGACCTTGTAGGTTTTAGGCCTCGGGGGCGTTTCCACTTTGGGCATCTCGCTGGGCACAATAACCGGGGGCATTGCAATCCCTGTGGCAGGCGGCAATGATTGTTCTTCCACTGAAAGCTCTTGTGGCGCCGGCGGTTGGCCCACGATGTATCCGCGATTACCCCACTGGCCGCGATCAACCCAGTAATGTTTCCGCCACGCTGGGTAATTACGCTTTACGAACGGTCCCCAGTCCGGCTCCAGCTCTGGCCGCTCGGCGATCTCCAATCCTTTCAGGAACTGGCTAGAGGTCGCTGGGCCTGTCGCACCACCTTTTGCGGTAGGGGCAGATTTGTTCGCAGTCGCGCAACCACCAAGTACCAATACACCGGCAACGGAGATGGCGAAACCGATCAGAACACGGCTACTAGTTGTACTCATAATTCCAACACACCCTCCTTACATAGAAAGCTGTGCTGCTATTAGCACGAAACTCCGGACTCCGTCAACGCTTTTCACCGTCTTTTTGTGCCTTTTCCGCCATTGTACAGAAGATGGCGAGCAGGCCATGTGGCGGGGGTTTTTCGTTGAAAGGGATTGAACGCGTTCCTATACTGCAGATGTCCTTCACATCATGAAACGATTTCTCCTAATGGTCGGCCTTTTGACGGGCAGCGGGGTGGCGGTATGTGCCGGCGCTGCGACATTCCCATTCTCTGTTGGCGAGAAGCTGACTTACCAGATTTACTGGGGGCCGTTTCCCGTGGGACAGGCTTCGCTGGAAGTGCGCAACATCGAACCCATGGACGGACACGATTGCTATCATTTGGTCGCGCTCGTGAGGACGACCGGCCTGGGAGAAATATTGTTTCCCGTAAACAACACGGTCGAAAGCTGGCTGGACGTCAACGGCCTATTCAGCCGCAAGTACAAAGAGACGCGCCGCGAAGGTAGCAGCAGTCACGACGACGTGATTATCTACGATTATCAGAACCGGCGCGCCATCATCCGCAATGGAACCAAGGGCACCGAAAAAATCGTTCTATTGGGGCAATCTGTCCAGGATATAATCTCATCGCTGTACTACGTGCGCACGCAGCCGTTGCTGCTGGATGCCGAGCAATCCTTCTTCTTTAACGCGGGCGCCACCAACTTCGACGTCACCATCACGCCCGACCAGCGCGTAACAATCTTCGTGAAGCCTCTGGGTAAAGTTGAGGCGTTGAGGCTGGAACCGAACCCGACGCTAAAGATCGTTGCTCACAACAAAGGCCGCATGTGGTTTTGGGTCAGCGATGACAATCGACACCTGCCGTTGCAGGCAGTGAGCCAGATGACGATTGGCAGCGCGCGGCTGGTGCTGAACAAGATCGAAACCTCCAATACCGGGACCAACGCGGCCGTCGTAGCGACAACGAGGCGCATACCCGCGCGTGATGTCCCACCGCCAACTGTGCACAAGGATTGACATGGACTTCCCTCCCTTGGATTTTCGAAGCATCCGCACCTATCCGTTGCGGGAACGCGAAAACAAAGTCCACAGTGACCAACTGGCGCGCATATGGAAGAAAGGCGGCAGTTTCGCCGGGTTCCTCGATTCGTTGCCCAGGATACTCGTCGGTAACGATTTCCGTGCCGTGGTGGATGCCACGGCGGCGGCAGTGCGTAACCAACGTCCCGTCCTGGTCATGATGGGCGCTCACCCCATTAAGTGCGGCCTGACACCGATTCTCGTCCATTTAATGGAACGTGGCGTCATCTCGGCAGTGGCATTCAATGGTGCAGGCGCGATTCACGATTTCGAGCTGGCGTTCACCGGGCAAACCAGCGAAGACGTGCAACATGGACTCGACGATGGCAGCTTCGGCATGGCCGACGAGACCGGACGGCTGATGAACCGGGCGCTGGCCGAGGGTGTGCAGCAAGGCATCGGCGCTGGACGCGCGCTTGGCCAAGCCATCCTCACCGGCAAATTCCCGAACAAAGAACTCAGTATCCTTCACCAGGGTGTCGTCAGCAATATTCCAGTCACCGTCCACATCGCAGTCGGCACGGACATCATTCACCAGCATCCTACGACCGACGGAGCGGTGCTCGGCGAGGCGAGCTACCTCGACTTCCAGAAACTTGCTGCCGTGGTCGCGAAACTCGAAGGCGGCCTCGTGATAAACATTGGTTCGGCGGTTATAATGCCCGAAGTCTTTCTCAAGGCGTTGACCATTGCCCGCAACCTCGGCCACACCACCGAACATTTCACCACAGTTAATTTCGACATGATTCGTCACTATCGGCCTACGGAGAATATTGTGCGCCGCCCAACCGCAAAAGGCGGGCACGGTTATTACATCATCGGTCGTCACGAGTTGATGATCCCACTCTGGGCGGCGGCCGTCTTGGAGAAATTGCCATGAGCTATCTTAGACGTGTAAAACAGATTCTGGATCGGTTCCCGAAGCAGACTATTCTTGTCATCGGCGACGTGATGCTCGACCAGTTTATTTGGGGCAAGGTGTCACGCATTTCACCTGAGGCTCCCGTGCCGATCGTCGAGGTCACGCGCGAGTCGTCTTTCCCCGGCGGCGCCGCCAACGTGGCGCGCAACCTGCGGGCACTCGGCGCTAATGTGCGAATGTTGGGCGTCACGGGCGTTGACGGACACAACCACGAACTGCGCCGATTACTCCAGCAACAAGGAATCAACGCCGATGGGCTGCTGGCGGATGCCAGCCGGCCGACCACGATGAAGATCCGCGTCGTTGCCCATCACCAGCAGATCGCAAGGATCGACCGTGAGAGCACGGCACCGTTGTCAGCAGAGGTTGCGCATCAACTACTCGACCATTTTGCCGAGGACTTGACGGGTGTGGACGCTGTGATCTTTGAAGACTACGGCAAAGGTGTGCTTTCGCAGCAACGGCTTGACGCCATGCAACGACTCGCCCACCAGCGACATAAGATCACCGCCGCCGACCCGAACGCGCGGCATCCGTTGAAATTCTCTGGATTAACCGCAGTCACGCCAAACCGCATGGAAGCGTTCGCTGCGGCCCGAGTGCCATATGCGGAACCGATTGACGATGTTTTGCACGACAAACCGCTACTCCGCGTTGGCCAGATTCTTTTAAAACAATGGAAGCCGCGCAATTTGCTGATTACCCTCGGCGAACACGGCATGTGCCTGTTCCGTAAAGGCGAGAAACCGCACCATATCCAGACGGTGGCTCAGGAAGTGTTCGACGTGTCGGGCGCGGGCGACACAGCGATTGCGACACTGGCGCTGGCACTGACGGCTGGCGCAAATGCCATCGAGGCATCTGAGATCTCCAACCATGCGGCGGGCGTTGTCGTCGGCAAGATCGGCACGGCCACCTGCTCGACGGATGAACTGGTGGATAGTTTCGCCCGCAACCAGCGCTAGGTCCGACCGTCAAGCTTTCGGGTATTTGGCGGTATCGCTCACAAAGCCCGAGTACGTTATCCGAGCATCAATGGTCGGTCGGCGCAGCAGCAGCGGCAGCAAGAGAGTTTTCGGTTCCGCTGTCGAGCACCTCTCGGACGCGCCGGGCCAGTGCGGACGGCGTGAACGGTTTGGCGAGAAAAGCTATGTTCAATGGAAGCGTGCCACGATGGGCGATGTTTTCGTCGGGATAACCAGAGATGAACAACACTTTCGTTTCTGGATGCTTACCGGCCAATGCTTCGGCCAGATGCCAGCCACCCATCCGCGGCATCACAACGTCGGTCACCAGCAGATGAAGCGGCTTCTGGTCCGGCCCGCCGACCAACTGTAACGCCTGTTCGCCATTGGGGGATTCGAGCACGTCGTAGCCAAGTTCGCGCAATACCAGCACGGCCAACGCGCGTACCTCTGGTTCATCCTCTACGACGAGGATCGTTTCGGTGCCCCGCGGGATCTCGGCTTGCGAGCTACGCCGTGGGGCCGGCTCCACCGTGGCCATGACACGTGGCAAGTAGATCCTGAAAACCGTGCCCTGTCCTGGCTCGCTGTAGACGTTGATGTGACCGCCACTCTGCTTGACGATGCCATAACACATGGCCAATCCAAGCCCGGTGCCTCCGCCAACGCCTTTTGTGGTGAAGAACGGCTCGAATAAATGCTCTTTGACCTCAGGTGTCATACCCATGCCGGTGTCGCTGATCGCCAGCATGACATAATCACCCGGCGTCACGTCCGTGTAAGACCGAACGTACATTTCGTCGAGCTGGACGTTGGCCGTCTGAATGGTCAGCGCGCCGCCATCCGGCATGGCATCGCGGGCGTTGACCACAAGGTTCATAATGATCTGCTGGAGTTGGCCGGCATCAGCCCGCACATGGCCCAAGTCGGGGCTACAGACGGTGACCATGCGGATGTTCTCGCCGACAAGACGGCGAAGCATCTTATTCAAGTCCGCCACCAACTCATTGATACTTAGCACGCGTGGTTGCACGGGCTGGCGGCGGCTAAACGCCAGCAGTTGTTGAGTCAACGACGCCGCGCGCTCCGCCGACTTTCGAATCTCTTCGGCATGGTGATGGATTGGATCGGAGGCTGGGAATCGCTGGAGCAACAATTCGCTGTAGCCCAGGACGGCGGTAAGAATATTGTTGAAATCATGTGCCACCCCGCCGGCGAGCCTGCCCACGGCTTCCATTTTCTGGGAATGCAAGAGTTGTTCCTGCAAACGATGCTGCTCGCTGATGTCCTGCATGATGCCAACGAAGTGCGTGGGCACGCCGTGCTCGTCCCGCACTGGGGTCACAGTCAGGTCACCGGGGAACTCCGTGCCGTTTTTGCGCCGATTGACCAGTTCTCCATGCCACACATCGCCCTGCATGATGGTCTTCTGAATATTCGTAAGAATATCCGCCGTGGTCGTTTCTCCGGCGAGAAAGACCGGCCGGCGCCCGATCACTTCTTCAAGGGCATACCCGGTCGTCGCGGTGAATGCGGCGTTGGCCCAAAGGATCTGCTCTTTCGCATCCATTATGAAAATGGCATTGGCTGCGGCTTGCAGTGCCGATAACTGCACACGCAGTTGTTCCTCGGCCCGTCGGTGATCGGTAATATCGCGAGAAATGCCAAATGTGCCGACGATCCGACCTTGCCCATCGCGCAACGGCATTTTGGTGGTAGACACCCATGTTTCACGCCCGTCCAGCCAGGTTTCCTTCTCCTCTTTAGCAATGATCGGCTGTCCGCTCCGCATGATTTCCTGCTCATCCGCGGAAGTTTGATCGGCACGCTCCTTGTTGAAGAAATCGGAGTCCGTCTTGCCAACCGTTTGAGCAGGATCGCTCAAGCCAAATCGGTTCGCTTGCGCCCGGTTGATCTGGGTAAAGCGGCTGGCTGTGTCCTTGAAATAGATCATGTCGGGGATATTATCCATCAACGCGTCCAGCAGGGAGCGTTGCTGGGCTAGGGCCAACTCCGCCTCCTTGCGCTTGGTAATGTCGCGGCTGATCCCCACAATGCCAATGACTTTGCCATCCGTATCGTGCAGTGGCACCTTGGTCGTCAACGACCACCGGCGCGTGCCATCGGATTGTGTAACGACTTCCTCGATGTTAAGCAACGGCTGACCCGATTCAATTATCCGTCGATCCACTGCGTCATATTGCTCAGCTTGTGCCGGCGACACAAAATCTGCGATTGATTTTCCCACCACTTTGTCCGGTGTGGACGCGCCAAGGAACTGGGTGTGGGCGATGTTGTCGACGAGATAGCGGCAGTGCCGGTCTTTGACGTAAATGCGGTCGGGCAGATTGTCCATCAGACCGCGCAAGAGTTTGCGCTCCGCGGCTCGCGCTTCTTCCGCGGTCTTGCGATCCGTGATGTCCTCCAACGTACCTTCGTAATACTGGATTTCTTCCTGCTCATCACGAATGACCCAAGCGCTTTCACGGGTGAATAGCGCCGTGCCGTCCCTGCGCTTCCACGCCGAGTCCAATCCTATCACTCGCTCATCTTGCTTCATCCGGCGCAGGAACTCGTCTCGGTTAAACCCCTTTGGACACACCGAATCCCACGTCACACATACCTGCGCGAGCTCCTTGGAGTTGGAATACCCAAGCATCTTTACCAGTGCTGGATTAGCCATGAGAACATGGCCGTCGGGTGTCGTACGGTAGACACCGATCATGGCATTCTCAAGAATTCCCCGGAACCGCTCTTCACTTTTGCGCAAAGCTGTTTCCGCCCGCTGCCGTTGAACCAGCAGGATCGCGGTAACCAAAAGGGTGCCTAGGCCAATCCCACGGGTGGTCAAAGTGAACTCTCTCGGGAGGAACATGGAGGGAGAGAAGAGGAACCCCAGCGTCATCAGCAACGCAATCAATGCGGCGTAGATGATAATTCCTACTGGCCGTGTCCGCCGCGACAGGACGATCAAGGGAATCAGATAGAGTACCCATTCTCCCATGCCCAACGGTGTCAGCAAGTCCAGGTAGAAGATCGCTGCAATGCTTAGAATTGACAGAGCCACGGCCATATTCGGTCGCAGTTTCATGGGGTTAAACCAATCAAGATAACGGCGATGATGAGGGAGAACACTACGATTGTCTGTGGAAACCTGTAATCAGCTTTGGGTGACGGGTTCTCCATCGCTACTTTCCTGCCCAGCTTTAGGTGATCTCTAACTTCGTCCCAGCCGGTAAGCCTTCTCGAGAAGCCGAATATTTGCGCAATCACCGGTCTAGCTGGTTCCCCTTTCGCCACAAAAAAGTCCTTTGGCGAACCCTCTCGGGTTTGCCGCAAATAACCACCGCACAGTTTTAAGAGCCACAAAGTGGGCACAGTTTACTCCTACACCTCCTACATATCAAGCCACACAAACGGGTTGCACGGAGGCTTACTATGGGAATAGCACTACTTGTGCCATCAGCAGACCAGAAAAATCGCGATGATTGACCGCAATCCTCAGTCGCGTCGCTCAGCGTTGGTTCTTTCCATCCAGTACTTGTCGCACTGTGCACGCCAGCATGGACGGTGTGAAGGGTTTCTGCAGAAACGCATAGACCGGACCGATTGAGGGGTGTCCGTTGGCAACCGACAGATTGGCGGTCACCGCCAGATCTGTGTAGCCCGACACGTACAACACCTTCATCTTCGGTCGCAACGGCGCCAAGCGCGCAACCAGTTCGCTGGCACCCACCTGCGGCATGATTACATCCGTCAACAATAGGTCGATCTTACTGTGGTGTTGACGGCTGACCCGGAGAGCTTCCTCGCCGTCGCCTGCTTGCAGGACCGCGTAACCCAGCTCTTGCAGCACCTGCACAGTCAACTCGCGAATGCTCGGTTCGTCCTCGACGATGAGAATCGTTTCGTGTCCACGCGGCAATTCCTTCGACTGCCTCTGAGGCTGACACACCTGTCCGGCTGGCTGATCGATACGCGGCAAGTACACCTTGACGGTTGTCCCCCGTCCGAGTTCGCTGTACACGCTGATGTGACCACCGCTTTGTTTGACAATTCCGTAGCAGATCGCCAGCCCTAGCCCGGTCCCTTTGCCCGCGTTTTTCGTTGTGAAGAACGGCTCGAAAAGGTGCGCCTTGGTCTCCGAAGTCATCCCGACGCCGGTATCGCTGACGGCCAACAGGACGTGAATGCCCGGCTTCACCTCTGGGTGATGCCGAACGTATTCTTCGTCAAGGACAACTTCTCCGGTCTCGATGGTCAGCGTGCCGCCGTTGGACATGGCGTCACTGGCATTAATCACGAGGTTCAGAATTACCTGCTCCAGTTGACTTGGATCCGCCTGCACGCACCCAAGGTTGGAGCCGGGGACGGTGATGAACTTAATGTTCTCGCTGATCAGCCGGCGCAGCAACTTGTCCATGTCGGCCACCACCGCGTTAAAATCGAGCACGCTCGGACGCAACGTTTGTTTGCGGCTGAACGCGAGCAACTGTTGCGTCAGGGCTGCGCCCCGTTCCGCAGCTTTGCGGATTTCATCGGCGTGTCGGTGCGTGGCTTTGTCGTTCTGCTGCCCGCGCAGCAATAGTTCGCTATATCCCAAAATCGCAGTCAACAGGTTGTTGAAATCATGTGCCACCCCGCCCGCCAAACGGCCTACGGCATCGATTTTTTGAGCCTGCAACAACCGTTCCTCCGCGCATTTGCGCTCGGTGATGTCGCGGGCAATGCCAACCAAACCAACCACCTTTCCTTGGCCATCCCACAATGGGATCTTGGTGCTGGACAGCCAAATGCGTTCACCCGCCAGATTGGCGGTCAACTCCTCGTGATTGAGCAACGGTTCGCCCGAACGCATGATCGCCAGATCGTCGGCATGATATTGGCGCGCCAGCTCGGGTGGAAACAAACCGAACACCGTTTTACCCCGCACTTCCGCAGCCGAATGTGCGCCCAAAAAACGCACGTGAGCTAGGTTGTTCAGCACGTACCGGCCTTCGGCGTCCTTCACATAAATCAGATCGGGAACGTGCTCGATCAATGATTGCAACAAGCCGCGCTCACCGTCCAAGGTGTCCGTTCCGGGTTCTGCAAGTTTCCGTCGCAACTCCAATTGCACGACAGCCTGCCGGCTCAGCGCGCGTAGCGCCTCTTTCTGTTCAAAACTCAAGTTGTGCGGAGTGCGATCCGCGACCGACAACGTCCCGATTACGTGCCCGTCGTGCGTCATCAACGGGGCAGCCGCATAGAACCGAACCGACGGATCGGCCATGACTAACGGGCTGGAAGCAAACCGGTCGTCTTGGGCGACATCGGTCACGACAAAGATGTCGGTCTGCGTTAATGCATACGCCGCAAGCCCGCAGTGTCGTGGTACTTCGCTGACCGTCAGACCGATCTTTGATTTAAACCATTGGCGATTGGCGTCAATCAGACTCAAATACGCAATCGGCGCGGCACAGACATGGGAGGCGAGGAAAGTAATGTCGTCAAAAGCCTTCTCCGGGCCGGTATCGAGAATCTGATAACGCAGAAGCGCGGCGAGCCTGCCGGCCTCGCCCGTTGTTCCCGTTCCATCGGTCATTACACTCCTCAACAGAATAGCAGTCACGTTTGCCCAAAGATTCCGCTTCTCAACCAGCTCCGAACTGAAAACCGCCGCCATCCCTGCGTCATGGCGAGGGAACAAAAAAGTACGCCACTATAATTGCATGCAGGGGGCGTGCCAAATTCCGAGCACACGCAGAAGCCACCCCCTTCTATGGAGGGCAATAGCACTGGTTGACATAATCGTGAGCCTTGCGTACCAAATACTTCCAGAAACTCGCGGGTTTCTTGCGGCGGTTGCCTTGACTACGCAAAAGCGTTCATGTCATAGTCGGCATTTGTCATGGTGGAGAAGCGACAATCAGGTTTGATGGACAAAATCGTCGCGCTTTGCAAGCGGCGCGGCTTCATCTTCCAATCCTCCGAAATCTACGGCGGTATCAACGGTTTCTGGGATTACGGTCCCGCCGGCGCCGAACTCAAACGCAACATCAAGGACGCTTGGTGGAACGACGTCGTCCGCAGCCGCACAGATGTTGTCGGTATCGACGGCACCATCATCACCCACCCTCGCGTCTGGGAGGCCAGCGGTCACATCGAGTCGTTCACCGACCCGATGGTGGACTGTAAGAAATGCAAGGGCCGTTGGCGCGCTGACCAACTCCCCGACACGAAATGCCCCGAAGGCGGCCCACACGACTACACCGAGGCGCGGAAGTTTAACCTCATGTTCAAGACCAACGTAGGTCCCGTCGAAGACACCAGCAGTGTGGCGTATCTGCGTCCTGAGACGGCACAGGTCATCTTCGTGCAATTCCAAAACGTCCTCAGCGTCGCGCGCCAGAAAGTGCCATTCGGTATTGCGCAGATCGGTAAAGCGTTCCGCAACGAAATCAACCCACGCAACTTCACCTTCCGCAGCCGCGAGTTCGAGCAGATGGAACTGGAGTTCTTCGTCAAGCCCGGCGCCGATGCCCAATGGCACGAGTACTGGGTGAAAGAGCGCCTGAAATGGTACGAAACCATCGGTCTGCCCGCCGCGAAGCTCAGTTGCTACAACTACAAGAAGGAAGAACTCGCACATTACGCCAGTGCGTGCGTGGACGTCATGTTCGAGTTTCCCTTCGGCGTGCAGGAGCTGGAAGGCATCGCCGCCCGCGGCGATTTCGATCTCAGCCAGCACCAGAAATTCTCAGGCAAATCGATGGAGTACTTTGACGACGAAACGAAAGAGAAATTCATCCCCCACGTCGTCGAACCTTCCGCCGGTGTGGATCGAATCGCGTTGGCCCTGCTCTGCGCGGCGTACGCTGAAGAAACGATCACCGGCGAAAATGGCAAAACCGAGACGCGGGTTGTCATGCGGTTCGCCCCGCGCATCGCGCCGGTAAAAGTGGCCGTGTTTCCCTTGTTGCGCAACAAACCGCTCCTGATCGAGAAGGCGAAGGAAGTTTTCAAACTCCTCCAACCGCACTTCACCACTGAATGGGATGACCGCGGCAATATCGGCAAACGTTACCGTTATCAGGACGAACAAGGCACGCCGTGGTGCGTCACCGTCGACTTCGAAACTCTCGGTGAAAAAGGTCCGGAATTGAAGGACACCGTCACCCTCCGCGACCGCGACACCATGAAACAGGAACGCATCAAGATCGCAGACCTGGTGCCGTTGATCAGCCATAAGTTGCACGGCTGATTTTGCCCTTGCGCAGTCTGCCGGGTTTAGCTATTGTTCGCGGCTCGCAAGTCTAACGGAGTATATCAACATGTCTCGACGCTGTGAAATTTGTGGCAAGGGTCCCGTCCGTGGAAACATCATCCACCGACGCGGTCAGGCCAAGAAGAAGGGCGGTATCGGCCAGCACGTGACCGCTATCACTCCCCGTACATTCCTGCCGAATCTGCAGACCGTGCGCGCCGTTCTCAACCCTGAGACGGGGCGTATGGGCAGAATCAAAGTCTGCACCGTTTGCATCAAGAGCGGCCGCGTTGTCAAGGCCGCCTGACATCTTTCACGTTCAACTGCACCGTCTCTGTGCCCCTGTACTCGTTCAATTCGGGCGCGAACACCACATCGAATTCGTCCACCGGCAATTCGCATGCGCCTGTTCCCCACCAGATCGCCCCTGTTGTCGTCTCACCGTCCGTCACAAAGAATTTTAGATGACCTTTCCCCATCGTACGCGGCACCCCGCGCAATCGGACATTGCGCACCATGAACAACGGCGCAGGATTGCCCGTTCCAAACGGCTCAAACTTCTTCAACTGCTCGAAAAACCCGCTATCCAGGTCGGCTAGTCGCACTTCGGCATCAACCATCACGCGGCGCACCAAGTCTTCGTCATCCAGTGTCCGCGTGGCGATTTCGTTGAGCGCTTTCCGCAATGCGGGGATCTTCTCAACCTGAACGCTCAGCCCCGCCGCCATTTCATGTCCGCCAAAACCATCGAGAAGTGGTGCACACTCGCTTAGCGCCCCGATTATCGAGAACCCGGCGATACTGCGACACGAACCTTTACCCATGCCATCGCTGATCCCGATAATGACCGTCGGCCGGTAGAACTCCTGCAACACACGTGATGCGACAATTCCGATCACGCCGACATGCCAGCCTTCCTTTGCCAGCACCAGCACACGTTCGCGTTCCAAGTCAACCTCGGCCCGTGCCATCGCCAGCGCTTCCTCGACCATTCGTTCCTCAATTCGTTGACGCTCAGTGTTGTGGTCGTTGAGAAACTTCGCCAACTCGGCGGCTCGACCGCGGTCTTCCATGAGCAGCAACTCCAACGCGGCCATTGCATCGCCAACCCGCCCTGCGGCATTCAATCGCGGTCCAATGCGAAACCCGATGTGATACGGCGTCACCTCGTCGGGCAGATCAGCAACGTCCATAAGCGCGCGCAGGCCGACCTTGTTCGACTTCGGTAATCGTTCCAGGCCTGTCCGTGTCAAAATGCGATTCTCGCCGGTCAACGGTACCAGATCGGCCACCGTGCCGACTGCAACCAGATCAAGATGCTCGCGCAAATCTAGGTTGTTCGCCCACGCCAACCCCTGATCGCGACCGCGTTTCTGAAGCGCATGGGCAAGTTTGAACGATATGCCGACACTGGCGAGAGCAGACAACGACCCGTGTGAGCATCGAGCATGGAGCGCGGAGCGTTTCGGGTTCACGAGAGCGATGCACCTTGGTAATTCCTCCGGCGGTTCGTGATGATCGAGGACGATGACGTTCACACCCTGCCGCTGCAACCCGGCAATCTCATTGACGGAGCTGGTGCCGCAGTCTACCGCAATCAACAGATCTGGCTTGCCCCGAACAGGCGTTCGGGGCCGGCATTCCCGCAGACATCGCGCGATACCGTCGGCGCTGAGACCGTAGCCTTCGTCCATGCGATGCGGCAGAAAGTTTTCCACCGTCGCGCCCGCCTGCGTGGCCGACCCAGGCTGCGCCGAGGCAAGAGCCACTCCGTCGTGGCGAAGGCCCGCAGCGTGGAGTACGCGCGTTAACAACGCACTCGATGTCACGCCATCCGCGTCGTAGTCGCCATAGATGATGATACGTTCGTGCCGGTCAATAGCGGCAAGAACGCGGTCGACTGCGACCGCCATGTCAGGAAGCTCGAATGGGTCGGAAAGTTGGCGAAGTTGCGGGTTAAGGAATTGCCGCGCGGATTCCACATCACGAAAACCGCGATTGATCAACACATGCGCAAGCGGAACCATGATGTCCAGCGCCCGCGCCAAGGTTTCGCTTTGTGCTGGCTCGACTTTGGCTATCGCCCAGCGTTTATTCACGGTCTTATCTGCTCAGGGCTTCGCAGGCGCAGTCTTTTTCGCCGCCGCCCTGGCCTTGTTCTCTTCCTCGCGGTGGTACCAGAGCACGCACGGGCTGGCGATGTAGATCGACGAATACGTGCCGGTCAGCACACCCACGACGAAGCAGAACGCGAAGTCATTGAGCACGCGCCCGCCAAACCAGTAGAGCGATATGGCGCAAAGAAAGACTGTGCCTGCCGTAAGGATCGTCCGGGAAAGTGTCTCGTTGACACTGCGGTTGATCAGGTCGAAATACGTAAGTTTGCCGCCTGTGAGTTTCTTGTTCTCGCGGATCCGGTCGAAGACCACGATGGTGTCGTTTATCGAGTAGCCAATGAGCGTCAGCACCGCAGCGACGACCGGCATTGAGAAGCTCCGTCCTGACAAGCAAAACAACCCGACGGTCATCAACACGTCGTGGATCAGTGAGATCAACGCGCCCAGACCATAGGAGAATTCTCCGAACCGAAAACCGATGTACACCATGATCGCCAGCAGCG
>JBEKLX010000045.1:0-24712 GCA_050008795.1 Verrucomicrobiia bacterium | reverse complement strand
ACAACACCGGCACTATTGCGTTCATCAAACAACGCGCCGCCGAGGCGGGGTCCGTGAACGTGTTCCCCACCGGCGCGATCACCAAGGAGTTGAAAGGCGAAGAACTGGCGCCCATCGGCTCGCTGAAGCGCGCTGGTGTCGTGGCGATAGCTGACGATGGCCATTGCATCCAGAACAACGATCTGATGCGCCACGCGGTCGAGTACGCGAAGATGTTCGGATTGCCGGTGCTCGATCATTGCCAGGACTACAATCTTACGGCGGAGGGAATGGCACACGAAGGGTATTGGAGCACCGTGCTCGGCTTGCAGGGCTGGCCAGCAGTAGGCGAGGACGTGATTGTCGCACGTGACGTGCTCCTCGCGGAACTGACAGACTGGTGTATTCACTGCCAACATGTTTCATCGGCACGCGCGGTGGAGTTGATTCGTGATGCGAAACGACGCGGCGTAAAGATTTCCGCCGAGGTGACTCCGCATCACTTCACCCTTACAGATGAGTGTCTGAAAGATTACGACAGCAATTTCAAGATGAACCCGCCGCTGCGCACCGCCAGCGACCGCGACGCGCTGTTGGCGGGGCTGGCGGATGGCACAATCGACTGCATCGTCAGTGATCACGCGCCGCACTGCACCCACGAGAAGGAAGTCGAGTTTGATCTGGCGCCGTTTGGCATCATCGGCCTGGAAACGGAATTGGCGCTGGCGCTGGAGTTGGTGCGGAAGAAAGTACTGACTCTGCAGCAACTCGTGGAGAAATTCACGGTGAATCCGTCGCGGTTATTGCGATTGAGTAAAGGGACGTTGTCGCCGGACGCTGATGCCGACATCACCCTCATCGATCTCGACCGGAAATGGACATACGACGTCGGCAAATCGGCGAGCAAATCACGCAATTCGCCATTCAATGGTTCGAACTTGCAGGGCAAAGCCGTGATGACCATCGTTGGCGGAAAGATTGTGTGGCGCGATGAGTGAGTCCGTGAACATGAATGGCGTATTCGCCTTGGAAGACGGCACGGTTTTCCGCGGAGAGGGATTTGGCGCGGTCGGCACGGCCTGTGGCGAAGCAGTATTTAACACCTCGATCACGGGTTATCAGGAAATCCTCACGGATCCATCCTACAAAGGTCAGATCGTTTCGATGACGTATCCGGAGATTGGCAATTACGGCGTCAACAGTGCCGATGTAGAAAGCTGGCGACCGCATGTGGCGGGGTTTCTGGTGCGGGAATTGTCTGCGGTAGCATCGAATTGGCGCTCCGAATTCTCGTTGCCGCAATATCTCGATAAAAACAAGATCCCGGCAGTTCAGGGCATTGATACACGTGCTCTGACGAAAATCCTGCGCGTCAAAGGCGCAATGAAGTCGTGCATTTCCACCGAGAAAATCAGCGACAAGGAAGCTGTCGCGCGCGCCAAGGAGTGGCAGGGCATCGTTGGCGTGGATCTCGTCAAGGAGGTGACGCATAAGGAGCCGTTCCTCTGGGATCCAGAAGACAAACTTAGTTGCAACTGGAAGATCGAGCGCGGAACTGACGGCCAAATGCGTTACTCGGATGAGTTGCCGCCAGCCGATATCCCAATCGTGGCGTTCGATTTCGGTATCAAGTACAACATTTTGCGTCGACTCCGTCAGCGCGGGTTCCGCGTTCAGGTCGTGCCTGCAACCGCATCCGCAAACGATGTGATGAAGTACAAACCACGCGGTGTTTTCCTTTCGAACGGCCCCGGAGATCCCGAGGCGCTCGATTACGCCCACGAAGCGGTTCGAGCTTTGCTTGGTGAAGTGCCGATTTTTGGGATCTGTTTGGGAATACAGATTCTCGGGTTTGCTTTCGGTGGGAAAACATTTAAGTTGAAGTTCGGGCATCGAGGCGCGAACCAACCGGTCAAAGATTTGCCCACCGGCAAAGTCGCGATCACCGCGCAGAACCACGGGTTTGCCGTTGACCCCGACAGCGTCAAGGATTCAAACGTCGAAATTACCCAGATCAATCTCAATGATAAGACGGTCGAAGGGATGCGCCACAAGAAACACCGCGTGTTCGGCGTACAGTATCATCCCGAAGCTTCACCCGGACCTCACGATGCCGGATTCCTGTTCGATGAGTTCCGTCACATGATCGAATTGGCCAAGTCGCCCGCTTAGTGCGCAACAAAACCTTGTCTCCAAGCGCCAAGACTTCGTAGGAGGGGCATTCCTGCCCCGATCCGCCTTCGCCAAGGCTACAAGCGGACAAGCCGGTCGCGACAAGAATGGCACTCCTACAAACCGATTCCAGCGTAGGTGGGTTTTGTCAGAGTCCAATCGGCAGGCAGATGCGCCCGTCATCACACGCACGTCGCCACTTTGAGTTTGTCTTTTTGCGCCAATAGCAGTGAAATGACAAAGTGAGTTTGTACCAATAACACTGACAGGCTGGGTTGTAGAATGTACGGCGAACCCCCTCTGACAACACTTGATTTCGTAATCGGTTATCCGTTTGCGTTACATCCGCTTCGTATCTGGGCTGTGTCCACCATTTTCATTTTCATTTCCATCGCAGCGGCGTGGGCCCGACCCCGATTCCCATTCTTGCGAAGTCGTCCCTTACTGCTGGTTGGAATTGCCTGGGGATTATGGGGAGGTTGGGAGGTTTTTTGTATGGCCCACAGGTATAACATTCGCGCCGATCTTTTCCTGATTTATCCAGCACTCGTCACTGGCACTCTTGCTGGATTCATACGCTGTTTCTGGAGGCCGTGAGTGATGAGACAGCCTATCCACTCGATGAGCCGAACGCGGGCTGAGGCCCGCGTCGGCTATCTCTATCGTTATGCAATTACCTCTTTGAACCTGCGTTGACTTGTCCACAGCGCGGTTCTATAACGTTGCCATGGAACGTATTTGGGCGCCATGGCGAATTCGATACATCCTCGGGAAAAAGGAACCGGGCTGTTTTCTTTGTCGTAAGCCGCAGGAATCTGACGACGCGAAGAATCACATCCTCATCCGCGACCGCACCTGTTTCGCACTACTAAACGCTTACCCGTACAACGCCGGTCATTTGATGGTTGCCCCGTACAAACACACGGGCGACCTTGACGATCTCACCGAACAGGAACTGGCGGACTTGATGACGTTGACGCGCCGCTGCAAGCAACTGCTGACGCGCGCAATCAAGCCCGAGGGATTCAATATCGGTATGAACGTAGGTCGCGTGGCGGGCGCTGGCGTGGAAGATCACCTGCACATCCACATAGTGCCGCGCTGGAACGGCGACACGAATTGCATGCCCGTGATCAGCGACGTGCGCGTGTTGCCGCAAGCGCTGGATGAGTTGTACGCCGAACTGAAACAACACACCGATAAGTAAGCGGCGTTCGAGTCAAGATATGTCGGAACCTGCAGACACCCAGGCGAAACTGAGTGCAGCAACCTTGGTGCGGTTGCTGCAGGGATTCTATTCGATTTTCTGGGGACTGATCCTGACTGCGGTGGCTGCGGCTCATTTGCTGGCTGGGTCGGTGCTGGCTCCAACACGTACATCGGGGTTCGACATCGGATTGCTGGCGTTCGGGCTGGCGGCCGTGCTGATCGGCTCATGGCGGTTATGGCGCGTGCGGCTTAGCGGGAACGACGCATGGCGAGTGCGAACAGAAACGTTGCTTGGCGCAGCGGCAGCGCTGGCGTATTTCGCGGTATTCTTTTGCGCCTGGCGTCATGTACCGTGGAACGAGTATCTGCTGGCTAACGCGCTGGCGTTTCTCGGCGCGGGCGTGGTGTATACAGTTTTGTTGAACTGCAGCGTCAGCGCGCTCGCGGCGGCAATAGGTCGGCGTGATCTGGCGGTGGAATCGAAGTGGTACAACGCGGGCAGTGTTGCGTTTTTACTGCTGCCGTTGATTGGTGCGCTCGTATATGCGTTCGGGGCCGCGGCAGCGAAACATACCGGCGTCATATCCGAAATCATCTGGTTGGCGGATCAAACGAACATCGTGGTGGTCGGCATACTATTGCTGCCGTTCTCGCTGACGTTGTCGCTTGTCTGGGCGGCAAAGGACGTACTGCTGGGATTGTTGAGTGCGACGAACGCCTCGGCAGACTGACTCTGTATTCGTCCGTTCCGGATTCACAAAAAGTTACCGCTTGATTTGCCTCCACGGCGTCTCTACGTTCAACGCCTATGCGCGTGGCGTTGTTCATCCCGTGTTTCGTGGATCAATTCTGTCCGCAAGTTGCTGTGGCGATGGTGACGGTGTTGCGGCGGCTCAAGATTGAGGTTTACCACCCGACCGCACAGACCTGTTGTGGTCAGCCGGCATTCAACACCGGCTACTGGGATGAAGCACGAAAACTGGCCAAACGTTTCGGCGAAGTGTTCGCCGATGCCGACGCGATCGTATGCCCCTCAGGTTCATGCACAGCAATGGTAAGGAATTATCATCCTGAACTTCTTGGCAAAGCAACACGGGTTACCGCCAATACATTCGAGTTCTCAGAGTTTCTGGTGAATAAGCTCGGCATAACAGATGTCGGTGCGCGGTTTCCCGCAAAGGTAACGTATCATGACGGCTGCCACGCGCTGCGCGAGCTCCGGCTCAAGGAAGAGCCGCGCATGTTGCTCCGTAACGTGCAGGGTCTGGAACTCGTCGAGATGGACAAGGCTGAGACGTGTTGCGGATTCGGTGGAACGTTCTCGGTGAAATTCCCGATGATTTCCTGCGCGATGGATGGGGTCAAGGTTGACTCGATCCAGCGCACGGGCGCTGAGTACGTCGTTAGCGCGGATCCCAGTTGCCTGATGCAGATTGACGGTTACGCTAGACGCCGCAAACTGCCGATCAAAACTGTCTCGCTGGCGGAGGTTCTGGCGGCAAGATGAATGCGGCCCAACAATTTCGGCGCGCCGCTGCAAAAAAAGCCGCGGATCCGCGACACCGCGCAGTCCTTGAGAAAAACATCGCCACTTACGATGACGCAGTTGCGCGAGGCAGAACACGTTATGCGGGTTGGGAGAATGCCCGCTCGACCGCTGCACAAATCAAATGGAAAGCCATCAATCACCTCGATAGTTATCTTGAGCAATTTGAACGCGCCGTCGTTGAAAACGGAGGCCATGTTTTCTGGGCTGAGACGGCGGAGGACGCGCGCCGTTACATCGTGGAGCTGGCGCAGCAGCGCGGCGTGCAAAAGGTCGTCAAGTCGAAGTCCATGGTGACCGAGGAAATCCATCTTAATGCCGCATTTGCGGCAGCGGGCATCGAGCCGGTGGAGACTGACCTTGGCGAGTTCATCTGCCAGTTGCGTGGCGAATCGCCGTATCACATCCTCACGCCAATCATGCATCTGACTAAAACAGACGTTGCCATCTTGTTTCATGAAAGATTTGGCACGCCGCTTACGGCGACCGCAGGGGAATTGGCGGGCGTTGCTCGAGAACAACTGCGCAAGGTGTTTCTATCCGCCGATATGGGTGTCACGGGCGCAAATTTTCTGGTGGCCGACACGGGTATGGTGGCGTTGAGCACCAACGAGGGTAACGGACGGCTAAGCGTGTCGCTGCCGCGGATTCATGTGGTAGTGGCTGGAATCGAGAAGGTGATCCCGCATTTTGAAGATCTCGCGGTATTGTGGCCGGTGCTGGCGCAGGTCGGGACTGGCCAGGGTGTCACCGCATACAACACGCTGGTCGGCGCCCCTCGACGCGACGGCGAGCCAGATAGTCCCACAGAATTTCACGTGGTGCTGCTCGATAACGGACGGACGCGCCTGCTGGCTGATGTCGAACAACGCGACGCACTCCACTGCATCCGGTGTGGTGCGTGCCTCAACGCATGTCCCGTGTACAAAAACATCGGAGGACATGCCTACGGAACAACGTATCAAGGCCCAATCGGCTCAGTCATTACGCCACATCTGCGCGACGCCTGCGAATGGTCGCACCTGTCTTACGCCAGCAGCTTGTGTGGTGCATGCACCGGGGTCTGTCCCGTGCGCATAGACGTTCATCGTCATCTGCTGCACAACCGCCGCAACGCCGTGCGGCGCAAGTTCGACAATCCGTTACAGCGGCTCGCGTTCAAAGCGTGGTGTTGGGTGATGCAGGATGCAACTCGCTACCGAATCACCGGCAAACTGGCGCGGCTCGCAATAAGGTTCGGCTTGGCTGCGCCGTTGGCGAAGGCTTGGATGCAAGGTCGTGAGTTGCCGGAGGTGCCGGAACAAAGCTTCCGCGAATTGTGGGCAGGAATGGACGATAACAGCAGAACTAGATCATGATTCCTGCACGCGAAAACATTCTCAGTCGCGTCCGCACCGCGTTGCGCACGGAGGCGCCGCGCCCGACCATGCCTACTACCGCACCAATCTGGCTGCCCGTGGGCGATGTCGAGGCACGGTTCCGGGCCGAATTCACCGCAGTGCGGGGCAATCTGCTCGATTCATCACAGCAGTTACGCGAGTTTATGAAGGCGTTCCCAAAGATTGCCATCGATGGCAGCACGCTGGTGCGGCAGGTGGCCGGCGACGGCACAGCGACGGCGCGGGAAGCGGACATCGGAGTCACCGGCTGCGATTGTCTCGTGGCGCAAACGGGTTCGATCATTGTAAGCATGCACGCGTCAGGTGAGCGGGCGTTGTCAGTGTTGCCGCCGGTGCATTTGGTGATTGCGCGGTGCGACCAGATCGTGCCTGACTTGGCAGCAGCGTTTACGCTGTTGCGGCAACGGTACAACGGCCATTGGCCGAGTTCGCTTTGCCTTATCACCGGTCCCAGCCGCACGTCTGACATTGAGAAAACTCTTGTGATAGGCGCGCATGGCCCGAAGCAGTTGGCGGTCTATTTCGCCGGCTGATTGGCAAAGCTCTCGACCGTTTTCCCCGGGCTCCGTTCAAGAATAGGATCGAATACGATCATTCGAAGACAGTCCCAGATTGAGACGTGGGGACTATGCAATTGGACACGGCGTTCGCGGATCGCGCGGAAGATCGACGTTTGCGTTGGTGCGGCGTCCACGAGCGTGTAGTGACGGCCAAACATCCAAAGATTATGCGCATCGGAAGTGGCCACGACCGCTTTGCCATGTTGCTCGGCGATGCGCACACCACGCCGGTTCAGGTTCAGCCACGGGAAGTGAAGATGGCAGTACTCCACGGCGTCGAACAGGTCCAGGTTCCGAATGAGGTGACAGTTCAAGCTGTGTCTGAAAAAGTACGGGTGCGCGGCGATTACCAACAGATCGTCGCCACGGTCACGGCGGAACGCGCGCAGGTCGGCCAGCGAACGAAGCCGTTCCAGTTCCCGCTGGGTGACGTTGTACAACAGCACGTCGCCGTGGTCTGATCTCCATTCCACGCCATGGATCAGCAGCAGCCCCTTCCGTTGCGCGTAAGCGAACACGCGCTCGTCCTCCAGCACACGGCCATGCAACGTGATAGCGATCGCCCCGAACCCCAGTTCGACCGCCTTGTCGATGATCGACGTCGCCGGATAGCGCAGCCCATCCTCAGGATCCTCGCTCGTGTGTATGTGCAAATCGACCTTGATCATTCGTCCGCCTGCTTGATCGTCTCCGACCCGAGGAAAAAGAGCAGCTTCTCCGCCAATGTAATCCCGGCCACTTGTTTCAAGGCCGATTCGTACGCGCGCATTTGCCCGATGTATCGCTTCACATCAACACGCGCGTCAGTCTTGTAATCCACAAGCGTCCACTTTCCTTTTTCGCAGAACAACAGATCTATCTTGCCGTCCATCATTCCATCGTCTGTCATGAGCGAGAAGGGGATCTCTCGATAAACCTGCTCGGCTTTCTGTGCGCGCTTCAGCAGCTCCGACTGCAATGCACGGCCCACCATCTGGGTGGCCCGTTCCTTGTCCGCTTCGCTCAACACCGAGCACGTAATCGCGTCGGTGTTCATCTGTTCGAGCGCTTCGTGAACAACAATGCCGAAATCCATTGCCAGCTCGCGCTCGACGCCGCCCGGTTCTCCCTCACTCAGCTCCATTTCGCCCGCAAGTTTCGACGGACTCACGCGCGTCAATGGTTTCGTCGCCCGCGTCAGCAGTTCCTTGTGTCCGTCCAACCATGCTTGTCGTCGGGCGATCAGTTCCGCGGGAGCGTGACCGGTTCTTGGTGTGATCTTTGGTTCCGTCGAAGTGCCGACGGAGCGCCGAACTTCAACCACCTCCACAAGCTCGCTTTGCTTCGGTTTAAACCCCCGGAGCAACAAGTCGATCCGTTCACCCTTTTCGGCAAACCATGGGATGACCAACCGTTGTTGGGCGCGTGTTGCGGCAACGTAAAGCAAGCGAATCTCTTCAGCTTCTTCTCGTGCCTTTTGGTGCTGATTCAATTCATCGAATCCGTTCGTCCTACAACCGCTGAACCGAAGTTCGATGCGCCCGTCATCGCGATGAACAAGAAGTTGATCGTCTGAATCCGACGAGCCTCCCCCCAAGTCGGGTAACACCACGACGGGGAACTGCAAACCCTTCGACTTGTGCATGGTAAGGATGCGCACGACGTCATCAGTCTCTTCGTTGGCAGGCGAGGGTTCCTCCTCGATGCCTCCAACGACCGTCTCGCTCAAATGTCGGACAAATGCGCGTAGCGAGCGCACGCCCATAGCCTCCATTTGCCGGGCCAGATCAAGCGCCTTCAACAGATTGGCGACGCACTGGGCGCCATCAGGCTGGCTCATCATGAACGCCTCGCACACATGGGCCTGTGCCAGCACGTGTTCGACGTAGCCGGCCACGGAATAATCGTGCTGCACACGATGAAGTTCATCCAACAACGCAAATGCCTTCTCGGCATTCGGCGCAATGGTGTAGTTCAAGCCCGTGGTCTGTGATACGAGAAATACCTGTTCATCCGTCCAGCCGAATAATGGCGAGCGCAGGGCAGCGACGAGATGCAGGCGGTCATTGGGATTGTTGAGGCAACACAGCAGTGCGATCAACGCCTCAACTTCCTGCCGTTGATAGTAACCTTTGCCGCCGACAATGCGGAACGGGATGCCGTGCGCGACCAACGCGCTGGTGTACCATTCCAGCCCCGTGAAACTGCGGAACAACATCGCCGTGTCCGACCAGCGCAACCGCTTCGCCCTCTGTTCCGCAACCAGATAACGCGCAATCGCTTCAGCTTCGTCACCTCGCGCTTCGTCGGCGCGTTTCTTCTCGATCTTGCCCGGTCTGAGCAACGTCACGCGGGGCTCGTTCGTTTCCAGATGTGGCGCCGCGGCAAGCTTGATGTAGTCAGGCTGGTAATCGCCATCAGTGGAACGGACAATGAGCTTGCCGAATACGGCGTTGACCCAGTCCAAAATCGTCGAGGCGCTGCGGAAATTCTGCTGGAACTGCAGCGCTTTTCCGTGCTTCTCCACTTCGCGCTGCGTCGCCGCGTAGAGTTCGATGTCGGCGCCGCGAAAACTGTAAATGCTTTGCTTCGGATCGCCGACAATGAACAGCTTGCCGGGCCTCCCTTCATCGAGCAGCATGATGATCTCTGTTTGCACCGGATCGGTATCCTGAAACTCGTCCACGAGGATGAACTTGAAGCGGGATTGCAGTTCACGGCGCACCTCCACGTTGTCGCGGAGCAGGTTGCGTGTCTTCAGGAGCAGGTCATAGAAATCGAGTAACGCCGCGTTGTGCTTGCATCGCTGCAGGTGCTCGATAAACCCGCGCAACCATTGGGCTAGTTCCAGCAATAGATTATGGCCAGCCGCGGCGGCGAATTCCGTCAACATAGGCTGCAATTTCTTGATCGCCGCCTTGAATGCGTCGAAATGTTCCTTCGTGTCGAAATCAGCCACGCGTTTCGGCTGTCTCAAATCCAATTCGCACAGCGCGGCAACCAGACGTTCCTCAGTCATCTGATCGGCCTGCGCAATCACATCCAACATCGCCATCGCCTGTTGGTGGTAATTCTCCGTTCTCGCCGTACAATGATTCAAGCAGCACGAGACAACAGACGCCCCCACGCGTAACTCGGCCAGTGTCCGTTGTAGATCGCACGGCAACGGCTTTGGCCATTTGGCGCGACTTAGAACGTCCCGGTGTTTGTGTAACAAACCTGCAAATGCAGGAAGCACGCCCAGAT
This sequence comes from Verrucomicrobiia bacterium, assembly GCA_050008795.1. Taxonomy (GTDB): domain Bacteria; phylum Verrucomicrobiota; class Verrucomicrobiia; order Palsa-1439; family Palsa-1439; genus CAIKBP01. The sequence goes on along the minus strand of JBEKLX010000045.1, from coordinate 14,621 downwards.
TAAACTCACGGAGAATCGCGCGCCGCAAGACTGGCAGATTCTCAGCAAGCTGATGCTCGAACCACTCGTCCCAGGCATCGTCAAACAACAGTTGCGCCTGCATGTTATCAGCAACGGCAAATTGCGGGTCCACCGCCGCTTCCACGGGCCGTTCCCGCAAAATCCACGCACAGAATGAATGGATTGTCGTTATGTGCGCCTGCTCGATATCGGCGAGCGCTTCGGGCATTTTCTTCTCTAATTCTTCGCGCAATCGCATCTTCAATTCGCCGGCGGCCTTTTCGGTGAACGTTATGGCAACCACCTCGTGCACACGCGCCCGTTTCGATGTGACGGCCGACACGATGCGCGCAATCAGCGACGTCGTTTTACCCGTGCCAGCCGCGGCCTCTACGAAAAACGTGGTGTCGAGGTCGCGCTCCGCCGACTCACGTGCTTTAGCATCCACCGGCTCTCGCCTGTTCACGACTCGTCCTCCTTGATTGCGCGGAATGCCGCCATGCGCGGGTCTTGGTTCTTGAGCAGGTAAAGCTTGTGGATGCCGTTGCCGCAGATGGGGCGGAAATCGCACACGCGGCAGGGATCATTCTTCATCGGCGCGTACTGCGCGAAGATGCCATCTCGCACCATATCCGCGGCGGTCTGGAGCAATTGATTCAATTCAGCCTGGCGATCCGTGAGCGCGTCGCGCGAAAAGCTCGCCGTGCGATAGCCGCCCCGCAACGTGAAATACAGGTAGCTGGCCGACTCGACAATCTTGCCGGGAAACAGCTTCTCGGCGGCCAGAAGATACAACGCCAATTGCAGTGCTCTGCCATGCGCGAAATCGTTGTCCTTCAACCCCTTCTTGAACCGGCCCGATTTGTAATCGAGCACGCGCAGATGATTGCCGTCCGCGTCCTGGTCGATGCGATCGATTTTGCCGTGCAACCGCACCGGTGGCGCGACGGCGATATCACTAAACTTGCGCTCGAAATCCATTGGCGTCCAACGCACGATGTCCGCTTGTTCCCTGCGCGCCAAGGCAACGATCTCCTCGCGAATGATTTGTTTCCGGAGTTCCCAGATGGCTGCATATCCCGTAACGCCGCTCTGTTCGAACTCGCGGAACTGCGCCTCTATGATGGCTGCCAAATCAGCGCCCGGTTGTTTACGGTAGTAGTCCTCCAGAATTTTGTGGTAGAGGGAGCCGAGATCGGCGGCGTCAACCGTCAGCGCTGCTTCAGGTTCCTCCCAGGGTTCGGTGCGGAGCACGTGTTTCTGGAAATAATAGAATGGGCAACGGAAGAAATCCTCCAACGACGTGGCACTGATGACAAGTTTTTCCAGCACGAACCGCTCGTGCAGAAGTTTCAACGCTTCGCGGCCCGCAATCAAGCCGTCGTACGCTGTTAACTCGTGTTTTCGCCAGCGCCGAGCAGCGGACAAGCCTGCTGGCAACAATGGAGAGATTAGGCTGAGATATGTTTCGTCAGTCGTTTCGCTGAGCGCAGGCAGATCGAACTCACGGGTTTCGAGCGGCAGCGTTTCTAGGCGTACCGGCGAGAGCGGGATATGTTGCGCTTGTTCTTCCAGCATCTTGAAGGTCTTCGCGCCGATGCGCTCCAATAGCAGGTACGACGGCACGCGGGAACGAGAGGTGACAGGTTCCAGACGCGGGTAACTCAGCACGAGTCTGTCATGGGCGCAACTGGTGGCGAAGTCGAACAACAGACGTTCTTCGTCATAACCACGCCGTTTGAGCGGAAGATTAGGACTGATCTTTTCGCGTTCGCCATCCAGAAGCAGGGGATCTTCAGTGATGATGCGCGGAAAACTTTTTTCGACGAGGCCGAGCACGGCGACGAACTGGAAATTCAGGCCGCGCGCGCCCATCACATCGCTGACGAACATGCCGCCGCCCTGGAGTTGGCTGTTGGGTTCGCGGTTGCCGTCGAGCGCGCGCAAGCAGAAGTCGGCGAAAGTCTCGAATGCGATTGGCGACTCAAACTCGTCGAGTTCGCGAAGCGCCTGGATTGTTTTGCGGACCGGCTCGTGTTGGCCACCAATCTTCTGCCAAGCAGCGAGCACGACGTCGGCAAATTGTTGCCAGCTTGATTTTGCAGGGACAGCGTCGCACGCGGTGAAGAGTGATTCGATGAATTGTCGGAGCGAAGTGTTTTCACGGCAGCGCGCACGCCATTGCGACTTACCTCCGACGATGCCGAGTTGGATGGATTCTGTATCCCAGCTCCGCTCGGAGTTCTGCTCCGAGCGGAGCTGGCGCGCGGGATGCACGAGGTGACAGGCCAGTTCCATGACGGCGGCGCGGCTGTAGTCGCTGCGGATTACTTCCAAGAGAAGGCAGAACCGTTTCGCGTCAATATGTTCGCCGATGGGGCGGCCGCCCCGGAAATAGGTCGGGATGCCTAGATGATGGAATGTGTCGCGGAAGAGCGCGTCGTATTGTTCGCGGCTGCGGCAGAGGATGGCGACGTCGTTGAATGTGTTGTCAGGATGTTCGCGAAGGTACACGAGCGCGGCGCGCGCTGCTTCACGGACTTCGGCGGCTTCGCCGGGCGCGGAAATGACCAGAGGGCGAAGGGAAAAGGAAGCAGGGTGAGAGGCGACAACCGAATAGCCCAGCGATTGGAACCAGTCGAGAAGCGGTTGTGCGTAGGCGGCACTGTGTTCAGTCCACGGGAAAAACACGGCATCTGGCGCGAGACGGCGAACGAAACATTTCTGCGCAGCGTTGAGGTCGTAGAAACCGTAGAGCAAGATGGGAGACTGGGGATCGGAGATTTGAGCTTTTTGAAAGAGGTCGGCTTCAGTGACGTAATCATGCTCGCAGAGCCAGTCGCAGAAGGCGCTGTAGGCGACGGAAAGTTCCTTGAGTTTCTTCGTCCTGGCTGCGCGCTGAAAGGCGCCCGGTTCGATGGCGGCTTCTTTGAGGTCGGTGAAGGTTTTGAGCAGTGCGGTGTGGAACCCACGGGTTTCGCGCACCGGTGAGAAGTAGCCGTCGCGCGTTATCACGTCGCGCGCGATGCGGGCACAGAGGAGTTCGAGGCCAGGGAGAGGCGCGAGCTTGCTTGTCGGAGGCAACAGGTCGGAAAGAGTTTGGAAATGGATGTTGACGTGAGGCGCGAGTTTCCGGCGGAGATACAAGGCGAGTAGGCGTGTGGGGACAACGACGCGTAACGGCGAGAGCAGCCCATGCTCTTGCTTGTGAACGGCAACTGCTTGAGCAAGCGCAGGCTCCAAAACGGCTTGGAACGCGCCGCAATGGATCTGACGCGAGCTTTTGCATGGCGTTTGCGCAGAAAAGTTGTTAGTGGTAACCACGTCCGATGAGAGTTTTGCCCAATTATATCACACGGCAGGCGCTCGTCACTCTCGGTTTCACCATGGGGGTGTTCACGTTTGTACTACTGCTTGCGGGTTCGCTCAGGCGGCTCAGCGACTTGCTGGTAAGCCGGCACATCGGGCTGGGCGCGATCATGCAGTTTTTACTGTTGGCAATGCCAAAGGTGCTGATGTTTTCATTGCCGATGGCTATGCTGGCGACGACATTGCTGGTGTTCGGACGAATGAGCGCCGACAATGAAGTCACGGCGATGCGCGCCTGCGGGATCAGTCTCTGGCAAGTGGCGGCACCGGTGTTGTTGCTGGGCAGCCTGGCCGCCGCGTTGGGCTTGTACATCAGCATGACGTTGATGCCGCTGTGCCAGTTTCAGTTGAAGACGCTGCTGCTGCGAATCGGCCTGGAACGACCGATGGCGTTGCTGGAAGAGAACACACCCATCAGGGATTTTCCCGGTTACATCATCTACCTCTCGCGCAAAAAGGGAAATATCATCGAGGACGTCACCATCTACGAGATCGGCGATAACAACAACACGCTTTCCAGGTTCCATGCCCGACGCGGCGTCGTCTCGGTGAAAGCTACCGAACGCAAGGTGTTGCTCGACCTATATGATGTCCGGGGCGACCTCCGCGACCGGGATGACCCGACCAATGCAAGTAGGATCCGCACCGGCGCCACCGCCATGCGTTATCCGGTGGAACTCGATCTCGGCAAGGCGCTCCGTAGCGTTGCGGCGGGTAAGACCCTGGGCGATCTGACGTTTTATGAACTACGGGACGAGATTGACCGGCTGCGCACGCAGGGTTCCTCCGCCGCCGCGGCAATCATGGAGGCACACCAGCGCATCGCGTGGGCAGCGGCGTGTTTTACGTTTACCATGCTCGGCATTCCGCTCGGTCTAAAGACCAGCCGGCGTGAAACCTCGGTAGGCATCGCCATCAGCTTGGGTCTGGCGATGGTCTTCTACTTTTTCCTCGTCCTCGCAAACGCGGTCAAGGGCAGGCCGTCGCTCCACCCTGAAGCGATCCTCTGGTTCCCGAACGTTCTGTTTGAATTGCTCGGCATCTGGCTGCTCTGGCGCGTCTCACAGAAGTAAGACCAGCGCTAACGGCGACGATTTAAGCAGAAACCCGCACTGCCACCACTGCAGGCTTGCCCCGAAAGCCTTGACGGTGTCAGGGGAAACTTTCGGGGCTTGCATCGCAGCGCCGGGATTCCTAGATTCCCACCATGAAACCTAGGAGCGCTCTTACCCTCGTTATCACCCTGTGCGCCAGTGGCGTGTTCACCATCGCCGCAATGGCCCCGCTCAGAGCGGGGCAGGCCGAGTCAAACGTCGCCCAGAACCTGGCGATTATTGATGAGCGACTGAAACAACTGTCGCAACAGATCGAAGCGCTGCAGTTCGATCAGCAACAGATGCAGAAGCAAATCATCGAACTCCAAGCACAGGTCGTCGAACTTCACCGCACCGGCACGGTATCAGCCACCGACACGCAGGCGCTGGAGGCGAAGATCAAGGCCAGCGATGCCGCCCGTGAGAAAGATAAGCAAATCATCCTGGACGCGGTTGCCAAAGAGATCGCCGCGATCAGTGGTCATACCAGCGGCGGCAGCGCGACACCACCACCGACCGACGCCCTGCAAGTGGGACAAAAGCTCATCGTTTCAAAGTGACGACCCGCTCTTTCAGATTGTGACCATGAGCTAACTAGCTTTTCTCACGCGCCAACCGTGGTGCGGTGTGAGATGCTTCCCTCCGCGAATGCGGGGTCAGAATGACTGGACGGATTTTCCGTTGCTCCGGCGTTTACCCCGAAAGCGTTCGGAGTTGCCATTGGCGGCGCAGTCGAGTTTTTCCGTGTCCACCTTGAGCCAGACGGTGTCTTCACCGAGGATGTTCTCAAGTCCCCGTACAAGGGCATCCGATGGCGCAACGGCAAAATGATCGTGCGTTTCCATGAACACCAGTTTGCCGTCGGGGTACATGAAACAAAAGAAGACCGGACAACTGCCTTTGTGCTGGTGCAACACTGCCTGCACCTTTTCCAGTACTGATGCCTGCGCCGTCTCCGCAGGGAGGCGAATATGAACTGCTTTGGTGAATTGTTTGGGGACTTCATCCAGCGGGATGACATGGTCGGCGAAGACCTTGGGTTTGTCTTCGCGCAGGCTCACGGTGCCACAAACGAATACGGCGGCGTCGGCTCGCAGGTTCATGGCGCACCGGGCATATGCATCGGGGAACACCAACGTCTCGACTGCGCCATCGAGGTCTTCCAGTGTCATGATGGCCATCGCCCGGCCCTGTTTGGTGGTCTTGAGCTGCAACTTGCTGATGATGCCGCCGAGCCGGGTCGCCTGACCGTCCTGCAGTTTCGCGAGTTGGGCAGTCGACGCCAGCTCGTAGCGGCGCAGTATGTCGGCATACTTCGTCAACGGATGTCCTGTGACGTAAAAACCGAGCAGTTCCTTCTCGAATGCCAGCATTTCACTCTCACTCCAATCCACTTCCGCAGGAGTTCTGGATGCCGGTCGTCGCACGTTGACGGGCACAACATCGAACAGCGCTGCCTGGCCGCGATCGCGGTCGCGTTGTGCACTGGTGGCGCGATTAATCTGGTACTCGACCTCAGCGAACAACTGTGGGCGCGGCTTCCCAAATGAGTCGCACGCGCCACATTTGGCGAGCGTTTCCAGCACCTTGCGGTTAACAACGCGCAGGTCCACTCGTCCACAGAGATCGTCAAATGACTTGAACCGTCCACCCGCAGCGCGTGCCTCGATGAGGTTCTGCACGGCGATCTCGCCGACGTTCTTGATCGCCGCCAAACCGAAACGGACCTTGCCACCGCCCACAGTGAACCGCACGCCGCTCTCGTTTACATCCGGCGGCAGCACCTCAATGCCCATCCGTTTGCACTCGCCAACGAAAAGCTGGATCTTGTCGGTGTTGGCCAGTTCATTGGACAACAACGCCGCCATGAACTCGACAGGATGGTTCGCCTTCAGCCATGCGGTCTGGTAGGCGACGACAGCATAGGCGGCGCTGTGGGATTTGTTGAAACCGTATCCGGCAAACTTGGCGAGTGTATCGAAAATCTTCTCGGCCTTGGGGTGAGGGATCTTGTTTTTCTCGTGACAACCTTTGATGAAAATCTCGCGCTGTTTTTCCATTTCCTCGGGCTTCTTCTTGCCCATCGCGCGTCGCAACAGATCGGCCGCACCAAGCGAGTAACCCGCAAGCACGTTGGTCGCCTGCATGACCTGTTCTTGATAAACAAATACGCCGAATGTTTCTTTCAAAATCGGTTCGAGTAACGGATGATCGTATGTAACTTTTGTCTTCCCATGTTTGCGGTTCACATAATCATCGAGCATGTTCATCGGTCCGGGGCGGAACAGCGCGATCAGGGCGATGATCACATCGACGGAGTCCACACCGATGCGCCGGCACAGGTCGCGCATTCCCTGAGATTCAAGCTGGAACACGCCGATGGTGTTGGCTTTGTTCAGCAGATCGAATGTCATCTTGTCGCCGAGCGGAATCTGGCTGATATCAATCCTCTGACCCGCGGTCTCGGCGATAAGATCGATGGTGTCCTTGATGACGGTGAGGGTCTTCAGACCGAGGAAGTCCATCTTCAACAGGCCAAGCTCGCCGAGCGGGTTCATCGAGTATTGCGTGACGATTTCGTTCGAGTTCGTGCCTGTGGTCAGGGGAACGATGTTCGTCAGTGGCTCCGCGCCGATGACTACTCCCGCGGCGTGCGTCGAGGCATTTCGCACCAAGCCTTCCAGCGTGAACCCATAGTCGATGATCCGCCGCGTGGTGTCCTCGGTCTGGTATGCGGCCTTCAATTCCGGCGATATATCCAACGCTTTCTTCAGAGTCATCCCGATATCGGGTGGAATCATCTTCGCGATCCGGTCGCCTTCGACGTACGGCAGGCCGAGCACGCGGCCCACGTCGCGCACGACCATTTTCGCGCCGAGCGTGCCGAACGTGATGATCTGAGCGACGCATTTCTCACCGTACTTCTTGCGCACGTAATCAATGACCTCGGGGCGGCGGTTGTAGCAGAAATCCATGTCGATGTCGGGCGGCGAGATGCGATCGGGGTTTAGGAACCGCTCGAACAGCAGTTGATAACGCAACGGATCGATGTCGGTGATCTTCAAGACGTACGCCACCACGCTGCCTGCTGCGCTGCCGCGGCCCGGGCCGACGGGGATGCCACGGCTCTTCGCAAAATGGACGAAATCCCAGACGATGAGGAAATAGCTCACGAAACCCGTCTTCTCGATCACCTTCAACTCATACTCAACGCGCTCGACAATTGTCTTCTCGTCGGGATTCTTTGGCGCTTTCCAGTCTATGCCGTACCGCTCGCGCAGTCCCTGTTCACACAGTTGCCGCAGATACTTCTCGCGTGTGGTCCCTTCGGGTGAGTGATAGACGGGGAACCGTAGTTTGCCAAATTCCAGCACCAGGTTGCATTTCTCAGCGACAGCCAGCGTGTTGTTGAGCGCTTCGGGCAGCTCGGTGAACAACGCGTGCATCTCCTCGGGCGTTCGCAGATAAAACTGGTCGCTCGGGTAGCGTATCCGTTTCTCGTCAGCGAGCATCGATTGCGTCTGCAGACAGATCAACACGTCGTGCGCTGCATGGTGCGCGCGCTCCACGTAATGCACATCGTTCGTGGCCACCAGTGGTATTTGGAACTCGTGCGCCAACTCAATGAGCGCACGATTGACCGTGCGCTGCATTTCCACGCCATGGTCCTGCAATTCGATGTAAAAATCTCCCGGCGCGAAGATCTGCCGGTACTCGTCGAGCGCTGTCTTGGCCTGCGCGAGTTGGCCGTCGGCAATTTTCGCCGGCACCTCGCCTTTCAAACACGATGTCATCCCGATCAACCCCGCGGCGTGCTCAGCCAGAAGCGGCTTGTCAATCCGCGGCTTGTAATAGAACCCTTCGAGATGCGCCGCAGTGACCAGTTTGATGAGGTTCTTGTAGCCGACGTCGTCCTTCGCCAGCAGAATAAGGTGCGACGCGGTGGTGCGCGCGTTGCCGGCCTTCTTGTCGAGGCGGCTTCCCGGCGCGACGTACACTTCGCAGCCGATAATCGGTTTGATACCGCGTTCCTGCGCCGCGCGATAAAACTCGATCGCCCCGAACATGTTCCCATGATCGGTGATGGCGACGGCGGGCATTTTCGTCGCGTGCGCCTTCTCCATCACGTCGCTAATGCGGCACGCGCCATCGAGTAGACTGTACTCGGTGTGCAGATGTAGATGAACAAAATCAGAATGCTTCATGCGCTCGCTATGATCACTTTAGGATTCACCGACGCCGCAATCAAGTCTTACCGTGGCGAAATTACCCACAACGAAGGCGCAAGTGTGACGTCGCTCCGGTCGTAAAGCGCGACATAGAGCCTCCGTGAATCGTGAACGACACGGCGCAATGTGTGGTGCTTGTTCATCCAGTCGAGCACGCGTTGGTGCAGGCCCGGTTGTTGGAAATCGGGGTAGAGCACGAGCCAGATCCGCCGGAATGACGCTGTGTCCTTCGGCAACTGGCTGTTGCCGATGACGCGGAACAATCCGGGAAGATTTTCGGTTTCGACCAGCAACCCCTGTGTGACGCGGGTGCCGTCATAGTACTGGAGCGGCCGATAGGAAAACCGCGACGAGTGGATCACGATGTCGCCGTGCTGAAACTCTCCGACAATCTGCGCGCTAGCCTCGCGCAATGGCGATTTCACCCACCAGTTGTCGTTAAAGTAATATCCTTGCAGCGCGAATAGGTTGAACGCCATCAGCACGCACACGCAGGTGGTTGCCAGTATGCGGTGCTGCGATGCATACAACCGCGCCGTTCCCCAGCCGATCAACAGTGCGAATGCCGGTGCGATGTAAAGGATCACACGCGGCAGGAACAGGTTCTGCCCCAGAGACGCCAGCACAAGCAACACCAGCGGCACAAAGAACCACAGCGTCAGCAGCAGCGCGCGCGGCCGCGCCTCCTTGTCGCGGAACAGGACCGTCAGAGCCACCGCCAGCAGCAATAAACTGATTCCAATCGCCGGCCAGCGCGTGCCCGTATCGGTCAGATTCGAGCCACTCAGCAACGCAAAGAATCTTACCGGCATGTCCCATGTCAGTGGTCTTATCCAGAAGCCACCAGTGCGTTCCATGACATGTGCGATTAGAAATGGCAGCCATGGAGCAAAAAGCAGCGCGATACATGCTTGCGATAACAACCACGCACGCCGGTTGCCGGATTGTTTCCGCTGTGTAAGAAGGAAATAGATATTCTGTGCCACCAACGCGAGGAATGACGTGTACTGCGCGTACAAGCTCAGCGCGGTCGCCACGACGTACAACACCCACCACATTGGACGGCGGCGCTCACATGCGAGGAACATGAATAGAAATGATAGACAGACCAGCAGCGTCTGCATCGCGTACATCCGTATTTCCTGCGAATACCAGACATGCAGTGGACATAACGCAAGAAACAGCGCAGCCAACAACCCCGTTGTCCGTCCGGCAATCGCGTTGCCGATGGCAAACGCCGCTGCTACCGCGGCTACACCGAGCAAGATCGACAACCACCGCGCGCCGATTTCGCCCGGCGCCATGCGCGTCCAGAAATGCAAAACGAGATTGAACAACGGCGGCAGGCGCTCACTATCAGCTGCTGTGATGGCACCGCCGACATCGGCACGGGCTATCAAGGTGGACAAGGCTTCATCAAACCAAATGACCCGCTCATTGAGATGGAACAGCCGAAGGCCGGCCGCCAGCACCAACACCAACCCCAGTGCCGCTAACAATCTGCGTCTATCTATGTTCATCTGCGGTCACTGAGTTTCCGCAGCAGATCGACGATCGTGCTCGGGTAAATTGCCTCACGCCGATGCGTGATGCGCTCCACGTGAAACTTAGGATACGGCTCCGGCAGCTTGTAATATCCAGTGTGATCGCCGAACGGCCCCTCCATTTCGAGCGGCTCGTTCGGCTCGACGTAACCTTCCAACACGAAATCGCAATCGGCGGGTACCTCAAGGTCGTTGGTCTGGCATTTCTCGAACAGCAATGCTTTCCCGCCAAGCGAAGCCTGTCCTGAGCCTGCTTGCCATGAGCCTGTAGAACTGGTCGAAGGGCTGCCGGACGATTTCATCTCGCGGTCGGCAATCTCGGTGATCTCTAAAACGGGATCGCCCTCAGCGGGAATCCGTTTCAGTTCGCCCGCCGCCTCCAGTTTCTCCACAAACGCACGCAAGGATTCGTACGCCATGGGGCAATAAATAGCACAGGCAGGTTGTAGCCGCGAAACTTTTTCGCGGCAAATGCCGGGCTGTGGGAGGTAAGCCGCTAATAAGATTCGCGGCTACAAGGAAACGGCGTGGGTGGCCGCCAGCATCACATCCCGACCGGTCGCCCCGATTCTGACATCGGTGCTCCCACGATCCATTTCTTCATTTGCCTTGCCGTATTTCTTCTTTTCCAGCTTCGAGTTTGCCACGGAGTTTGGCGATTTCGGCGCGCAGGGTTTCTTCCAGCTTGTCGGCGTCTTCAAACTTTTCCATGGCACGGGCGGCGGCAATCTTCGGTTTCAAATCGAGTTCCACCTGGGCGATCTTTGAGGTGTAGAGTCGGTCGAGTTCGGCGAGTTTTTTCTTCTGCTCGCCAGTGAGTTTTGGCGCGGACGATTTACCGAGCCGTTCCATTGCCAAGTCGTATGCGGTTTTAATTGCCATGATCTATTCTCACTCTTGCTCTTGCTCTTGCTCCTACTCGGCTTTTACCTTCACTTCGTTGCCTTCGATAATGCATTCAAATCGTTTCACCTTGGCTGTTGGTAAAACAGGCGAGATACCGGTCGTCACGTCGAACCGCCAGCCGTGCAACGGACAAGTGACGATGTTGCCATTGAGGGTGCCTTCGCCGAGTGGCCCGCCGTTGTGCGGGCAAGTGTTGTCAGTGACATAGAACTTGCCGTTGACGTTGAATAACGCCACTTTACGGTCGCCGACGGTAACGGTCTTACACTCGCCGGGTTTTAGGTCGGCCACCTTGGCCACGGGAATGAATTCGCTCATAGATGTCTGCTCGGTCTGCGCAGGATAGTAGCCGAATTGTCCGTGAGCGTCCACCGTGAGATGGATGTGGGTTGCTGTGGCTGGCAATTTTCGTTATCCTTGCGCAGTGGCGCGCTATTGGCTGGGGACAGTGCGGCGTCGACGCCGAGCAACAGTGAGAGATGCGACATGGAAAGATTCGGGAATGATCCACGGATTACACGGATGGGCATGGATTCTAAGATGGCTGTAATCTGTGGAATCCGTGGATAAGGAACTGGGGTATGAAAATCGCATTGTTTGAATTACACGACTGGGAAGAACAGTTTCTGCGGGATAGGTTGGGCACGGAACATGTGCTGTGGATGTCGCGCAAGCCGCTGGAGGACGGTGATTTCAAAGTAATTGCCGACTCAGAGGTGATCTCGCCATTCATCTACTCGAAACTGGATGCGGCGCAACTGGCGAAATTACCGAAGCTGAAGCTTATCGCGACGCGGTCGACGGGGTTCGATCACATCGACATGGCGGTGTGCAAACAACGTGGGATCACGGTGTCGAACGTGCCGTTTTATGGCGAAAACACCGTGGCCGAACACACGTTCGCGCTGATTCTGGCGTTGTCGCGGAAAGTTCATGAAGCGTTTGTGCGGGTACGGGCGGGGAATTTCTCGCTGGAAGGGCTGCGCGGATTCGATTTGAAGGATAAGACCATCGGCGTAGTGGGTGCGGGACGGATTGGGCTGCACGTCATCCACATCGCGCGCGGGTTCGGGATGAAGGTGCTGGCGTTCGACGTGCGCCGCGACAACTTCCTGGCCGAAGTGCTTGGGTTTGAATATGCCGAGATGGACGCGTTGCTTGGCCGGTCGGACATTATCACGCTGCACGCGCCGTACAACCCGCACACTCATCACCTGATCAACCGTAACAACATCGGCAAGATCAAGCGCGGCGCGATTCTTATCAACACGGCGCGTGGCGGTCTGGTTGACACGGACGCTTTGCTGCAAGCGTTGGATGACGGCATTCTGTCTGGCGCCGGCCTCGACGTGCTGGAAGGCGAAGAGGCGATCTACGAGGAAAGCGCGTTGCTTGGTGACAAGGTCAATCCCGATCTGCTGCAACGCGCCATTCGGAACCATCTGATTCTGAAGAAACCGAACGTGGTGTTTACGCCGCACAACGCCTTCAACAGTCAGGAAGCGCTGGAGCGGATCCTACAGACCGCCGCCGACAACATCCTCGCCTTCCTCGCCGGCTCGCCGAAGAATGTGGTGGGGTAAAACGAGGAAAGTGGAAGTGCTTGACAATAGGGGTACTGCAACCTAGGAAAGCTTTAGCTGAAGGGGGAAACAATGAAAGAACTTGGTTTAGTAGCTGGTTGTCTTATCACGATCTGCACGTTCACCTCAGGTTGCATGAGTGCGGCTGAACATCAACAGAGTCTCGGCTCTACTCAAGAGAGGGAGATGACCTTGGGTGTGGTTCAGAAACAAATACATGTTGGCATGTCACAGGCGGATGTTGCCTCGGCTCTGGGATCTCCCAACATTGTCACGAAGGATTCTTCGGGTAAGGAGACTTGGATCTACGATAAAATCGCTACCGAGGCATCATACTCTAGCGACAGCGGCAGTGTTGGAGGAGGCGTTGGCGGTGGAGGCTTTGCGGGCCCAGCCTTGATTCTGGGCGGCGTCGGCGGAGCTTACAACCGGCAAGCCGGCGCAGCGAGTAGCACGCAGAAGACGCTGACGGTTGTGATCAAATTCGACCAAAACAATAATGTGGAGTCATTCACATACCACACAAGCAAGTTCTAACACGGACGAAATGAAAACACATTCAAGCCTTCTTTTGATCGTGGCTTTAATAACAGCAGGTTGTGCATCAATTGCCCCACAGAAGACACAACTTGAGATAAGACAGTTCCAGACCAGGTCTTACGGAACGAACGACGTGAAATTGATCATGAAAGCCGTATTGAATGTGTTGCAGGATGACGGTTACATCGTGAAGAACGCCAGTGTTGACCTCGGTCTTCTCAGCGCCACAAAAGAGGTTAGCGTGGTAGATAATGGCGAGGCCTTCTGGATGACGTTTTTAGCAGGGCAGAATGCGCGTTATAAGAAGAACTCGATTATCGAGGCGACTGCGAATGTATCCGAGTTCGGTAAAGACAGCCGTGTTCGCGTCAATTTTCAGATGAAGGTCATGGATAACGCGGGCAATGTGATGGATGTCAGGCAAATCGATGATGGTAAATTCTACGAAGATTTCTTTGCTAAAGTTGATAAAGGCATCTTCATCCAAAAAGAGAAGCTTTGATCTCAACTGTCTGTTCTGTTTTCACCTCGCGATAATCTTCTGAAATACCTTCTCCCTCCAACCATCGATCATGCTCGTGGCGTTGCCCGTCGGAATTAGGCGCGGTTGGTGGTCGCGTCCGGTTTGAGCGTGGCGATGTAGGGCAGGTTGCGATACCGCTCGCGGTAGTCGAGACCGCAGCCGACAACGAACTTGTCGGGGATATGGCATCCAACGAAATCCGCGCGTGCGCTGAACGCAAAATCTGATCCCAAGTCTCCGGCAACTCAAGTATTGAAAAGTATCTCCTTCAATCTCCTGCGTCCCGTTGCGGATTTATAGAACTTCTCTTGTCGTCTTGCCTCAACCAATGATGCAAACGATTCCGTGTGTATAATTTTATAAGGACGATATGGACGCGATGATTTCACTCTACCGGCATTGTGTTCTTCTAAACGCTTATCAACATCGTCGGAAACACCGGTATATGTCCTCGTTTTCGCTTCATTCAGAAGAATATAAACGTGATACATACTTCTTATGTGGCGGACCCGTCAAAAATCCCGAATGATTTTTGACGAGGTCTCGCCAGAATTTTTGCAAAGCAAAAATTCTGGCGGAGAGGGAGGGATTCGAACCCTCGAGGGACACTAGGCCCCTACTGGTTTTCGAGACCAGCCCGTTCAACCGCTCTGGCACCTCTCCGGAAAATCCAGTGGTCTTTTATAATTTAGCGGCATGGGGCGGTATTGTCGAGTCTGGAAGAAAATACCACGACAAATCCGCCGCAAACACGAGGAGTTTGACGGCGGGCATCTGCTTGTAGTAACGTGCGCGCTAATTCGGAGGAACCATAACCGTGACAACACTGACCC
>JBEKLX010000044.1:0-15415 GCA_050008795.1 Verrucomicrobiia bacterium | reverse complement strand
CGGGCGAAGTGGGTCGTACGCTGAACGTGAAGGATTTCGATCTGGACCGGATCTTCGGCAAGGAAGGCGTTCAGATCCTCCACACGTCGGGCCTGATCGGCGCGCTGTCGCCCGAAACGGGGAAGTTCTGCCTGGAACTCGCGCGGGCGGCGAAGAAACACGGAACAAGGATTTCGTTCGACCTGAACTACCGCGCGTCGTTCTGGAAAGGCCGCGAGAAGGAACTCTCCGCCATTTTTACAGAGATCGCTAGCGTATCGGACATTCTGGTCGGCAACGAGGAAGACTTCCAGCTTTGCCTCGGCGTCGAAGGTCCCGAAGCGGGCGGCAAGGGCCTCACGTCAAAGATCGACGGTTTCAAGGGGATGATCCAGCGCGTGAAGAAAGCGTATCCGAACGCTTCGACGTTCGCCACGACGCTTCGCGAAGTCGTCGACACGAACCACCACCTGTGGGGCGCGATCATGGCGGCGGGCGACGACTGGCACGTCGTCGAGCCGCGCGATATCACGGTCCTGGATCGCATCGGTGGCGGCGACGGGTTCGTCGGCGGCATGCTCTACGCGATCCTCAAGGGATGGGAACCCGAGAAGTGGGTCCAGTTCGGATGGGCCAGCGGCGCGCTGGCGACGACGCTTCTGACCGACTATGCGCAGCCCGCGGACGAAGATCAGGTTTGGAGCATCTGGAAGGGCAACGCGCGAGTCCAGCGGTAAGCTGTTGCCCAAACCGCCGTGTGCTGTTGTAGCTGCGCTTCTGCGAAGCGCAGGTTGTTCATCTTCTGAAGGAATTTGGCGTTTCACAGAAACGCCGCTACACCAAAACCGCTGAAAATCCGAAACACCCACACAAATGCTGGCGGTCGTGTTTGACAGTGGCCAGTATCGGGGCTAATGATGACACTATGAACGAACGCGTGATGGATTTCACGATGGAAGAGCCGTGGCGGGTTTTCCGCATTATGGCGGAGTTTGTAGACGGCTTCGAGACGATGAGCAAGGTCGGCCCCGCGGTGAGCGTGTTTGGTAGCGCGCGCATCCAGTCGTCGGATCCGTGGTACCAAAAGGCCGTCGAGATGGGGCGATTGCTGGCGCAGAATGGTTACGCCACTATCACAGGCGGCGGGCCGGGCATTATGGAGGCGGCGAACAAAGGCGCAGCCGAAGCAGGCGGCGTTTCGGTGGGGTTGAACATCGAGTTGCCTCGTGAACAGAAGGTCAACCCGTATGTGAACTGCCCGCAGCATTTCCGGTACTTCTTTATCCGCAAAGTCTGTTTTGTGAAATATGCCTCCGGATTTGTGTTATTCCCCGGCGGTTATGGCACCTTGGATGAACTGTTAGAGTCCATCACGCTGATTCAAACAGACCGCATCGCGCGATTTCCCGTTGTGTTGATCGGGCGCGAACACTGGCATGGCTTGATCAACTGGATGGCCGAGCGACTGGATGCGCGGAAATTAATCAGCCCCGGAGATTTGGATCTGATGCATGTGACTGACGAACCGCGGGAAGCTGTCGAATTTATTAAAAAACACCGGCCTGTTTCCCCGCCACCGGCGTTGCACTAAGGTTATCATGTACAGAGTTAGCCAACTTCCCAGTGGCCTGCGCGTGGCGACGGCAGAAATGCCGCACATGGAGAGCGTTGCCGTCGGCCTGTGGATCGGCACCGGCGGTCGCTACGAGGCAAAACGGGTAAGCGGCGTGTCGCATTTCATCGAGCACATGTTGTTCAAAGGCACCCGTCGCCGCACGGCCAAGGAAATCAGCCAGACCGTCGAGGGCATCGGCGGTTACCTCAATGCGTTCACGGGAGAGGAAACCACCTGCTACTACGCGCGAGCCAGTCACCGATATCTCGACACGCTGTTGGATGTTCTCGCCGACATGTATTTGCAGCCGCGATTTGCCGTCACCGACATCGTCAAGGAGCGCGACGTCATCAAGGAAGAATTGCGGATGTACCGGGACCACCCCGAACATTACGCGCAGGAGTTGCTCACCGAAACGCTCTGGCCGGATCACCCGCTTGGCCGCTCCCTGACAGGTTGTCCACGCTCGCTCGACCATATCGACCGCGCCGTTTTGTTGGATTACAAGCGGCGCAAATATGTTGCGGCCAACACAGTCGTGGTTGTGTCGGGACACTGTCGCCACGACGATATCGTGCGGCGGGTGCAGAACTTTCTTACCCCGCTTCAGAAGCGGGGCGGTGAGCGCGCGCCGCAATTCCGACCGGCATGCAGCAACCAGCGAACGCCCCGGTTGCGTTTTTACCAGAAGAGCATTGAACAATCTCACCTCGCGCTCGCGATCCGCGGGTATTCGCGGCACGACGAGCGACGGTACGCGCTGAAACTCCTGAGCGTGCTCCTTGGCGAGAACATGAGTTCGCGACTGTTCCAGGTGATTCGGGAGCAGCACGGGTTGGCCTACTCGATTCAATCGTCCACCAGCTTTTTTGCCGACACGGGCGCATTTGTGGTTTCGGCTGGGCTGGACAGCAAGCGGTTGCCGAAAGCGCTGCGGCTGATTCTGCGCGAGTTGAAGCGCGTGGCGAAACGAGCGCCGACAGCGCGGGAATTGCGTCAGGCAAAGGATTATGCGATCGGCCAGATGAGATTGAGCCTGGAAAGCACCGCCAACCAGATGATGTGGCTTGGCGAACATTTGCTAGCGTACGGATTCATCGAGACACCGGAGGAAGTGGAGCGCCGTGTGGAAGCGGTCGATGCGGATGCATTGCGGCAGGTCGCCGCTGACGTGTTCCGTGATAACCGGCTCAATGCCGCCGTAATCACACCTAGCGGCGACGAGCAAACGTTGGCTAAATGCCTGCGTTTCGTGTAGGGAGGCCCACAGCATCGTGAGCAGGACTTCAGCCGGTGTGCTGCCATGCGCAACGGGGCCCGAGGAACTGTTCTGTCAGTACGCCAAGCAACCGTACTGCGTGTGGCTCGACACCGCCACAACAGGGCAGGGTATCTCCATTCTCGCCGTGAGACCTCGACTAATCTTTCGCGCTAGAGGCCGACGGATTGAACTCTTATCTTCGCAAAGCGAAGAGCAGTTTGAAGCTGACCCGTTTACCGCTCTCGCGGAACAAATCACGCGCCATTGCTCCGACTCCACGCGCGGTGCGGCGATTGGGTATTTCGGTTACGGTCTGAAAAACTGCATCGAACGGCTGCCATCCAGCGCGGCGGATGATATCGGTTTGCCTGACTGCTGGTTCGGTTTCTACGACGACCTGCAGGTGTTTGATCACATTGCAGACGAGGTGCGGCAGAAGGCCGATTCGGAATCCTCCAAACTCCGACGCTCCATTTCTCCGCTTCGCTCCAACTTTAGTCGTGACGCCTACTATCGTGCTGTGCTGCATGCGAAGGAATACATTGCCGCGGGTGATATCTACCAAGTGAACCTCTCCCAGCGATTTCAATGCGAGGTGGACGCACCGCCTCAGGAGCTTTACAGCGCGCTGCGCGTGGCCAATCCCGCTCCGTACTGCGCCTATCTCGACATCGGGGAAGCGCAAATCCTTTCGACTTCTCCGGAGTGTTTCTTGAGAATGGACGGACGCAGCATTGTCACGCGGCCGATCAAAGGCACCCGGCCGCGCGGGACGACGGCCGTTGAAGACGAACGCCAGGCGCGCGAGTTATTGGCATCGCCAAAGGACAACGCCGAGTTGGTGATGATCACTGACCTGGAGCGGAACGATATTGGCAAGGTATGCGAGTTCGGCAGCGTGCATGTGAGTGAGCTGGTGCGAGTGGAGTCGTACGCTACGGTTCACCATCTTGTTTCCACCATTGGTGGCACATTGCGGCCCGATGTGAGCCACGTGGACTGCGTCCGGGCCTGTTTCCCCGGCGGATCCATCACGGGCGCACCAAAAATTCGGGCAATGGAAATCATCGACGAACTGGAACAACACGCCCGCGGCGTCTATACGGGCGCGATCGGGTACTTCGGGTTCAACGGATTGTCGCAGTTCAACGTCGCCATCCGCACGTCGGTGTATCAGAGCAGGACTTGTCTCGCCGAAGTCCCGCGTCTGCGGGACGAAGGCGGACGATTGACATTCCACGCCGGCGGCGGCATCGTTGCCGACAGCGAGCCTGAAGCTGAGTACGCCGAGACGCTCGACAAAGCGGAGGGAATCATCCGTGGCCTCAATCAGTTACGCCTACGTTAACGGTCGCTTCCTGCCCGAAGACCGGGCCGCTGTTTCCATCTTCGACCGCGGCTTCCTCTATGGAGACGGGATCTTCGAGACGATGCGGATATACAGTGGCCGCGTGTTTCGTGCACTGGAGCATTTCGACCGGCTATTTGAAGGGTTGCAGGCTTTGGGAATCGAGTCGCCGTTTTCGCCCGAGGAATTGCGGGCGATTTGCCGCACGCTGATCCGTTACAACAACGTGGCCGACGGCGTGGCCCGTGTGCACCTTACGCGAGACTCCATCGTGGCCACGGTGAAAGCACGCGAGTTCACGCCGCGCGAGTTGCGGGCGATCGTATCTGGCGTGCGGATTGACCCGCAACTATCCCGGTTCAAGACAGCCAACCGGTTGCCGTACATTTTGGCACAACAGGAGGCGGAACGCGCCGGGGTGGATGATGCGGTATTGCTGAATGCCGCTGGAAAGGTGGTGGAGTTTACCGCAAGTAATTTGTTCGTGGTCAAGGCCGGCACGTTACTCACGCCGCCGCTGAAAGACGGGCCGCTGCCGGGAATCACGCGTCACACCGTGCTGGCATTGGCGGCGGAGCAGGGGATCCGTGTGCAGGAGAAGAGTTTTGGTCCGCAGTTTCTCAACAGCGCCGACGAAGTGTTCGCCACGAACAGCCTGATCGAGATTGCGCCGGTTGCGACATGGGGTCACCAGCTCAACGTGACTAGACGTATGCAGGCCGCGTATCGAGATCTGGTGGCGCAAGAAATCAGTACGCCCGCGCCATGACGACGCGCTGGGTGGACGGTGCGCCGGTTAGGATGCAGCGGCCTTCACCCTTCGCCTCATCGGGAATCTGATCCGCGAATGGGATGCAGCGCACTGTGGTTTCGAACCGCTTCGCCATTTCGTCTTCCTTATCATGGTCGCCAGTCCAATGAACCCACGCAAAACCCCCGGGAGCGTCTTTGGCGAAGAACTTCTCAAATTCCTCCATCGTGTTGATGACTTGGGTGCGTTTGGTGCGGAAAACGCGGGCACGTTCGACTAGCTCGCGCTGCATCGAATCGAGCGTAGGTTTGATGGACGCGAGCGCTTCGGCACGGGGAAGGAAGGTCTTGCGGCGTTTGCGGAGGTCTTGTTCGGTTTCCCCTTCCTTCTCCAGCATGAATCGGCGCACGATGCATAGACTGCCTTTCTCCAAATCTTTCGGGCCAATCTCGATACGGATCGGCACACCTTTGGCTTCCCATTCATAATACTTGGCGCCGGGCATGATGCCCTCGCGGTCGTCGAGCTTGATGGCAAGTCCTTGCGCCTTCAGTTCGGCGGCGACCTTGGCGGCTTCTTCGAGCACGCGTGTTTTCTCGACATCGTTCTTGAAGATTGGAATGACAACCACGTGGATTGGAGCGAGCTTCGGCGGCAACACAAGACCATTGTCGTCGGAGTGTGTCATGATGAGCGCGCCGACCAGACGCGTGGATACGCCCCAACTGGTGGCGTAAACGTAATCGCGTTTGCCGTCCTTGCTTAGGAAGGTCACGTCGGCGCCTTTGGCGAAGTTCTGGCCGAGATAATGGCTGGTGCCCATCTGGAGAGCTTTGCCGTCCTGCATCATGCCCTCGATGCAGAGGGAGTCGAGCGCGCCGGCGAAACGTTCACCGGGCGTTTTACGACCTTTGATCACCGGCACGGCGGCGACGTTCTCGGCGAAGTCGGCATACACATCGAGCATGCGAAAGGTTTCCTCCAACGCCTCCTTTTCGGTGGCGTGGGCGGTGTGACCTTCCTGCCAGAGGAATTCGGTGGTGCGAAGGAATAGGCGGGTGCGCAGTTCCCAGCGCACGACGTTTGCCCATTGGTTGATTAGGATGGGCAGGTCGCGGTAGCTCTGGATCCAATTCTTGTATTGCGCCCAAATTATGGTTTCGCTGGTGGGGCGGACTACGAGCGGTTCCTCCAATTTGGATTCGGGGTCGACAACCACCTCGCCGTTGATGGATTTGAGGCGGTGATGGGTGACAACGGCGCATTCCTTGGCAAAACCTGCGGCGTGTTGTTCTTCACGGGTTAGAAACGAGAGCGGGATGAACAACGGGAAATAGGCATTGACGTGGCCGGTGGCCTTAAAACGGTCGTCCAATTCGCGCTGCATTTTTTCCCAGATGGCGTAGCCATGAGGTTTGATGACCATGCAGCCGCGGACGGGGGAATGCTCGGCGAGATCGGCGCGCTTGATGACGTCGAGATACCATTGCGCGTAATCCTGTGCGCGCGTCGTCATTGCGCTATCGGTTGCCGCTGTTTTTGCTGCTGGTTGCTGACCCATGAGAAGCTGTCCTCCGTGCGAACGCATTCTCTGTAACGCATCATCGTGACAAATTCGAGCAGAAAAACGCTGAAAAATGCTTTGACGCAGCTGCCTGACTGCGTATAATGCAATTGGCCGTTCTGCACGGCTAAACCAAGGAGGGTTTAAGATGAATGCCGTACTGGCAACGGGTTTGTTGTATGCATTTCAACAGTCCGATGTTCAGGGACAAGTTATCGTGGGTATCTTGTGCCTTGGCTCAGCACTGACGTGGACCGTTGTGCTTACCAAGTGGCAACAGCTTCGCCGTGTCCGCAAGAGCGGGCAAGCGTTTCTAGCACAATTTCGTCACGATCCCGATCCGTTACATCTGTTCATCAACAATTTCGAGATGGCAGACTGTCCGTTGTACAACATCTATCGGATGGGAGCTGAGGAAGTGTCGTCGCGCTTTGGCGGAGGCAGGCGACGTGGCGCGGGACAGTTGAAGCCACTGGGGGGTAACGATGGCGGTTTGGCGTTGGCTGTGGAAACCGCGGTCGCCGAGACCGGGCAGTCGCAGGTGAACCTCGATATGTTGCGGAACGTGCTGGGACGGGCGATCGACGCCGAAGTGATCAAGCTGGAGTCGCAACTGCCCATCCTTTCCACAGCCGTGCAGGGTGGACCGTTCCTTGGTCTGCTCGGCAGCGCGTGGGGTGTGATGAGCGTGTTCGGTTCCATGGGGCAGCAAGGGACTGTGCGCTTAGGGGCGGTGGCCCCGGGCATCTGCGCGGCATTGCTGGCGACGGTCGTTGGACTATTCGTAGCGATCCCATCATTGTTTGCCTTTAACTGGCTGGCGTCACGGGTGCGGCACCAGACAATGGAACTCGAGAATTTCGCCGACGAATTCATCGCGGCGGTGGAGCACAACTACGGGGCGAACTGAGTTATGAGTCGACTCGCAGCACGCCGGCGTTACGGGCATCTGCATCAGATCACCGAGATCAACGTGCTGCCGTTGGTGGACCTGTTGTTGCAGATGTTCATTGCCGTGGTGATCTTTTTCCCAGTCGTTGAGTACGGCATGAACGTCAACCTGCCTAAAGGCACCACCGACCCAATCAAGCGCGAGCAGACACGCACGCTGTCCGTGGACAAAAGCGGGCACGTATATCTTAACGATATTGCGATGACACGTTCGCAACTGCGCGCGCAGTTCAGCGAACTTACAAAAATTAATCCGCCGGTAACGATCTTGGTGAAGGCCGATGCGGCAAACAATTACGGCGCGGTCATGGATGTGCTTCAGGAACTCCACGCGGCAAAGATCACGCGCGTGGCGTTGATCACGCAGGAAGACTCGCCTGGGCGGGCCAACTCGACAGCGCCACCCACGCCGCCCCGGAAGCATTCGGGGCAGGCCGTCGCACGATGAACGAGGGCGATCACAGATTCAGACGCAACTTCATCACCTGCGCGGCGGTGCACGGTGTGCTGATTGGAGCGCTCGTGTTGAGCGAAGCGTTCATCGCGCACAATCAAAGCAAGCCGCCCTCCGTGGTTGAACTCATTACACCTGCTGACATCCTTGGCGATTTGCCGAAAGGTGACGGTTATGGTCGTGGCGCATACACGCCGCCCCCCAGCCACGACGAAACGGCCCCGGCTGAACCTGCACAGCACGACAGCGGTGGCCCGAGCGAGAATGTTCCTACACCTGAAGAGCGATCTGCGCCGCCACAACCAGTCGTGAAAAAAACCGCGCCGGCTTCAAAACCTGCATCGGTTGCGCAGAGCGAGATCGCGATTCCGAAGAAGAGCACGCCAACGAAGAAAACAGCAGTGGCCGTCACGAAGCCAGCGTCGCCAAGTTCGGCTGCCGCGAAAGCGAGTAACACCGCGAAAACGACGGCAAAAACGGCAAGCGCGAAATCGGGCGCGGGCAGCGGGAGTGGCACAGGCAGTGCGGATGCGGTTCGACAACGGCTAGCCAGCGCATTGCAGGCACAGGAGGGTGGGACGCCGTATGGGGACAACAAACCTGCGGGCGGCGGCACGGGCGTGAGCAAATATGGTCATCTCGGGTCACCGGATGGCGCGGAAAACGGCGTGGCGGGCGGCATCGGTAAAGGGTCGCCATTCTGGTGGTATTACCAGCACGTGCACGATCGATTGTACGAGGCGTGGGATCAACCGGGCGAGGCATTGAATTGGGACAAGCGAGTCGTGACGACGCTCAGTATTCGTGTTGCCCGCGACGGTCGCGTGGTGGCGGTGATATTGAAAAACGCATCGGGCAACAAACTAATGGATAACTCTGTGCTCGAAGCGGCCAACAGTGTGCCACGGTTGGACCCGTTGCCGGAAGGATTAGGTGGAGAATTCGCTGACATCTTGGTGAACTTTCGATTGGAGAATTCAAAGGGATGAGGCAAAGCAGGTTCGCATTCATAGCGGTTCTCTTTTGCGCGGCAGCGGTGCTGCGTGTGGCGTACGCGCAAGTTGACGTGGTCAAAGGTGCGGGCAAACGCGCGTTCGCCGTGAGCGGTTTTTCCGGCGATGCGGCACTGGCGGAGCAGGTGACCGGCGTGCTGAAGAACGATTTACGGTTGTCGGGCTATTTCCAGTTATCGCCCCCGGCTGGCGCAGAGTTTGTGCAATCGGGCAGTGTGCGCGGGGACGGCAGCGGCGTGGCAATCGAGTGCATCGTGACCGAGGTGGCAACGAAGCAGGCGGTGCTCACCAAGGTTTATCAAGGTTCCGCGCAGGAGTTGCGGCGCGTCGTGCATAAACTCAGTGACGACATTGTCCAAGCCATCACGAAGCAACGCGGCATCGCGCAGACGAAGATTGCGTTTGAGTTGACGCGCAACGGCGTCAAGGAACTAGCCGTGATGGATTACGATGGTTACAACGTCCGGCAGTTGACTCACGATAAAAGCATCAGCGTACGGCCGAAATGGTCGCCGGACGGCCGAAAGCTGATTTACACCAGTTACAAGGGCGGGTTTCCCGATGTGGTGGACGTGGATTTATACACGGGCCAGCGGCGACGGGTCGCGAGTTTTCCGGGTTTGAACTCAGGCGCTGCGTTCTCTCCTGATGGTCAGACGCTGGCGCTGACATTAAGCAAGGATGGCAATCCAGAATTGTACACGATGAACGCAAACGGTGGCGACCTACATCGGTTGACACACACGCATGGCGCAGAATCGTCGCCGACGTGGTTACCCGACGGCCAGAAGATCGCGTACGTGAGCGACAATCTCGGTACGCCACAAGTGTATTTGATTGGTCGCGATGGCGGCGAACCAACACGGTTGACAGTGTCGCCGTCATATAACACGGAGCCGGACTGGTCGCATCCGCCGACTGGTTCGGAGATGAAACCGATGCTTGTGGTGACGTCGCGTCTCGGCAAGATGCAGATCGGCATTTACAACGGCGGCGATCGGTCAATCACGCCCGTGGTGGCCGATGGTGCGGACAACGAGGGTCCGTCGTGGGCGCCCGATGGGCGGCATCTGGTTTTCACAAAAACAGTGAATTGGCGACCGCGGTTGTATCTGCTTGACGTGATGACGCGCGAACAGATACAATTGCCAGCTATAGAAGGTGATGCGTCCGAGCCTGCGTGGGGACCGTGATGCGCAAATGCCCAAACAACCACGTTTTGCAGGAAGGATAGATCATATGATGTTATTACGCTTAAGTCGAACCATATTTATTGTGCTGGCAACCGCGATGGCATTAATCATTTGCCAGGGGTGCAGACCGAAGCCAAAACCCCAAGGCGAATTGGGTAGTATATCGGGAATGGAGCCGGGCAGTGATGTGGCCATGGTATCGTCTCGTCCGGGGGAACTCGACATGGCGAACGCGCAACGCGGGATGTTTGCACCGGTATTATTCGCCTTCGACAGCGCGAGGATCAGCTCGCGCGAGGCAGCAAAATTGCCGGCTGTTGCCCGGTATATGAAAGCGAATGCCAGTAAGACGTTGGTGATTGAGGGGAATTGCGACGAGCGCGGCACGGCGGAGTACAACCGGTCGTTAGGCGAACGGCGCGCACAGGCAACGCGGGAGGAGCTGGTGAAACTTGGCGTGTCAGCCTCGCGGATCACGACCATCAGCTACGGCAAAGACAAGCCCGCCAATGCTGGTCATGACGAAGCGGCTTGGGGAGAGAACCGCCGTTGCGAGTTTGTCATCGCCGGCCCGTAGTGGCCACAAAGCGCGTTGACAGAGCGTTGGAGGGGGCGTAGGCTACTGTGCGTATGATGATACCGATGCTTGCACTGTTGAGCGACTGGCACATTATCGTGCTTTTCCTCCTTGTCGTCCTTTTGTTTGGCGGCAAGAAGCTGCCTGAAGTGGCGCGGGGACTCGGCGAGGCAATAAAGGAGTTCAGGAAAGCTTCGCGCGACTTGCACGATGAACCACAGCAAACTGCCGACAAGCCCGCGCAACCGACTGCCAGCGCGCCGCAGCAACACCCCTCCGAACCTAAGCAGGGCTAAGGCCTTTTCCAGTGCGTCCGTGGCTCTCGAAGAAGAATCCGCCGGACGAACCTAAGGCGGTCGTGGACGCCGGGTCTGATGATGGCGGCGGAGTCAAACCATTCTGGGAACACGTCGACGACCTGCGCAGCACGTTATTCAAAAGCATTGTCGCACTGGCCATCACGTTTCACGTTGCTTTGGCGTTTTCCAACCGAATTCTCAGAGTTCTAACCTGGCCATTGCGGCGGGTAACGGACCACCCGGAGAACTTCCTGCTCAGCCTAAACGTCACCGACTCGTTCGTGCTCTCCATAAAGCTTGCGTTCTATGTCGGCGTGGTGCTGGCGGCGCCGGCGATTTTGTATTTCGTCGGCCAGTTCATTCTGCCCGCGCTCAAGGCGAAGGAGAAGCGGATGCTATGGCCGGGGTTCATCGCGGGCACCGTGTTGTTCATCGTCGGCGTTGTAAGCTGTTTCTTTCTGGTCGTTCCGCAAACGTTGCGGGCATTCATACGGGCCAGCCACTGGTTGGGGATCGAGCCTAGGTGGACCATCGACAGCTACATCAGTTTCGTCACGCAATTCACGTTGATGACCGGCCTGACGTTCGAGATCCCGCTCGTGATTTTGATCCTTGTACGGCTCGGCGTCCTCGGTTATGCGACCGTGCGCCGGGGACGGAAAATGCTTATCTTGGCAGCGTTTGTGATAACCGCATTTCTGGCGCCTCCCGATCCGCTCTCGATGGTTCTGATGGCGCTGCCGCTGGTGGTACTGTTTGAAATCACGATCTGGTTGTCGTGGTTCACCGAGCGCAAACGGCAGTAGGAACGCCGCCTAATCGTACTTCTTGTGGAACTTCGGCTCCGCGCCGTCGGGTTGCGGCTGTTCGGCGGAAGCAGATGGCTGCGATTCGGTCTTTTGTGGCGAGGGCTGCTCAGCGCTGGGAGACTTTGATTCTTCGACGAACATCATGCGCAGGTCCGTAAGGCTGGTGCGGAGAATCTTGGTTTCGTCGGAGGTTAGGTTGTTCTGCGTCTTGCGTTCGAGCATTTCCAACATGTCGATGAACAAACGCGCCGCCGGCAGGTTCTTCTCCGCTTTGCCCGTGGCAGGGTTGGCAAGCTTGCCGAGCGTAATCATCGCTTGGGTATTGAACAAGCCCACCAAGTCAAGGAACCGCAGCGTGTCCTCAGTCGAACCGATCTTGTCTTTTTGGATTTCCGCCATATCAATCCTCCACCGATTTCGCCGCCGCAGTGGCGCGCGGCAATTTAGTTGGTGCCGCCGCTCAACTCAGTGGCATCGGCCGACCGTTGTCCTTCACCCAAGCGTTCGGTGCCGCTCCGCGGAGGCGTATCAGCATGCCGCAGGCGTCGCGGTCGCGACGGCTGATACGGTTTGACGAACGCCTCATCGAAATCATAACCGCTCTTGAAGTCATCACGACTATCGCGTTCTTGTTTGCCGAGAATGCCGCTGTCCACCATGTTGAAGACGATTTCGCCAAAATCCTCGCACCGGTTTACGCCCCAATAAGACAAGACAGTCTTGGTCATTGGGCCAAACTGCTGCAGTGCGAAGCGGCGCAGTCCTTCGAGTAATTCCTGGCCTGTAATGTGGCGCGGAGTGGTCTGACCGGCCTTCTCAGCCTTCTTCTGCAATTTCACCGTGAAATCCAGTCCCGCACGCACAAATAGATAGGCATCGCGATCGTAGCGCGGATCCTTCTTCAGGATTCGTTCGATGCTCTCTTCGAATTTGATCTTTTGCATCCTACCTCGACCTCGTTTCCACGGTCGCCAGCTTCGTGTGACGTGCCCGCCACTGTTTCACCGCCGTGCCCAGCAATAGTGCGCCTATCAATACCGCGACAAGCAACTGCTCCTGTTTTGTCAGATTGAACATTACCACCATCACTACACAACCGGAATATGGCGCACATTACTCATGTCGACAACCACTATTTTCCCTGCGTGTCTTGGAACGCGAAAACCGGTCCGCGCCACGGCGTTACGAAGGAAGCAGAGTTTCAGAGCGCCTGAATGCTCGTTAACTCAGAAGCTCTCTCGGGTCGGTGATGCGGCCCGTGAGAGCACTGGCGGCAACGGTGTACGGCGACGCGAGGAACACCTGGGACGCCGGATGCCCCATGCGGCCTGGGAAATTCCGGTTCGTCGTGCTGATGCACTTTAACGGCTGGTTCATGCGTCCGAACGTGTCAGTCGGCCCGCCGAGACAGGCGGCACAGCCGGGATTCATGCTCATTTGCACGCCGGCATCCACGAGTACCTGCCAGATAGTTTTGCCGTTTAGCCGGGTCGTGTGCATCTCGACGACCACCTCCGGCGTCGCGGGCACACCGAAGGTGTCGATCTTCACCTTACGGCCCTTGACGACCTCGGTGAACGCAAGGAAATCGCTGAACTTGCCGCCCGTGCAGGAGCCAATGTAGGCGCGGTCGAGTACGATATGGCCAAGCTCTTTCGCCAGCTTGCAGTTGCTGGGGTTCGGATGGCACGCGACGGTCGGCTCGATTTTATCCAAATCAAACTTCTGGTCGGAGACGAACCGCTGTTGATCATCGCGCTCGCAGAAGATAGGGTCGTAGGTGGATTTCGTCCCATTGATCTTCGTGCGCTCGTTGACGTAGGCGAAAGTTTTCTCATCTGGCTCAAATATGCCATTCTTGGCACCAGCCTCGATGACCATGTTGGCGATGGTCATGCGGTCGTCAATTGAGAGCGACTTCGCGCCGGGACCCTGGAACTGCATGGCGCGGTAGGTCGCCCCATCAACGCCGATCTTGCCGATAATGTGGAGAACGACATCCTTGGCCATCACGCCGCGCGGAAGCGCGCCATCGAACCAGAAGCGCATCGTTTCCGGCACTTTTAAAAGAAGCTTACCGGTACCAAGAACGAAGCCGGCGTCCGTATTGCCGATGCCGGCGGCGAACTCTCCAAACGCGCCCGCCGTGCAGGTATGCGAATCGGTGCCGAGTAGGACCTCGCCGGGACGCGTGTGACCTCTGGCCGCAAGCGCCGTATGGCAGACACCGGCGTAGTGCGAGCCGTACTGGCGTGTGTAATTGTCCTTGCTTGGGTCGAACACCCACCGACCGTTTGGCGGATCATCAACCACGTCGTAGAAATATTTGATGCCCTGTTCACCGACGAATTGGCGCAAGATGTCCACGTTGCGACTGCACTTGGAATCCGCAGTAAAAATATAATGGTCAGGGATGATGACAATCTTCTCGCGATCCCAGACCTCGGCGTCCTTGCCGAACTCGCGGTGGAACACACCGATGGTGCCCGGTCCGCAGACATCGTGGGTCATGAGTATATCCACGTTCACCCAGACGTTGTCGCCGGGTTGCACCGTTGTCTTGCCTGCGGCGCGGGCCATGATTTTTTCCGTAAGTGTCATGTTCATTTCAACCAATTGACAATACACAAAGCGGCGCGCGGGCGCAACCGTGGTGCCGGAAATGGGCGGCCTTGGAGGCGGATGGGCCGGCGCTCAAACGCCGCGTGCGGCAGCGTGGTATTCCTGCAGCGGCCGGACTTTAAGTCCGCGCTGGCGCAACGTTTCGATGCCGAGCGCGGCAGCCTGCGCGCCCGCCAGCGTGGTCATGATGGAAATCTTATGGAACACGGCCGCGGTGCGAATTTTCACCTCATCGCCGCGCGGCGTTTTGCCCGCGGGCGTGTTGATAATCAATTGCACCTCGCCATTCTTAACCAGATCGAGGCAGTTTGGACGGCCTTCTTGCACCCTGAACAGCACCTGTACCTCGAGGCCGGCCTCCTGCAACACCTTTGCCGTGCCCGCGGTGGCGCAGAGCGCGAAACCCAGGTCTGCGAATTTTTTGGCAATTGGCACGACCTTCTTCTTGTCGGAGTCGCGGACACTGATGAAGACCTTGCCGCCTTGCGGCAATGCGGGCGTAGCTGCCATCTGCGATTTAGCGTAGGCCATGCCCCAATCGGAGCCGATACCCATCACCTCGCCGGTCGAACGCATCTCCGGGCCGAGCAGTATGTCCTGGCCGGGGAATTTGCCGAACGGGAACACCGATTCCTTCACCGAGAAATATTTTGGCCAGATTTCCTTGGTGAACCCCAGTTCGGTCAGCTTTTTGCCTGTCATGACCTTGGCAGCGAGCTTGGCCAGCGGATGGCCGATTGCTTTGCTGACGAACGGAACCGTGCGCGAGGCGCGCGGATTGACCTCCAACACCCACACGTTCTTGCCTTTGACAGCGAACTGCACGTTCATCAAACCCGCCACCTTCAACTCGCGCGCCATCGCGTGCGTGTACTGGCGCATCGTCTCGATTTCAGCCTTGGCCAGCGAGTGCGGTGGCAAGACCATTGCCGCGTCGCCGCTATGACAACCCGCAAATTCAATGTGTTCCATAAAAGCG
>JBEKLX010000043.1:0-15610 GCA_050008795.1 Verrucomicrobiia bacterium | reverse complement strand
TTGTGCTCACTGCGGCAGGCGCTTGTGCGCGGGCAGCAGGTCAATGTTCATCGTCGGATCTTCGCCGCGCCGGACTTTGTCCAGGGCGAGACGGATCTCAGCGTTATCCGGGGCAATTTGTTCCAAACGTCGCAATTCCATCGTGGCGGTCGCCTTATCGTTGAGCTTCCAGTGCAGCATGGCAATCTGATAGCTGACGGCGAGATTTTCCGGGTCGGCACAAAGCGCCCGTCGGTAGTCGGCAAAGGCCGACGGAATATCACCATGGCGCGTGGCGAGGCGGCCGAGGTTGATCCATGCGTTCGGTGAATGACGATCCAGCTTGCTGGCCGCGCGAAATGCCCGTTCCGCGCCGGCGTCATCGCCGGACTCGGCCAGGACAATGCCAAGCAGGTTGTGGAGATTCGCGCTGCCGGGTTCCAGCGTCAATGCCTCACGTGCGATGGCCAGCGCCTCGCGATTGCGATGGCGACGCAACAGGAAGTCGGCATATTGGATCCATGGCTGCGGATTGGCGGTGGTCCCCAGCGCCTTGATAAAGTACTTCTGCGCATCGGAGAATTGTCCAGCCTTCTCCGCGAGATCGGCAGCCAGCAGCAATGCGGTGGTGCTGCGTGGGGACAATTGTAAACCTTCTTTCAGCTTTGCCCAGGCATTCGTCAGATCGCCTTTGGATTGGTAGAGAAACGCCAGTTTCAATTTCACCGGGGCGTACTCGGGTGCGAGGCGTTCTGCGACAAGCAGTTCCTGCAACGCCAGGTCGTTTTGTCCGCGACCGACGTATTCCTGACTCAGGTTGGCGCGTACAGTTGCGCTGTACCATGCCAGTTGTTCGGTGCGAGCGTAAAAAGTCAGAGGGTTGGCCCATTCGGTGTTACGAACGACTGTTCGTGCCGCCAGTGCCACGATGATCGCGGCAAATACACAGCGCGCGGTCAACCATGCCACTCTTGTCCGCAACCATGCCTGTCGCTGCTCCAGTTCTCGATACGCGGCCAGCACAGCCAGGTAGAATCCAACAGATGGGATGTAGATCCAGTGTTCCGCCACCGTGGCGTTCAAACTGACAATCCCCAGCGCGGGCAGGGCCAGTAACAGGAACCACCACGCGCCAAATGACATCACTGGCGAACGTCGTCTTGCCCAGACCGTCAACGCCAACCATGCGCCCAATGCCAGCACACCAGCCGCCGTCAGCATTGGCATCCACGGACCGCCCAATACCACTTGCCGTTCCATGTGCAGGCGTGCCGGCCAAAACAACAATCCGAAGTATGTCGCCAGTGAGCGGAATGGGATTTGTACCCGTAACGCCAGCGGTAGCGCCCACGTCACGCCCGCCGTACGCCCCTCACTTGTCAACGCCATGTATCGCAATATGCAGAACGCCGCGCCCAACAGCAAATACGGGGCAGCCAGCACCAGAGCATTCCACCAGCGCCGTTGTGGTGACGGACGCGCGATCAACGCGTACAAGAACACCATGACCGGGAAAACCAATGCGCTTTCCCGGCTGAACAGCGCCACCAAATAACAAGCCACCGAGCCGACATATGCCCCCAGAACGCCGCGCGGATTTGGATACGATCGCTGCGAGACGTCCAGCAACAACAAAGCTCCGAGCATCCCGGCAAATGCCATCGGATCGGCGCGTCCTGCAACGTAGGTAATGGCGTTGGTGTTGACAGGATGAACTGCGAACAGCAGCGCCACCGCGCAAGCCAATCCTTTACTGCCGAAGAATCGCTGACACATCGCATATACCAGCAACACGCACAAAGCGTGTAGCAGGATGTTGGTCAGGTGATAACCGAATGGGTTCAACCCCCAGACCATGTAATCCAGCATGTAGGAAACCGTTTGTAGTGGGCGATAATGCGTGGCGACCCAGGCGACGTGACCGTGAAACAGATCTGTGCGGAACGCTGCGCCCAGATAACTGAAGTTACGGATGTAACTGTTGGAGCCGACGAGCATCTCGTCGTCCCAGACGAACCCATTGCCGAGCGTGTTCCAATACGTGAGCGTCGTGACGACGAGCAGCAAAAAAATCACTCGCGAATGGTTCCACCTGATCATGCGTTCGCTTTTCTACCAGAAACCGCGGGGAATTTACAGGCGTTCCGAACTCTGTTTACGGAGACGGTTGACGAGCATGTGCGCCTGACGGGTTGGTTCGGGGATGCGGAATCGTGGCGCACAACGCAACGCCAACCGCACAGCCGTCGGCAAATCGATCCGGTGCCCTATACTTATATAGACCGGCTGAACACCGGTCCGCGTCCGCACCGCACAACCGACCACCTCATCTTTGTGAATCAATGCTGCGCTTGTGCCGCGCCGTTTGCTGAGCCGCTTATATTCACCGACGAGAATGCTTTTCCCGCAACCGATGGTCGGCACATCCAGCAACCAACCGATGTGGCACGCGATACCGAACCTCCGCGGATGCGCCAGCCCATGCCCGTCAATCATCACCACGTCGGGCGTGCACTTTAACTTTCGGAAACATTTCAACAACACCGGCGCCTCGCGGAACGACAACAACCCCGGTACGTACGGAAACCGCGCCCGATCAACGATGGCAGCCGTTTCGACGATTTCAAAGTTACACAGCGCCCCCTCACCTGTCTTCCCGACATCCTCTCCCCCTGGGGGAGAGGAATGAGGTGAGGGTCGGGGTGAGGGTTTGTCACCGACCATCCGCCCCACCACAACCGCCGCGAAAAGTTTATCGCTACCCTTGTCGTATGAAATATCAGCGCCAGCGATGAGCGGACGACGGGGCAGGGGAGCGGACAATCGCGTAGAATCCCGCCATAGGCGGGCAAGCTTCTCGCGCAACCGGTGCTGAATTTGCACTGCTTCCCTTGGCGTCACGTCCCAACGTTGACGATGAACCAGCTTCACGGGAAAAACATATCATCATGCCGCCGCCATTGGCGAGCTGCACTGCTGAGTGAAACGAAGGCTTGCCTCGAATCCTATTCGAGGATTGTCGAAGCCCCCCAGATTCGCTACACTGCGCGGCATGGCAGAGGACAAACCAAAAGGCAGAGAGCTGAGCCCGATGCCACTCTGATGCGTAGCAACCAATTGCTTCAAGCCGCTTGTGCCGTGGTTGCCGGGGCATTGGCCCTATGCACCACACCGCTGCGGGCCGGTGAGGTAACGGTCTTCCTGACCAAAGTGGGTGACGGCGACGCCAAGCATGTCCAGAACGACATCCACCAAGATGACAACTTCTCTCTGTTTCGGCAGGGTTCCATCCCTTTGACGGCGGCGGACCCGGGCCGGCCGGTGAAGATCGCCGTGGATCGAACCAGGACATTCCAGACGATGTACGGTTATGGGGCGGCCATGACGGATTCGTCCGCCTGGTTGCTCATGAATCTGAAGCAGAGGAACCCGCAATTATACGAGTACACAATGAAGAAGTTGTTCTCGCCGACCGAAGGCGCGGGCTTCAGCTTCCTGCGGCTGCCCATAGGCGCCTCCGACTTCACGGTCAGCGCTACTTACTATACCTACTGCGATGAGCGATCGCCGGACTTAAGCCGCTTTTCGATCGCTCACGACCGGCCGTACATCATTCCCGCGCTCAAGGATGCGCTGCGGCTGAACCCTGAGATCCGGATTCTCGGCTCGCCGTGGAGCCCCCCGGCGTGGATGAAGACCAATGGCAGGCTGGTGGGAGTCTCGGCGGCGGACAAGGCCGCAGGCGTCACCTGCAAACTCAGGCCCGAATACTTCGAGGCGTATGCCGACTACTTCGTGAAATTCATCGAACAATACCGGGCGGAGGGCATTGATATCTGGGGCGTCACGCTGCAGAACGAAACACAGCTCGATACGGTCCCGTGGCCTGGCATGCGCATGGACGAGGACGATCAAATCAGACTCGTCAGCCTTCTGGGTCCCAAACTGGCGGCCAAGGGACTGAAAACGAAACTCTTCGTCCACGACCACAACTGGGGATTGGCCCCCGACGACCGGAAGCCCGTTCGCGGTGACGCCAAAATGGATCCCGTGGAGAGCGTGACCAAAATCTTCTCGAATCCCACGGCGGGCAAATATGTCGCCGGAAGCGGCTGGCATTGTTACTACGGCGACCCCAAGCTCATGAGCAAGACCTACAACACCGTTCATCAGAGGTTTCCCGACAAGGAAATCCTCTGTACCGAGGTGAGTGGCTGGACACGGCATAGCTGGTGGAATGATGTGGACTGGGGCATGGCCTACAACTGGATGGGCGGTCCGCTGAACGGGTGTCAGGCGTGCCTGGAATGGAACCTCGCGCTCGACTGCAAGTTCGGGCCAACTCCGCGCCCCGATTCCGAGGCCGTGGGATTGGTGAATATTGAAACCGACAACTATCAGGGAGTGAGGTTCGAGCGGGAGTTCTATGCCATGGGACAGATGTCTCGTGCCGCCCGCCCCGGCTCGAAGCACATTGCGGCTTCCTTCAAAGACATCGATCCCGGCGGCATGGACATCATCGCCTTTGCCCTACCCAACGGCCAAACCTCGCTGGTCGTTTACAACAAAAAGAAAAAGGAACGGTCATGCCAGGTCGAGGCGTACGGCAAATTTTTCGATTACCTCGCACCCGGACACAGCATCGTCACATTCGTATGGTGATCTACGGAGAAGGGATTAGTCCGCTTTTTATCACGAGGCGGTAGCAATCGTCGGGATCAAATCTCTTTGTTCTGGCTGATACGTAATCCGTGGAAGCCGAGTCCTCGAGACGCCGCACGTTGTACTTCCGCGGCAATCCGTGTCATCCGTGGATAATTTCCGTCTGTGGTGAAAACCGTCCGCTCTTCTCCGGTCACTCCACCGTGACGCTCTTGGCCAGGTTCCTCGGTTTGTCCACGTCGCAGCCGCGCAGAACTGCGATGTGGTAGGCGAGGAGTTGGAGCGGGATGACGGTCAGCAACGGCTCCAGACAGTCGAGCGTCTTTGGCACAAATAGGACGTCATCGGCTTTCTTGCGGATTTCGTCGTCGCCTTCCGTGGCGACCGCTATGACCGGGCCTTTACGGGCTTTGACCTCTTCGATGTTGGCCATGACCTTGTCGTACATACCGTTCTTCGTACAGATGAACACCGACGGCGTGCGCGGCTCAATCAGCGCGATCGGGCCGTGTTTCATTTCGGCTGCAGGGTAACCTTCAGCGTGGATGTAGGAGATTTCCTTGAGCTTGAGCGCCCCTTCCATCGCCACCGGATAATTATATTGGCGGCCGAGGTAAAGAATGTCCCTGATCTCGCAGTATTTCTTCGCGACGGCTGCGATGGCGTCGCTCTGCTTGAATATAAGTTCCATCTTTGCGGGAATCTGTTCCAACTCGCGCAGGATCTCCGCGCCGCGTGTGGCGGCGAGGTGGCGCATACGTCCCATCAGTACCGACAGCAGCACCATGATTGTGACCTGCGAGGTGAACGTCTTGCTGGCAGCCACGCCGATCTCCGGCCCCGCGTGCATGTAGGTGCCGCCATCCACTTCGCGGGCAATGGTCGAGCCGACGACGTTGACGATGCCGAGCGTGCGATGGCCGCGCCGTTTCGATTCGCGCACGGCGGCAAGTGTGTCGATGGTTTCGCCCGACTGACTGATGGCGAATACCAGCGTGTGTTTTTCGACCGGGGCGTTGCGGTAACGGAATTCGCTGGCGAATTCCCATTCCGTCGGGATACGGCCAAGTTCTTCCATCAAGTATTCGCCAATCATTCCGGAATGGAGCGCACTGCCGCAGCCCACGAAAATGATGCGGTCAACCGCTCGGAGTTCAGCCGGGCTGAGACTCAGACCGCCAAGTCGTGCAGTGGCTTCCGGATGGCTGATGCGACCACGGAATGCGTTCTGGACGGTCTGCGGTTGTTCAAAGATCTCTTTGAGCATGAAATGCGGGTACTTGCCGCGCTCGACGTCCTGCGCGGAGAACTCAACCTCGCGGATCTGAGGACTGACGGCCGACGCTTCAATCGTGGAGACTTGAAAATCGTCGCGTGTGAGCGTGACGATCTCGAAATCGTTGAGGTACACGACGCGGCGGGTGTGCGCGACGATTGCGCTGACGTCGCTGGCGAGAAAGTTTTCATCGCGGCCGACGCCAACGAGTAAAGGACTGCCGCGGCGCGCGCCGATGATCATGTCGGGATGGTCGGCATGAACGACGGCGATGCCGTAGGTGCCGGCAACCTCTTTGAGTGCGCGACGGACGGCTTCCGTGAAGGCCGCGCCATCGGCGCCCGTGCCGGTCGCGACAGGAATGTCGCTCCTACAAAGTTCCGCGTAGCGTTCGCCGATGAGATGGGCGAGGACTTCGGTATCGGTCTGCGACGTGAATTTGTGGCCTTTGGCGAGCAACTGTTCTTTAAGTTGCTGATGGTTTTCGATCACGCCGTTGTGGACGAGCGCGAGTTTACCGGATTGGTCGAGGTGCGGATGCGCATTTTCATCGGTCGGCGCGCCGTGCGTCGCCCATCTGGTATGACCGATGCCGGTGACACCTTTGGCGGGCTGTTTGCGGAGCAGGGCCGCCAGATCGTCGATGCGGCCTTTCTTCTTGCGCAGTTCGAACTTGCCGTTGTTAAGAATGCAAAGGCCTGCGGAATCGTATCCGCGGTATTCGAGGCGGCGCAGGCCGTCAAGAATGATGTCTTGGGCGGGTTTCCGACCAATGTAGCCAACAATGCCACACATGGGCACTCCTTCTGAAAGTCGCGCGATGACGATCCAACCGCGCCCGGAATGTTCGCAGGCGGTCGGCGGCAATGGCGGATCGCTCTCGCGTGGACTTTCGCTGCGTTGTTTTTATATTCCGCCGACGCCACAGAGTTTAATACGGGGTGGCCGCTTTGTCAATTGACGACGGGCGGTGCGCCGGGTAAAATTCGCTCGTGATGACGACAAACGGAGCGCTAAAGCCAATTGCGACTTCCAATGTGCTGGCGGTGATCATGGGCGGCGGCGCGGGCACGCGCTTGTATCCGTTGACCAAGGAGCGTGCGAAACCGGCGGTGCCAATCGCGGGCAAGTATCGCTTGGTGGACATCCCAATCAGCAACTGTCTGAACTCGGATTTCCGCCGGATCTACGTGCTCACGCAGTTCAACTCCGTTTCGTTGCACCGGCACATTCACCAGACCTACCGGTTCGACCGGTTCGCCGGTGGTTTCGTCGAAGTTCTGGCCGCGCAACAGACGCCCGGGAACATGGAGTGGTATCAGGGTACGGCCGATGCCGTGCGCCAGAACCTGCGGTATTTCCTTCAGGAACAATACGATTACATCATCATCCTCTCGGGTGACCAGCTTTACCGGTTGGATTTTCGGCGTGTACTACAGCAGCACATCGCGACGGAAGCGGACATCACCGTTACCGTCATACCGGTCCAGCGCAACGAGGCGAAATCGCTGGGAATCCTGCAGCTCGACGCGGACAAGCGCATTGTTCGTTTCGTGGAGAAGCCGCAGGCCGCCCGCATGCTGGACAAGTTGAGGATGCCGGACAAACTGCGCGCGCATTTGCAGATGAAGACCGGCGAAGAGCAGTTCCTGGCATCGATGGGCATTTACATATTCAATCGCGAGGTGCTGCAGAAGGCGTTGGTCAACAACGAGACGGATTTCGGCAAACACATTATTCCAAACGCCATTGATAGCTGCCGCGTGTACGGTTACATTTTCGAAGGGTATTGGCAGGACGTGGGGACGATTCGCTCGTTCTTCGACGCGAACATCAAACTGTGCGCATCCAAACCATCGTTCAACTTCTTCGATCGCAGCTATCCAATTTATACGCACGCGCGGTTTCTGCCGGCGTCGAAAATCGTCGACAGCCGGATTCGGAATTCGCTGATTGCCGAAGGATGCATCATCCTGAAGTCGCGCATTGAAAAATCGATCGTTGGCGTCCGTTCATTCATCAGCAATGATTGCACGTTGAGCGAGACGATCATCATGGGCTGCGACTTTTATCAGGCGCACCATGAGGCGCACGAGCCAATCCCGATGGACATTCCGCACATGAGCATCGGCCGTGGCTGCAAGATTCAACGAGCCATCATTGATAAGAACGCCCATATTGGTGATGACGTGATTATTACGGACAAGACTGGCGCGCCCGACTTCGACGGTCCGAACTACTGTATTCGCGACGGAATCGTCGTCATCCCACGGAACGCGGTGGTTCCCGCAGGCACAAGGATTTAACTGGGTTTCCTTTTTAACCCCATTTCCCGAAATAATGGACTTGTTGGGTCGTGAACAACCTGCTGATGCGCTTTACCAGGCAGAATCGCGGATGGTTCACAAATAGATCAGGCTAATCTTCAGTCTGGTCGATCACCTTGATGAAGGAGGCGGGGTCGGGTGCTTCCAGAAGACGGCGGCGTACGTCGTCCTGGCGTAACAGCCGCGCCAGATTGCCGACAACGCGCAGGTAGTCGGTCACCATTTGCTTTGGCGTGCCGATAAGGAAAATGAGGTGGACGCGCTGCCCGTCCTTCGTTTCAAAATCAACGCCCTCGGAACTGCGACCAACCGCAATGAGGATCTTCGCGCACTGATCGGTGCGTGCGTGCGGGATGGCGACATCATGGCCAAGCGCGGTATTACTGACGCGTTCGCGCGCGAGAATTTCCTGAAAGAACACCTCGAAATTGTGGATGCTCTGGTGCTGGGCCAATAACTCGGCAACTTCCCGCAACGCCGGCGTTTTGTCCCTCGCGCACAGGTTCAACTTGATCATCTCCGGGGCCAGCAAAGACGCCAATCTGGACGGAGAAGTTCGGGTCGGCTTAGACATTCGCTCCGCTCCAATTCAATTTCTGCCGCAGCAATTCAAAGTATGATTGTCCCTTTGGCGTCGCCAAGCGCACCGTGTGCGGGCTGCGGCGTACTTCCACTTCGTCGCCGACCCGCATCCGCGACTGTACCTGGCCATCAATGGTCAACAGTAGTTCGCCAGCGGCACTCATTACCCGGCAGCGCGCCACCGAGTCCGGACTGGCGATCACCGACCGATTGCTCAACGTATGCGGACAAATCGGTGAAATAATAAATCCGCGTGTGTGCGGCAGCATGATCGGCCCCCCAGCGCTCAGCGAGTACGCCGTCGAACCCGTGGCCGTGGCGAAGATCATTCCGTCGCACATGTATTCTGTCAGCAACTCGCCATCAATGGCGAGCCGCAGCCGCACGATCCGCGAGAACGCGCTCCGCGACACCACCACGTCGTTGAGCGCATCGCTGGTCTCCAAACGCTTGCCGTCACGCAGCAACGTGGTGCGCAACTCCTGGCATTCGGTCAGGTCATACTCGCCGCGCAGCACCGCGCCAACCGCTTCGACCAATGCGTTACTGCGGACGCTGGTAAGGAAACCTAGACGACCGAGATTGATTCCGAAAACGGGCGTGGTGGCGCCGCAAAGTTCACGCGCTACCCGCAGCATCGTGCCGTCCCCGCCCAGGACAATGAGCAGGTCGGCCTCGCGCCCGATCTTGCGTATGGCGCAGCCCGCGTTTGGGTGATGAGTGATCGCGGCAGCCCGATGATCGAGGAGCGCGGCGACTTTTCTGTCCCGAAGCAGCTGCAGCAAGCGCGCGAGGCAGGCGCGGGCCTGGGGTTTGTCGGGGTTCGCGGCGATGCCAACGATTTTGGGTGTGCGCGCTTTCATGGCTTCACCAGACCAATGAGGAATTCCTTATTGCCCGCGGGGCCGAGCAGTGGAGAGTCCACCACGCCGAGCAGTTGAAGCCCGAGTTTGGTTGTCGCGAACGTTGTCACCTTCGTTTTCACCTGTTCACGCACGGCGGTATCCCGCACCACTCCACCTTTCTTCACAAATTCACGCCCCGCCTCAAACTGCGGCTTGATCAGGGCAATCAGTGTGCCGCCCGATTTCAGCAGACCTGCCGCCGCAGCCAGCATTTTCGTCAGCGAAATGAACGACACGTCAATCGTCACAATATCCGCCATCTCACCGATATCCGCCAGCATCAGGTTGCGCGCATTCAGCTTATCATGCACCGTCACGCGCGCGTCCTGCCGTAACCGCCAGTCCAACTGGCCTTTGCCGACGTCCACCGCGTGGACCCGTCGCGCTCCACGTTGCAGTAAACAATCTGTAAACCCGCCTGTGGAGGCGCCGATGTCTATACACACAGTATTCTGGCAGAAAACCCCGAAAGAATCCAGAGCGGCTTCAAGCTTGTGCCCGCCCCGGCTGACGTATTTTTCCGCCGCTGCAACCTCCAATCGCGCGGTTTCCTGAACGAGATCGCTTGGTTTCGCCGCCACCTGGCCATTTACTCGGATCGCACCAGCCAGGATCAGTCGTTTGGCCTT
Organism: Verrucomicrobiia bacterium; assembly: GCA_050008795.1. Classification (GTDB taxonomy): domain Bacteria; phylum Verrucomicrobiota; class Verrucomicrobiia; order Palsa-1439; family Palsa-1439; genus CAIKBP01. The sequence continues at coordinate 5,250 of JBEKLX010000043.1, read as the reverse complement.
CTCGCGGCTGGAAACAAGCCCGCCCGCAACGAGTTGCGTGTCAAGACGAACGCGCATCCACGGCTCCGTGCGCCCGGGATTTCTTGCTGGAAGCAGCGGTCTTGCCTTTCACTTCGGCCAACAGGTCGTTGATCTTCGCGACTGCGGTCGTGGCGTTCAGACCGTACTTGTCCTGCAGTTCCTTGTTTGTTGTGGCGTGTTCAATGAACTGGTCAGGCCAGCCGATACGGGCCACCGGTGTCTCAATCCGCAGATCGCCCAGCGCTTCCATCACCGCGCTGCCGAAGCCGCCCGGCAAGGTGTGGTTCTCAATGGTGCAAATCACCCTGGCAATGCGCCCGTACTTCTCCAACATGGCATTGTCGAGCGGCTTGCAGAATCGGGCGTTGATCAGCGCCACCGAAAGTCCTTGGGCTTTGAGCGCGGCGGCTGTTTCGCGGGCGATATTGCCCACTGCGCCATAGAAGATCACGACCACGTCGGTGCCGTGCTGGAGCACTTCCGCCTGGCCAATTGGCAGGTTCACAGGGTGCCGTTTGATCGGTACGCCTTCACCGGCGCCGCGCGGATAACGGATCAGGATGGGGCCGTGATGCTGTAGCGCCGTCCAGAGCATGTCCACCAGTTCGTCCTCGTCTTTCGGCGCCATCAGCGTGACGTTCGGAATGCTGCGGCCGTAAGCGATGTCGAACAGTCCGTGGTGCGTCGCGCCGTCGTTGACCGACAACCCCGCGCGATCCATGCAGAAAATCACGTCGAGGTTTTGCAGCGCCACGTCGTGGATGATGCAGTCGTAGGCCCGCTGCAGGAATGTCGAGTATATGGCGCAGACTGGATGATACCCCATTGTCGCCATGCCGGCCGCAAAGACGACTGCATGTTCTTCGGCGATCCCAACGTCGAAGAAACGGTCGGGCTTGGCCTTGTGGAGCTTGCCGAGGCTGGTGCCGCTGGGCATCGCGGCGGTGATGCCGACCAGTTTGCTGTTCAGTTCACTGAACCGCAGCATTGCGTCCCCGAACACGTCCTGATAGTTCGGCGGGGCGCCGGGCACCTTCGGCGAATCGCCCGTGGCGATGTCGAATGGCCCGCAACCGTGAAATTTCTCAGGATGCTGAAGCGCCACGTCGTAGCCTCTGCCCTTCTTGGTGAGAACATGGAGGAGTACGGGCTGAGTTTGCTTTTTGCAGAACTCCAGTGTGTCGATGAGGAGTTTAGTGTTATGCCCGTCAATCGGTCCGAGATAACGCAGGCCGAATTCCTCGAACATCACGCTCGGCACGAGAATACTTTTGACTGCTTCCTCGACTTTGTGCTCGATCTCAGCGATGTCGGGGCCGAGCCGTTGCAGCACGTTGGCAAGCTTCTTGTGTACAGCCTGATAGCGCGGATGGGTGACGACGCGATTCAGGTAACCTGCGATCGCCCCGACGTTCTTGGCGATGCCCCACTCGTTGTCGTTGAGCACAACGATTAGCCGCTTCGTGGTGTGTGCGATGTTGTTAAGAGCTTCGTATGTGATGCCGTTAGTCAATGCCGCATCACCGACAATGGCCACGACGTGCTCGTCCGTGCCCGCCTTGTCGCGCCCGGTCGCTATGCCCAACGCCGCGGACAACGCTGTACCCGCATGCCCCGCGCCGAACGCATCGCAGGGACTTTCCGCGCGAGAGGCGAATCCCAGCAGGCCGCCAGTTTGGCGCACCTTCTTAAACCCTTCGCGCCGGCCCGTGAGCAGTTTGTGGACGTAGATTTGATGGCTGACGTCCCAAACGAACTTGTCTTTCGGGCAATCAAACACGCGGTGCAACGCGATGGTCAACTCCACCACACCAAGGTTCGGGCCGACGTGCCCGCCGTTCTTGCTAAGTACAGTGATGATCTCGTCGCGGATTTCCTGCGCGAGCGTCTGCAATTGATCGAGCGTCAGCAGTTTCAAGTCCGCTGGCGAATTGATCGTGTCCAAAAAGCGACCCATTTCAGTTTCCTGGTTGGAAATCGGTAGAACCGATACGACAGTTACAGCAGGTTAGCCTCGTTTTCGCCTTTGGTGGCGCGCGCGTCCCGTCTGCGGTTATTCTCTGTTTCCCCCGTCTCTTCCTCGCCTTTGAACGGCTTCAAGACCGCTGAACCATCGGCCTTCTTCGTCAGCAACTCGATTTTCTTCTCGGCTTCCTCGAGTTTCTGGCTGCAAAACCGTACCAGCCGCGTGCCTTCCTCGTATTTCTTCAACACGTCTTCCAACGGCAATTCGGCCCGCTCCATATCGGCTACGACTTGCTCGAGCCGCTGGATGGCTTCCTCGAAACCCGGGCCAGCCTGTCCGGTTTCTGTGCTGACCTCGCTGGGAGTATGCTTTTTCTTCATCATGACGTAGGGCAAACGCTACCACAGAGCCGAACCTCCATCAAGTCCGATGCATATGCCCAACGCGAGTGAGAACATTTGCTTTCCAGGGTGCGAAGGGCGAATAATATCGTTGTCCGAGGCAATTGATGAAAGGATCCGCCAGGGTATTTATAATGTTTTTCACCATCTTCTTGCTGATCTATAGCGGCGCGCACATGTACATCTGGTTGCGCCTTGTGCATCCTCTGGAAATCACCGGCGTGTCACTCCGGCTTCTTCAGGTGTTATTCGTTCTCCTGTTTCTGTCATTTCCGCTGATCCATCTTGCCTTCCGACAACAGAATGGCTTCCTGATCAGCGCCGCAAATATGGTGAGTTCCGTCTGGATAGGCATGGTTGTTTATTTCGTCCTGGTCATACTGGCGAGCGATCTTCTCCGGCTCATCATCTTCCGTGGGGTCTTCGATGGCCGCGCCGTGTCGGCCGTCGTCACAACCATCGTGGTGGCAATCACGGTTTATGGCTTGATCGAGGCCCGCTCGATAGGCGTCACCCGTATTCAGGTCCGGATGCCGAATCTGCCCAGTCAACTGGAAGGCCTGCGTATCGCCCAGATTTCTGATGTCCACATGGGACGGATCGTCCGTGGTCCACGGCTTGAACGAATTGTCACCATGGTCAACGACCTGCATCCGGACCTCATAGTCATAACCGGCGATCTCGTTGACGCCGAGGCGTTGCACATGGAAGACATGATCCACCCGCTTCGCCGTTTGAACAGCAAGTACGGGGTCTTTGCAGTCTCCGGCAACCACGAATACTTTGCGGGGATCGATCGGTCCCAAGCGTTCATCGAACAGGCTGGGGTGACCCTGTTGCGCAACCGTTGGGTGACCATTGCCGGCGAACTGCAACTCGTGGGACGTGACGATCCAGTTGGCGCCCGCGTCACTGGCGAAAAGATACCGTCGTTGGAAGAAATCATGCGCGGGACAGACCGCTCGAAGCCGACCATACTGCTTTATCACACTCCAGTGACGACGTTTGAGGAACTTCAGGCCCGGGGTATCCAACTGCAACTGAGTGGTCACACACACAAAGGCCAACTCTGGCCATTTAACTATATCGTCAAACTGATCTACAAGATGCCATATGGCCGATTCACGTCCGGAGACACCACTATTTACGTCAATCGCGGGACTGGCACCTGGGGTCCGCCAATGCGCGTGGCTGCCCGACCCGAGATTACGCTGATCACACTCTCGGCCAAGCGTTGATGAGGGCTTTTACTCAGCGCGAATGACTGCGCCCATAGTGTGCGACTGGCCGGGGGCGATGGTGACGGCATTGTCGCGGGCGTTGCAGGTCTCGATACACAGCATGGCCGGCCATTCATCGTCGCCGAAATCGGGCATCGCTTTCGCCTTGGCGATCCACGGGTTCCACACCACGGTCGCGTCCGAACCAGTTTTCTCGACTACCAATCGTCGCTTCCAGCCAGGATCGTGAACAACACACGTAGAACGCGTGTTCATGTAAATCCGATCTGTCTCAGCCGTGATCCGAATGGGAGCAGCGCCTTCGGTTTCCGTGTGCGGCGTCCCGCCTGCGTGGACGGAGCCACTCTGGCGAGGCGAAGGCCCGACGCGGTCCGAGTAGGTCGTGCCTGCCAGTCCTTCAATGCTAATCTGTCGCACATCGCTGACCGCCAGATACGTGTGCAACGCCTCTTCGATGCGAATCGGTTTACTGGATGTGTTCCGCACCTGTAACTCCATGCCGAGCGCCGTGCCGATTTTGACCCGGTAATTCATTTCGAAATCTCCGTCCCACTCCTTGCGCGTCGCCTCGTTGGACACCAGACGGAATCCGAGTCCGACCGTCCCGTCGCTTGCTGTCTCGGCTCCTGTGAGTTCCCACTCCTGCACCCGTGCAAATCCGTGAATCGGGCCGGGCTGGCCATCCTGTCTTGCGCCGAACCACGGAAAACAAATCGGCACGCCGCCACGAATTGCTTTCCCCGGCTCGAACAAGCTTTTCCCGCTCATAAACAGCAACGGCTTCTGCCCGTGCGGTTGAAAGTGAGTTACGTGCGCGCCGAGCATGTAAATCTTCGCTTCCGCCAGTTTTCCTCCTACCACCACGCGCCGCAGCCCGCCTTGTCCCGCCTCGATTCGAACCGTGTCTGGTAATTTCATGGTCGCATGCTATCTGCTGTCAGAGTTTCTGCCAATGATTTTTCCTGTCTGTGCGTGGCCGGCCCCGTCCTATGGCAATTGAGTAGAGCAGGAGAGCGAGCGCGGCTCCACCGTTACTTTACGAATCCGTACGACTTCAGCCAGAAGAGAAGGTCATGTAGCCACGGATGATCGCCACCGGCCAGCGCCAGCCCATGTTTGCCATGCTGATAAATATGCATGTCGAACGGCACGCCAGCCTTACGCAGAGCGTCTGCAAACATCAGGCTGTTCTCGACCGGTACCGTCTTGTCCTCATACGTGTGCCAGATGAAACATGGCGGCGTCTGCGCGGTGACCTGCAATTCGTTGGACAACAGCTTGACCAATTCCGGTGACGGACTATCGCCGAGCAGGTTGCGTTTCGAGCCGGTGTGTGCGTATTCACCCATCGAGATCACCGGATAACACAGCACGCCCAAATCAGGACGACAACTCTGCCGTTCGATCGGGTCGGTCGCATCCGGTTTGCCCGTGTCGAAATGCGTTAGCAACGTTGCCGCCAGATGTCCGCCCGCTGATGATCCAATAATGCCGACCCGCTTCGGGTCGATTCCCCATTCTGCAGCTTTTGCACGAGTCAGCCGCACCCCTCGCATCGCATCCTCCAACATGCTCGGATGCCGATAGCCGTCCGTGCCCAGGCGATATTTCAGCACCAATG
>JBEKLX010000042.1:0-15720 GCA_050008795.1 Verrucomicrobiia bacterium | reverse complement strand
CCGCGACATGTGGCAAGAATTTTTTCAAGATGTTAACGCGGACGCGAGCGGAAGCTGAATGGTGTCGTCTGCTTGACCTAGACGGGATTTCTCGGTAGTCTGCACAGCGTGACATCATGCGGAAACGAGCGCGCGTTTACTACTCAGGTCGAGTGCAGGGGATCGGGTTCCGCTATACGGCCCGCGAGGTGGCGTGCGGTTACGAAGTGACAGGGTTCGTGCAGAACTTGTCTGATGGCCGCGTGGAGATGGCCGCGGAGGGCGAGCAGGAAGAAGTGGTGGCGTTCCTGGACGCGATTAAGGTGAGCCAGTTGGGCAGTCACATCAGGCAGGCGGATGTCACGTGGCTTGAGCCGTGCAACGAAGAGAAGCAGTTTGAAATACGATTTTGAGGAGTTGAATACGATGGATGCGATTCGGACAGAGAATCTGACAAAGAAATATGCATTGGGCTGGCGGCAGGGCCGGTTACTGGCGCTGGATGGACTGAACCTGCAAGTGCACGAGGGCGAGGTATACGGGTTGATCGGACCGAACGGCTCCGGCAAGAGCACGACGTTGAAGCTCATCCTCGGGCTGATTTCGCGGACGACGGGCGAGGTATCGGTTTTTGGCGTGCCGTGCGACAAGGTGCAGTCGCGGTTGCATGTCGGGTTCCTGCCGGAGAATCCGTATTTCTACAGGTATTTGACTGGGGCCGAGACGCTGGAATTCTACGGCAAACTATGCGGCATGCGCGGCGCTCCACTGCGGAAACGGATTGACGAGTTGCTTGAGCTTGTCGGGCTGACGCGGGCGCGCGGCCGGCGATTGGCTGGGTACTCGAAAGGCATGTTACAGCGGATTGGTCTGGCGCAGGCGATGATTCACGATCCGAAGCTGCTTTTGCTGGACGAGCCGACTGCCGGTGTGGATCCGATTGGCAGTCGCGATATCCGCGACATGATTTTGCGTCTGAAACGCATGGGCAAGACCGTCTTGTTGTGCTCGCACCTGTTGGAACAGGTGCAGGAGGTGTGTGACCGCATCGGCGTGTTGAACCTCGGCAAGAAGATCCTCGAAGGCAACGTGGAGACCCTGATCCGTGACCAGCAGCGACTGAGTTTCACGGTGCAGAATTTGCCCGACACGGCGCGGCCACAAGTAGAGGCCGCGATCCGCAGCGCGGGCGGGCAGTTGTTGTCCGTCGCGCATCCGCAGACGACGCTGGAATCGTTGTTCCTCGATGCGTTGAAGAAGGACGAACGGGGGATGGGACATCATGATTGAATCACAAGCTAACTCGATCGCGGCCGTAGCAAAACCTGAGCGCGTCGGTTTTTCGTTGCGGCGCGTGTGGATCATCGGCCTGAACACATTCACCGAGTCCATGAGGCAAAAGGTGTTCAACATCCTATTGGTCTTTGCGTTGGTAGCAATCGGCTCCGCGAGTTTTTTCACGCAATTCACCTTTAACGTGCAGTTGAAGTTTATAAAGGACTTCTGCCTGGGCGCGATGTCGGTGTTCGGCACGCTGATCGCCATCGTCGGTACGGCGCAACTGTTGCCCAATGAGCTGGAGAATCGCACGATCTACACCATTCTCGCCAAACCGGTGCGGCGCCTGGAGTTTATTCTTGGTAAATACACCGGTGCGGCGCTGCTGCTGTTTCTGACCGTGCTGATGATGTCGGTGATGACGGGGATCGTATTAAAGTTCAAGGAAGTACGGATGATTGCGGACGCACAGCAGGTTGTTCAGCAGTCAGTTTCTCCGGAGGAGCGCTCACTGACCGAGGAGGATCTGGCGCAAATTCGCACCGAGACCAGGGATATGGACATGGTCAAGGCGGTCATACTGATCTTTGTGAAGTTGAGCCTTCTGGCAGCGATAACCTTGCTGATCTCGACGTTTTCCACCTCGATGGTCTTTAACGTGGCAATTGCGTTCATGGTGTTTTTTGCCGGCCATATGCGGTCAACGGCGGCGGAGGCGTGGGCGCAGCACAAGATTTGGCTGGCGTTGCTGGCCATCATTCCTGATCTGGGCGCGTTCAATGTGGCCGACGACATCAATCTCGGCAACATGATCCCATGGCAACATGTGGGGCAGGTGACCGTGGACGGATTGGGACGGATCGTGGTCATTCTCATCGCCACGCATCTGATTTTTGCGAAGCGGGAGATTTGACCGAGACATGGGCCACAAGTTTCTAGCAATCCTCGTGCTGGTTCTGGCGGCGGTGGCGTTCAGTCCGCTGGAGAATCGCATCCGCATGGAGCGGGAGCGGTTGAAATACGGCGGTGCACATGTCACTCTGCCGTTGCGCGAGAAGCTGGGACAAGGAACGGCAGTGGCACTTCTCGCGGGTTTCCGCGGCGTGACTGCGGATTTTCTTTGGATCCGGAACCAGTTTTACTTCGAAAGAGAAGAATGGGTGCCGATGTATTTGAACCTTGAAATGGTGACCACGCTGCAACCGCTGTCAACGCCGTTCTGGGACCAGGGGGCGTGGCACATTGGATGGAATATCGCCTACTCGGCGCGCAAAGACCCAAAAAACGCAAACGAAGCCCAGGGTATCCGACGGGAACGCGAATGGCACCAAAAGGCGCGCGACTTCTTGCTGCGGGGCATCCAGAATATTCCGAACGACTGGGATTTATATTTCTGCATGGCATGGTTGTATGATCATAAGCTCGCCTCTGACTGCGCCGGTGACGCCGAGTGCCAGCGTGCCGCGCACTGCAAGGCGGCAGAGTACTTTCGTCGAGCTGCGGAGTTTTCCGATGCGCCACCCTGGGTTGGTCGCGAGTGTGCGAGGGCGATGGAGAGTTGTGGCCAAGTCCGGGAAGCGTACGAGTATTGGAAAACACTCTGGCCAAAGGCTTTCAAGACAAAGCAGCAAATTCCGAGCATGATCGAGCGTGAGATCAAAAGGTTGGAAGTTAAACTGGCGATTCCCAAAGCTGAACGTCTCCCCCGCAATCGCGACGGTTCTCTGCGAGTTCCACCATGAAATACGCAATTCTGGGCGACATTCACGCGAATCTCGAAGCCCTGCAGGCCGTGTTGGCTGATGCAGAGGAGGAGAAATGCACGCACTTTGCCTGCCTCGGTGACGTCGTCGGCTATGGACCTAATCCGTGCGAATGCCTGGAGATCATCCGCAAACTGAATTGTCCCGTCGTGATGGGCAATCACGATGAATACTCCACCAACTCCTCCGAACTTATCGGCTTCAACCCAATGGCTTCCGAAGCGATCAAATGGACCCGACAACAATTGTCGGAAGACCAACTCGACTGGCTTCGCAACTTGAAGTACACGCGGATGATTGAACCGTTCACCCTCGTCCACGCCACCCTCGATCTGCCGGAGAAATGGGCCTATGTGTTCGATAAACTCTCGGCTGCAGCCAGCATTACCTACCAGCGCACTACGCTCTGTTTCTACGGGCACACTCACCTGCCAATCGCCTTCGTCCGCAGCGATAAAGGCATCCAGGGCGGCATGTACAGCAAGATCAAGGTCGAGTTTGGCCGCAAATACTTTATCAACGCCGGCTCAATCGGTCAGCCACGTGACCGTAACCCGAAGGCCGCTTATATGACTTTCGATCTAAGCCACAACATGATCGAATTGCGGCGCGTGGACTACGATATCCCTGCCGTCCAGGCAAAGATTCGCGCGGCCAAACTGCCCGAATCCCTCGCTGATCGCCTCATGTATGGGCGGTAAGGAGGTGAGAGCGGGTCAAAACTGTTAAAACCGGTAAATCGTCCACATGCGCATCCTAGTCATCAAACCCAGTTCGCTTGGCGACGTGGTGCACGCCCTGCCCGCAGTCAGCCTGATTCGCCGCCGATTTCCCGACGCGCACATCTCCTGGCTGATCAATGATTCTCTCGTATCGCTCCTCAAGAACTGTCCAATCATCAATCAGACCATCGCGTTTCCCCGACATGACTGGGCAAAATTGCCCCGGCTTGCGCGACAACTTCGACAAGGCCGCTTCGATCTCGTCGTTGACCTGCAAGGACTGCTTCGCAGTGGGTTGATGACATGGACCACTCGGGCTTCGCGACGCATCGGCCTTTCCGATGCGCGGGAAGGCGCCCGATGGTTCTACAACGAAGTGGTCAAAGTCCCTCGCGCCCACGCTGTAGAACGATATCTATGCGCCGCGCGTCATCTCGGTTGTGGCGATGGCCCCATCGAATTCCCGCTCGGCATCGCATCGCCGCAGCGCGAAGGACTCATTGCGGTCAACCCGTCAGCACGTTGGAAGACAAAGCTTTGGGGTGACGACAAATTCGCCGAGCTTGTGCGCCATCTGCCGCGTGAACGCGTGGTCTTGACCGGCTCCGCAACGGAGCGCGAACAAGTTGAGAAGATCGCACAGGGTTGTCGCAATCTCGCGGGTCAGACGGACTTGTTCGAGTTGGCCGAGTTGTACGCGCGTTGCGCTGTAGTGATCACCAACGACAGCGGACCGATGCACATTGCCGCCGCCGTCGGCACGCCCGTTGTCGCCATTTTCGGCCCGACCGATCCGGCGCTCACCGGCCCGTACGGCAAACAACACGTTGTCCTGCGCGCTGGCATACCGTGTTCGCCCTGCATGAAAGACCACTGCACCCACACGCCCCGCATGGAATGCATGACATTGGTCACCGTCGAGCAAGTGTTAGCGGCAGTGAAGGCTTTTCTCTAACCACGAAGAGCACGAAGGTCACGAAGCTTCAGCGCGGTTCTTATTCGTGCTCTTCGTGAGCTTCGTGGTGAGTTCTCCCTGCCGATGTTCGGCTTGCTTGTCGTCTGCGGTTTCGCTACCGTGTCTGCCGTCCAGATGACCGAACTCGAACAACAACTTCAAAGCCTCCGCGCAGAAGCGGAAGCCGCATTGTCGGCCTGCACCGACCTTCAGGCATTAACCCAGCTCAAAGCAAAATACATCGGACGTCAGGGCGCAGTGACCGCTGTGCTCGATAAACTCGGCAAATTGCCGAAAGAAGACAAGCCGCGCATCGGCAAACTCGCCAATGAAGTGAAGAACGCGCTCACCGCCGCGTTCGCCGCCAAACAGGATGAGTTGGAGACAAAAACGACCAGTACCGGCCCTGCGCTAGACCTGACGTTGCCCGGTCGACGCCACAACATCGGTCATCTGCATCCGCTCACGCAAATCTTCGAGCGGACGGTGGACGTTTTCCGTCGAATGGGGTTCGCCGTCGAGGACGGACCGGAAATCGAAGACGAATGGCATTGTTTCGACGCGTTGAACACGCCGGCCGATCATCCCGCACGCGATATTCAGGACACGCTGTACGTCGATTTACCGCCGCACGATAAGTACGGGCGATACGTCATGCGCACGCACACGTCGCCCGTGCAAATCCGCACGATGCTCAAGCAGAAACCGCCGATCCGCATCGTCGCACCGGGTCGCGTATTCCGGCGCGACAATCCCGACGCCACGCACAGTCCGACGTTCCATCAGGTCGAAGGATTGTACGTGGACAAGAACGTCACCGTTGCCGACCTCAAAGGCACCGTCGAATTCTTCTTCAAACAACTTCTGTCGTCCGATACTCAGGTCCGATTCCGTCCGCATTTCTTCCCGTACACCGAACCAAGCTTTGAGATTGATCTGAGCACGCCGCATTTCCGGGCGCGCGGCAAGGAATGGATCGAGATTGCCGGCTGCGGCATGGTCGACCCGAACGTTTTCAAGTCGGTCGGTTATCCCGATGACGAATACACCGGCTGGGCATTCGGCTTCGGCATCGAACGCATTGCCATGGTCATGTGGTCCATCAACGACATCCGCCTCTTCACCGAAAATGATGTGAGGTTCTTGGAACAGTTCTGATGAAATTCACCTATAACTGGCTAAAGCAGTACGTGGAGTTTGACTGGTCTCCGCAGGAGTTGGCGGAGAAGCTGACGTTTGCGGGGATCGAAGTCGAAGATGTCGTAAGTTTCGGCGGCGGTGCGTTTAAACAAGTCGTTGTCTGCCAGATTCTGTCCAGCGAGAAACATCCGAATGCTGACAAGCTTACCGTTTGTCGCGTGACCGATGGAAAGGCTGAACGCCAGATCGTCTGCGGCGCGAAGAATTACAAGGTTGGCGATAAAGTGCCGCTGGCGTTGCCCGGTGTGACGTTGCCGAATGGGTTGACGATCAAGGAAGCTAAGCTGCGCGGCATCGAGTCGCAGGGCATGATGTGTTCGGCCGAGGAACTTAAATTGCCAAAGGGCGAGGACGGCCTGCTGATTCTTCCTCCAGAAACACAGGTCGGAATAAAACTCAGCGATGCGCTTGGCGGCGCCGACACGGTGTTCGATATCGAGGTGACGCCGAATCGGCCCGATTGGCTGAGTATCATTGGCATCGCGCGAGAGGTATCGGCGCTGACGGGGAATCCGCTGAAACTTCCGAAGATTTCTCTCCGAGAGGACGCAGAACAAGTGGAGAGGTTTACCTCGATTAGTATCGAGGCAAAGGATCTTTGTCCGCGGTACACGGCGCGTGTGATTCGCGGTGTAAAGGTCGGCACGAGTCCCGCATGGTTGAAGCAGACGCTGGAAAAGGTCGGGATGCGCTCAATCAACAACGTGGTGGACGTGACGAACTACGTATTGATGGAGTGCGGTCATCCGTTGCACGCGTTCGATTACAATTTATTGAAGGAGCATAGCATCGTGGTGCGGCGCGCGAAGAAGGGCGAGCAACTGACGGTGATTGACGGTACGAAGCACGACCTGTCCGCCGACATGCTTGTGATTGCCGATGCGAAGCGGGCGGTGGCGTTGGCAGGCATCATGGGCGGCAAAGACAGCGAGATCAACGACAAGACTACCGATGTATTATTGGAGGGCGCGTACTTCCTGCCGTCGAACATCCGGAAGACATCGCGACAACTCGGGTTGTCGAGCGAATCGAGCTACCGGTTCGAGCGCGGCACGGATGTCGAAGGTTTGGTCTGGGCGAGCAACCGCGCGGCGGCATTGATTCAGCAACTGGCTGGCGGTCAAATCGCGCGCGGTATGGCGGATGCGCTGGCGAAGCCGATCCAGAAACAGCGCGTGAAATGCCGCTTTGCGCAGGTGAACCGGCTGCTGGGGATCGAAGTGCTATCAGAGACGGTGAAGAAGATTTTCACTGGCTTGTCGCTCTCAATAGTTTCATCGGACAAACAAGCTTGCGAGGTTGAGGTGCCGACGTTTCGCGTGGATTTGGAGCGCGAGGCGGATTTGATCGAGGAAGTATGCCGCATTTACGGCGTGGAAAAGATACCGGCAAAAATGCAGCCCGCAACGGCCACGGTGTCGGAGTTCGATGCGAAGTGGGATGCGGTGGCGCGGGTGCGTCAGATTTTGACGGCGCTCGGGTTCTATGAGGCGATGAACCAGACGCTGGTACAGGAGAGCGCGTTGAAACTCCAAAATCCGTTGAGTGTCGAGCAAAGTGCGTTGCGGTCGGCGCTTGTGCCCGGGTTGCTGGTCAATCTCCGCACCAACGTCTCGCGCCACCAGGGCGATGCGCGGCTATTCGAGATCGGGCGCGTGTTTGCGGCGGACGGGAAAGAGTCGTTGCATCTGGCGTTGACAGTCACGGGCCGGCGCAATCCGCACTCGTGGGAAACAGGCGCGCGCGAGGCGAAGCTGGACTATTTCGATGTGAAGGGTGCGATTGAGGAGATGGCGGAGAAGTTTGGCGCAAATGGTTTCGTGAGTGCGGAGGTCAAACAGATCTCGCCAGCGGCGGCGAAGAAGCTGGATTTGCGGGATGCGGTGTTTGTGGTCGAGATGGAGCTTGAGCCGTTGCTCACGGCGTCACGCGTGGAAAAACAATTCAGCGAGTTGCCGAAGTTTCCGGCAGTGGTGCGTGACGTGGCATTGGTGGTCGCCGAGAGCACGACGCACGGCGATGTTCTCGCGGCGATCAAGAAGAACGGGAATAAGAACTTGGAGCGGGTCGATTTGTTTGATATCTTCCATGGTGGTATAATACCTACGGGAAGGAAGTCCATGGCGTACTCGCTGACTTATCGGGCGCCCGAACGGACGTTGACCGATACCGAGGTCAATGATGCGCTCGATCAGTTGAAACGACAGTTGGAGCGGGTGTTGTCGTGCGAGATCCGTGAAGGTTGATTGAGATGAGCAGGGTTGTTGAGTTCGCAATCAAGATTGTAAATGGAAAGTGCTTGAAATCGTTGGTGAGTGTGGCATGTATGAGCGGTGGCGCGTGCGGCAGCGCCCGCGCGAGTTCTTTGGACAGCGTACGATTGTGAAATACCCTGCCATGTACGTGATGAACGACGAATCTTTGAGCCAACACCGTCTATCGACGGGGCTCGGAGTCCGGTTGGGAAATACACGCCTTTCGAGGTAGTAGGAACCAACTGGCAGAGCACCCCTATTATTGAGGGGTTCAAAGATATCGTTTCAACGGCATTACGGCGGGGTATTTCTTTCCCCCACGATCAACTATAAGGCTTCGCCCGACGATATCGCCAAACGAGAATGGGCATGACCGAGAACCTGTTTACAGAGCGACAATCGCAGGGACAGAGAGCTGTCGGGACGGATGCGGCACTACCGTCGCCTGCGCCATTGGCCACGCGAATGCGCCCGGCTACGCTCGAAGAGATTGTCGGACAGCGGCACATTCTGGCCGAAGGGAAACTCCTTTGGCGCGCGATCAAGGCCGATCGCATTAGCTCGATCATTCTTTACGGTCCGCCGGGCACGGGCAAGACATCGCTTGCTCAAGTCATCGCCAACGCCACGAAAAGCAAATTCGAGCGTCTCGGCGGCGTCGAGTCCAACGTCGCCGACATCAGGCGCGTGACTGGCAACGCAGCGAACCGTCTCGCCAACACCGGCCAGAAGACGATCCTGTTTATCGATGAGATTCACCGGTTCAACAAGGCCCAGCAGGACGTGCTGCTCCCCGACGTGGAGAACGGCACGGTGCAACTGATCGGCGCAACAACTCACAACCCATTCTTCTACGTCAACGCACCGCTGGTATCCCGGTCACAGATTTTCGAGTTGAAGCCGCTCACGCCTGTCGACATCAAGACGCTGCTCCAACGCGCACTCATCGACAAGGAGCATGGCCTCGGCACAATGAAACTGAAAGTCGACAAGGATGCACTCGATTTCCTGTCGGTCGGGTGCGACGGCGATGCGCGAAAGGGGTTGAATTCGCTGGAAATTGCGGCACTCACCACGCCGACGGAAAAGAACGGCGCGGTTCACGTCACACGCTCGGTCGCTGAGGAATCCATCCAGAAGAAGGCCGTTGTGTACGACGCGGATGAAGATGGGCATTATGATACGATTTCGGCGTTCATCAAATCCATGCGCGGGAGCGATCCTGATGCGGCACTGTACTGGCTGGCGAAGATGATCGTTGCAGGCGAAGATCCGCGGTTCATCGCGCGGCGAATTACGATTCTGGCCGCGGAAGACATTGGGCTGGCGGATCCACAGGCGCTCGTGTTGGCAGTAGCGGCGCATCACGCCGTGGAATTCATCGGGTGGCCAGAAGGCGAATTGCCGCTGGCGGAGGCGACGGTATATTGCGCGACCGCGCCAAAATCGAATGCCAGCGCCAAAGGAATTTGGAGCGCGAAGGCCGACGTGGAATCGGGTCGCACACTGGAAGTGCCTGAGCATCTCAAAGACACGCACTACAAAGGTTCGGAGCGACTCGGCCACGGCAAAGACTACAAATACGCGCACGATTTCGAGGGCCACGTCGTCGAGCAGGAATACCTGCCCGAGCAACGAAAATACTACAAACCAGGCGATCAAGGTTTCGAACTGAAGGTCCGCGAGCGGATGGAAAAATGGAAACAATTGCTCAAACGAAAATAGAGCTTCGCAAGGAAATGCGGGCGCGGCTTGCGGCACTCTCGCCAGCGGACGTGCGCGTAAAGAGCGCGGAGATTGAGGAACAGTGTTTCCTGCTGCCGGATTTCGTGGCGTCGGACTGGGTGTTTGCGTACATCTCGCTCGGCCATGAGGTTGCGACGCGCGGGATGATCAAGCGGTTGTTGACAATGGGCAAACACGTGTGTGTGCCGAAGTTCGATGAACCGACGCAGCAGTACGTCGCATCGGAGTTGCGCGATTTCGACAAGGAATTGAGGAAGGGGAAGTTCGGGATTTTGGAGCCGGACCCGGAAGTCATCCGGCGCGTGCAACCGGAAAAGCTCGACGCGCTGCTGGTGCCGGGGCTAGCGTTTGATGAGATGGGAAATCGGTTGGGCCGCGGACGGGGGTTCTTCGACCGCATCCTGCAGGAAACGAGGGGCGCAAAACTCGCCTTGGCCTACGATTTCCAGTTGGTGAGGGAAGTCCCCACCGAGAAACACGACGTGCGGATGGACTTTATTGTTACGGAAACCAGGGTCGTGAACGTGAAAAGGACATAAAAATAATGAACGTATATGTGATAAACGCGATGGAAATGCTCAATAAGGCTGTTCCCATGTTGGTGCTAATCGCAGGAATCGCCCTGATGTTGGTGGCGATTCTTTGGGCTTTCAACCGCGTGACAGGGCGCGGCGGGCAGAATCGCGCGGGCGATTGGATCGACGCTGCGAGGCGCGAGGCCGAGACAGTCTTGCGTGAAGCGCGCATGGCAGCACAGGACGAACTGTTCAAGATGCGCGAGGCATTTGAAAAAGAGACGAAAGGGCGCCGACAGGAATTGACGGAACTGGAGCAGCGCATACTGCCGCGCGAAACAACATTGGAACGAAAAATTGAGTTATCGGACCGCAAGGCCGAGGAGTTGGCACGCAAGGAAACGCAGGTGGCGCAGCGCGAAAAAGAACTGCAAAACATGCAGACAAAGATGAACGAACTGGAGCGACTGACGCTGCAGGAACTGCAACGGATTTCCAGCGTGAGCGCGGAGGAAGCGAAGAAGATGCTGCTCGCGCGCATGGAGGAAGAAGTGCGCGATGAGGGCAGCGCCATGGCGCGGAGGATTCTGGAGGATGCGAAGCAAAATGCCGAGCGCGAGGCGAAACGGACGATCACCATCGCCATCGAACGGTGCGCCTCGAACCACGTACAGACGGCAACCACTTGCACGATCGCGCTCCCGAACGAGGAGATGAAGGGCCGCATCATCGGTCGCGAAGGCCGCAATATCCGCGCACTCGAGACTGCCACGGGCATTAACGTGCTGATCGATGACACGCCGGAGGTGGTGGTGCTCAGTGGTTTCGACCCCGTCCGTCGGGAAGTGGCGCGGCTGACACTGGACCGGCTGATCGCCGACGGGCGTATCAATCCGGCGCGCATCGAGGAAGAGGTGGTCAAGGTCACGGAAGAAATGCAGGCCACAATTCGTCAGGCAGGAGAAGATGCGGTCGTCAAGCTCGGCCTGCACGGGGTGCACCCGGATTTGATCAATGCCCTGGGGCGATTGAAGTTCCGGCACAGTTTCGCCCAGAACGTGCTGGATCATTGCATTGAGGTGGGCCAAATCGCCGGCTTGATGGCCGCGGAGTTGGGGCTGGACCAGCAACTGGCCAAGCGGATTGGCTTGTTCCACGATATTGGCAAGGCGATGGATCACGAGGTGGAGGGGTCGCACGCAATCATTGGCGGAGATCTGCTGAAAAAGTTGGGCGAGCCGGAGGAAGTCTGGCAGGCAGTGGCTTGCCATCATCATGAGGTCGAGCCTACAACCTTATACGGCGCGCTGGTCAGCGCGGCCGACGCCATCAGCGCATCGAGGCCGGGTGCGCGCAGCGAGAGCATGGAGTTTTACCTGCAGCGTTTGGAAAAACTCGAGGCGATTGCCAACAGTTTCAGTGGCGTTGAGAAGAGTTATGCCCTGCAGGCGGGGCGCGAGATCCGCGTGATCGTTGAGCCGTCGAAAATCAGCGACGACGCAGCTGCGCAACTGGCGCGCGATATCACCAAGAAGATCGAGCAGGAACTGCAGTATCCCGGCCAGATCAAGATTACCGTAGTTCGAGAGACTAGGGCGGTGGAGTTCGCCAAGTGAAGGGCGAATGACGAAGGTCTAATGACTAATGCTATGGAATGACCAATGTCCAAATCCCAATGACCAATGACCAGAGCAAGACGACGAAGAAATACGACTTGGAAGAACGCACCGCGAAGTTCGGCGAGCAAGTGGTGTTGTTTGCTAGAAAATTACCGGCGAACCCGGTAAATGTGCCGTTGATCAGCCAAATCGTCCGATCGGCGACAAGCGTTGGGGCAAACTATGTGGAAGCCGATGATGCCCACACGAAGAAGGAGTTTCTCATGAAGATCAGCACCTGCAAGAAAGAGGCAAAGGAAACCAAGCACTGGCTGCGGATGATTGTGACCGCTGAACCGCAAACGAAGGAAGCAGCACGCCCCCTGTGGCAGGAAGCAAAGGAACTTCAGTTGATCTTTGCAGCGATCTATCGGAATGGTAAGGAAAATTCTTGAGCATTATCCCATTGAGACTGGATTGGGCATTGGCACTTGGTCATTGGACATTAACATGAGAATTCTCTTCATTGGCGACATAGTCGGCAAGCCGGGGCGCGCCGCGGTCGCAGCACTCGTTCCGCGTCTGCGGGCGGAACGCGGCGTGGACTTTGTTATCGCCAACGGCGAGAACAGCGCGCACGGCGTGGGCATGACGGCAACAACAGTGAGCGCGTTGCTAGAGGCCGGTGTGAACGTTATCACGTCGGGCGATCATATCTGGGATCAGAAAGAGATCTATGAGGTGATCGAGCGCGAACCGCGATTGCTGCGGCCACTGAACCTCGCACCGGCGGCACCGGGATGCGGCTCTACAATTGTGAACGTGGATGGCAAATGCGCAGTGGCCGTGATCAACCTCGTTGGCCGAGTGTTCATGCCTCCTTGCGACTGCCCGTTCCGCGCTGCCGAAGCCGAAGTGGCGCGGCTGCGGCGCGAGACGAACATTATCATCGTGGACCTGCATGCCGAGGCGACGAGCGAGAAAATTGCGATGGGATGGTTCCTCGACGGCAAGGTGAGCGCAGTGATCGGCACACACACTCATGTGGCAACTGCCGACGAATGTATCCTGCCGCATGGCACGGCGTACATCACGGATGCCGGAATGTGCGGACCGCATGACTCGGTGTTGGGACGGGATACGGAGGCGGTCCTGCGTAGGTTCCTGACGCAGATGCCGCAGAAACTGGAAGTGGCGACAGGCAACGTACAGCTTTGCGGCGTGATCATCGAGGTGGATGAAGGTTCGGGGCGGGCGCGGCACATCGAACGGGTCCGGCTGCCGTGCGAGGCGTAAACAAAGTCTGACGCAGCACCACGATGATTCTCCGTGCGCGCACCGTTTTACCAATGGATCGTCTGCCGCCGGATGACGGCGCGGTTGTGGTGTCGGGCGATACGATTACTGCAGTCTGGCCATGGCAGTTTTACGGATTGGATTCAGCAGATCGTTGAGCAGAAGAAGATGCGGACGCTCGCAGGGTATGCAGCAGCGAAAACGTTGAATCATGGCGAAAAACTTGGCAGACTGGCGGTTGGTGCATGGGCGGATATGATCGCGGTGCCACAGGACGGTGCTGCAGACGATCCGTACGAAACCGTGGTATTTTCAAACAAGCCGATCAACTTCTCCATGGTCGGCGGAAAGATGGCGCTATCATGAAACGGAGCATCTGGAAAACGACACTACTGGTTGCCGCTGCATCGGCAATCCTGGGCGGCGGACTCTGCGCGTCGGCGGATAAATCCGCCTTGAAAAGTGCTGAGACGAACGCGACGGCATTGACACAAGCTCAATTGGATGAACTGTTCGTGAAGGCCGTCGTTTTGTATGAGTACGGTCGTTATGACGAGGCTGAGGCGGCTGTGCGGCAAATTCGCGCCCAGATGCCCGACAATCGCGACGTGCAACAGTTGTCGGATGAAATCGCCCGCGCACGTACGACGTCAGCACGAACTACAGGTCAGACCCCCAGGTTAAAGAATAAGCTGGATGGTATTGTTATCCCCGAAGTCGATGTGCGGGATGCCGATGTTCGAGATATAGTGAAGTTTCTTCAGGCCGAAAGTGGCCGACTTAGTTCCGATAAGACCCCCATAAACTTCGTTTGGCTGGTTCCCGCTGATGAGAAACTTCCGCACGTGAGCCTGCAACTGCAAAAGATACCGCTGTCGGATGCGCTCCGTTACACCTTGACCGCGGCAGGACTGAATTACCGCGTTGATCCGTACGCAGTGGTCATTTACAGGGATACACCACAACCCGCACCGACCGGATCCTCCGCACCCGAGCCGAATGTCAAATCTCACTGAGCAACTGACGGCGGAACTGGAGCTTGCGCGCGCCGCAGGGTTATATCGTTCGCTCCGCCATATCGAGTCCCCACAGGGACCGCGCATCACGCTTGATGGGCGCGAGTTCCTCAATTTCTCCAGCAACGATTACCTTGGTCTCGCCAACGATCCAGTATTGAAACGTGCCGCGGTCACCGCGCTGAAAAAGTACGGAGTCGGCGCGGGCGCATCCCGGCTGATCTGCGGAAACCTCGCGCCATACGACAAACTGGAACGAAAACTGGCACGCCTCAAAGACAAAGAAGCGGCCATCGTTTTTGGTAGCGGTTACGCCGCGAACGTGGGGACGATTTGTGCGCTTGTCGGGGAAGGGGACGTCGTCATTCTAGACAAGCTCGATCACGCCAGCATTATCGACGGTGCGCGCCAGAGTGGCGCGACCATCCGCGTCTATCCGCACAAAGACATGCGGAAGCTGGAAACCATCCTGACACAGTCAAAAGATTTTCGTCGCATCCTCATCATCACCGAAACCGTCTTCTCGATGGATGGCGATCTCGCGCCGCTCGCGGAGATTGTCGAATTGAAAGAACAATACGGCGCGTGGCTGATGATTGACGAAGCGCACGCCACGGGACTCTTCGGCAAATACCGGCGCGGATTGGCGGAGACGGTTGGGGTGGAGAAACAAGTGGACATCACCTTGGGCACGCTCAGCAAAGCGCTCGGTTGCGCCGGCGGATTTGTCCTCGGTTCCCAAACGCTGATTGATTATCTCCGCAACCGGGCACGGAGCCTGATTTACTCGACCGCCCTACCCCCGTCAGTCTGTGCTTCCGCCGCAGCAGCAGTGGATTTTGTCGCGAGCGATGACGGACACAAGCGCTGCGACAAGCTCTGGCGCAACGTCTCCGAATTGAAGAACGGACTGGCGAAGATGGGCATTCAAAACGAATCGCAAAGCCCGATTATCCCGATCATCGTCGGCAAGGAGACGGCTGCGGTTGAAATGTCGCAACGGCTTTTCAAACGCGGCATCTTCGTGCCCGCGATACGTTTCCCAACCGTGCCGAAAGGCAAAGCGCGATTGCGAGTGACCGTGACGGCGAGGCACAGCGCGGAAGACATACAAACATTCTTGAAGGAATTCGGTGAACTCTCTCGCTGACAAAGATCATCGGTTTCTCTGGCATCCGTTCACGCAGATGAAGGATTGGGTGGCGGAAGAGCCTGTCATCATCGAATCGGGGCGGAGCGCGGTTTTGCGGGACACCAACGGCAACGAATATCTCGACGCCAACTCGTCGATCTGGACCAACCTGCATGGTCACGGGCATCCAAAGATTACACAGGCGATCAAAGACCAGCTCGACCAGATCGCGCACTCGTCATTCCTCGGTCTCTCGAACGCGCCA
>JBEKLX010000041.1:0-15887 GCA_050008795.1 Verrucomicrobiia bacterium | reverse complement strand
CTGCAGCAACTCGAAGCCACGCTGCGCGCCAGCCGGGAACAAAAGAAAGCCACATGAGTTCACGACGAGTCATTGTGGTCGGCGGCGGCGCAGCCGGTTTTTTTGCCGCCATCAAGTGTGCTGAAGCATTGCCTGACGCTGACGTGACGATCTTGGAAAGGGGATCGGAGTTTCTTGCCAAAGTCAAAGTTTCCGGCGGCGGCCGTTGCAACGTAACGCATGCCTGCTTCGATCCAAGGGAGTTTGCAACCAGATTCCCGCGAGGTGAACGGGAGTTGATCGGACCGTTTAAACGATTTGGGGCAAACGACACCGTCGCATGGTTCAAAAGCCGAGGTGTGAGACTCAATGCCGAATGTGATGGACGGATGTTCCCGCTCAATAACTCGTCGCAGACGATCATTGATTGTCTTGTCGGCGCGGCTGCGGCGGCAGGCGTTAAGCTGCGGACGAAATGCGGAGTGGGAAAGGTTTTACGACGTGCGGATGGTCAATTTGAACTGGCGCTGTCCAACGGTGAAGCACTTGTTTGTGACCGGCTGTTGTTGGCTACCGGTGGGTGCCGCATGGATACCGCCGGTCACTTGGCGGTCTCGCTTGGACATACGTTGGAGCCGCCCGTGTCGTCGTTGTTCACATTCAGCTTGGAAACGCCGTGGTTGAAGGGACTGGCCGGGATCTCGGTTGAATCGGTGGAAGCATCGGTGCCGGACACGGAGTTGCGGGAGCTGGGTGCGTTACTGATAACGCACACGGGTTTGAGCGGTCCGGTGATCTTGCGTCTCTCCGCGTGGGGAGCGCGGGTGTTGCATGATCGAGACTACCGATTCTCGTTGCACCTGTACTGGTTGCCACACCTAGATACGGAAGAGATTGCGACGGAACTTCAGTGGCGTCGCAGCCAGCAACCGGCGCGGCTCGTAGTGAACACGCCGATCCCGCCGTTGCCGGCCCGGTTATGGGAACAGCTGGTGCTCGCCGCGGGAGTAAAACGGGACACACGTTGGGCTGCGCTCGCGCGCTCGGAGCAACACAATCTCCTCCAGCAATTGATCCGGACGGAATTGCAGGTGACCGGCAAGAACCTGAACAAAGAAGAGTTTGTCACTTGCGGCGGTGTGCGATTGAGCGATGTGAATTTCAGGACCATGCAAAGCCGGATCTGTCCGGGACTCTTTTTTGCAGGTGAACTGCTCAACATCGATGGTATCACCGGCGGGTTCAATTTCCAAGCCGCTTGGACCACGGGCTGGCTTGCCGGTAACGCCATGGCCGGCGTATAGGTTGCAAGCGCTCCCACGAGGTATGCACTTCAACTTTTCGGCGGTTTCACTTCGGCTTCAAACTCACCGTCAACGACTAGGGTGGTGATTCGATCCCCGTTTTTAACTGTTTTAACGGTTCTAACGATTTTCCCGTCCGCCGTGCGGGTGATGCTGTAGCCGCGCTGCAGGGTGGATTTCGGACTGAGTAGATCGAGTTTCGCGCTGGCCTGTGCCAGGCGGTGGGCTGTCTGTTGCCATCGTTGACTGAATCCCGTATCGAGCCGCCGTTGATCGGCGTCAAGCCGCGCGTTCCATCCCGCCATGCGGGACCGCGGGCTGAGGAGTCCGAATTTCGCACTGGCGGTTTCCAGCCGCGACCGTTGGCCGGCGAGCGCGCCGCCAGTCGCCTGCCCGAGCCTGTGCCGCAGATCGTCCACTTCCTGCTGGTATTGGTGAATCAACTGCGCTGGCTGCTGGAAGACATAACTCGAAGCCAATTCCGTGAGTTTTCGACGCATGTCGGCCACGCGGAACCGCAGATCTTTTGCCAACCGCGTCTGGCAGTCGCGGAGTTGACGGATAAATTCTTCCTTCGCCTTCACGACCAGTTCCGCCGCGGCACTCGGTGTCGGTGCACGCAGGTCGGCGACGAAATCCGCAATGGTAAAATCAATCTCGTGGCCGACGGCTGAGATGGTTGGGATGGTGGAGCGAGCTAGGGCGCGGGCGACAATCTCCTCGTTGAACGCCCACAGGTCTTCGAGCGACCCGCCGCCGCGTGTGACGATCAGCACGTCGAGCGGCAATGTGCCGGCGGCGTGGAGCGCGTTGAATTCATCGATGGCCGCGGCAATCTCCTGTGCTGCGCCTTCGCCCTGAACGCGGACGGGGTTGATGATGATGTGGACGTTCGGGAACCGTCGTCCAATGATATTAAGGAAATCCCGAATGGCCGCACCCGTTGGCGAGGTAACCAAGCCGATGCGCTGGGGCAGGAGAGGGATCGGTTTCTTGCGTTCGGCGGCGAACAGCCCTTCCTTCTCCAGTCGGCGTTTCAGTTCCTCGAACGCCAGTTGTAGTGCGCCGAGGCCTTTCGGCAGGAGTTGGCGGACGACGATCTGATACTGACCTTGTCTCTCATAAACACTGATGTCACCGAACGCAATGACCGCCAAACCATCCTGCAACTTGAACTTTACACCGGCGGCAGGACCGCGAAATAGCACGGCAGCCAACTGCGCACTGGCATCTTTGAGCGTGAAATAGACGTGGCCCGACTGGGGGGTGCGGAGATTGGAGATTTCGCCTTCGACCCAAACAGCCGGGAATTTATCTTCCAGCGCGCCTTTTATGCGGCGCGTCAGCTCAGTAACGCTTAACACCTGAGCAGGGCCGGTCGGCATGACAATATCCGAAGTGGTGCCGCTTCGCCGCCTTACGGCTCGTAGTCCTCGTTCGGAAACTCGGGCTTCATCACCGGTTTGTAGCCGCCCGGGAATGGGATTGCGAACGTGGCGATTTCGTACACGCCGACCAGCTCGCGTCCGATCCAGCGGACAAACCCTTTACCGACGCCGTATGGAATCGCTGCGCCGCCCAAGTCAGAGTCCGCTTTGGTGATCTGATTCGGCACTTCGATGACACCGAACAGGACATTGGCAAAACCGCGGCCAAGTTTGCGCAGGGCGTTGTTGCCTTTGGGTGTTTGGTCCGTGTCCGCTTGCACAGTCAACGAGCCGAGTAGGAGAACAGCGACGAGGCCGATGAATAATTTGGATTTCACGGTGGCAGACTATACCCCTAATGTTACAACACTTCAATTTCTTTCCCTTGCACCCATCCGAAGGATGATCCTATAAAATCCTTTGAGTCTTGGTGGCTTGGTGGTTAAACTTCGCCCAATGTTCAAGGTCACGAAACGAATCGAGTTCTGTTACGGACACCGGTTGCTCCAGTATGAGGGGAAATGCCGGCATCTGCATGGGCACAACGGAGTGGTTGATGTGGATTTGCAGGCCGACACGCTCGACGCGCGCGGTATGGTGGCTGATTTCACAGACGTCAAACGCGCGCTAAAGGCATGGATTGATGAGACGCTCGATCACCGGATGTTACTGCGCAAAGACGATCCATTGGCGTCCATGCTCGAGCAGCAGGGTGAACCACCCTTCCTGATGGACGAGAACCCGACTGCCGAAAACATCGCCAAACTCATCTACCGTCACGCACGGACGCAGGGCCTGCCAGTCCTTGATGTCCGCGTCTGGGAAACATCGACCTCCTGCGCAAGTTACAGTGGTTGATTGAGTCATCGAAGCATGGCAATAGGATAGAAACCTTATGATCAAGTATCCGCACGTCAATGAATGGGTAGACCGCATGGCGGCCATGTGCCAGCCGGACGAGGTATATTGGTGCGATGGTTCAGAAGAGGAACGCCAACAATTGACCGCCAAGGCCATCAGACAGGGTGAATTGGTCGGATTGAACCAAAAGAAGATGCCCGGCTGTTACCTGCACCGCACTGCGGCCAACGACGTGGCGCGTACCGAGCACCTGACTTACATCTGCACAAGTTTCCAGAGCGACGCCGGTGAGACCAATAACTGGATGAGCCCGCGCGTGGCCTACCGCAAGGCCCGCGAGATCTTTACCGGCTCGATGAAGGGCCGCACGATGTATGTCGTGCCGTTCGCGATGGGCCCGATCGGTTCGTCGTTCTCAAAGATCGGCATCGAACTGACCGACAGCCTTTACGTCGTGTTGAACATGCGAATCATGACACGGATGGGAAAGGCGGCTCTGAACGCGATAGGTCCGCGGGGCGAGTTCACACGTTGCCTGCACAGTAAAGCGGACTTGAACGTCAACCGCCGTCTGATCCTGCATTTCCCCGAGGACAACGCCATCTGGTCGGTGGGCAGCGGTTACGGCGGCAATGTCCTGCTCGGCAAGAAGTGTCTGGCCCTGCGCATTGCCAGCGTGCTTGCGCAACGCGAGAAATGGTTCGCCGAGCACATGCTCATCCTCGGTATCGAAGAGCCGAACGGTCGCGTCCAGTACGTGGCCGCCGCGTTCCCCAGTGCCTGTGGTAAAACCAATCTGGCCATGCTCTTGCCGCCGAAGGGTCTGGAGCAAAAAGGCTATCGCATTTGGACAGTGGGGGACGACATCGCCTGGATGCGCGTGGACACCGACGGTCAGTTGTGGGCGGTCAACCCAGAGATGGGTTTCTTCGGCGTCGTGCCCGGCACTAACACGCGCACCAACCGTAACGCAATGCTCACTATTCGCCACGACACGATTTACACCAACGTCGCCTTGCGACCTGACGGCACTGTTTGGTGGGAAGGGCACGACGATTCGCCGCCGCGCAAAGCCATTGATTGGCAGGGAAGACCTTGGAAACCGGGCATGACCGACAAGAACGGCAAGCCGATCTTGTCCAGTCATCCCAACAGCCGTTTTACCGCGCCATTCACCAACTGCCCGACGCACTCGTTCCGGTACGACCAGCATCATGGCGTGCCAATCACGGCGATTATCTTTGGTGGCCGCCGCAGCACACTCTGTCCGCTTGTTCACGAGGCGTTCAACTGGGATCACGGCGTCTATCTTGGGGCGACCCTGGCCAGCGAACGCACCGCGGCGCAGGTTGGCGCAGTTGGTGAAGTCCGTCGCGATCCGATGGCTATGTTGCCGTTTTGCGGTTACAACATGGCCGATTACTTTGGCCACTGGTTGGATATGGGCGCCCACATTCAGCGACAGCCGAAGATTTTTCACGTCAACTGGTTCCGCACTGACGAAAACGGCAGGTTCCCTTGGCCGGGTTACGGCGAGAACCTGCGCATTATCGAATGGATCCTTGGCCGTTGCCGCAATGAGGTTGCCGGCGTGCGCACCCCCATCGGTTATGTGCCCGACCCTAAAGACATCGACATGACCGGGCTGAAACTACCCCAGGGCGCGATGCGCAAGCTGCTGGCGGTGGACAGGGAAGCCTGGCTGGCCGAGTTGGATTCCATCCATAAATTCTTCGATCAGTTCGGCACGCGCCTTCCCGACCCGATTTGGGCGCAACACGAAGCGCTACGCCGGCGTCTGCTCGCAACGAGGAAATAGCGTCGGCCACCTCAGTTGCCCGGCGCGGCGAAGGCGATTGCCTTTAACGCGCAATTGGGTAAGATAACCCCGATTTCTTATGAGAATTCTCCGTTACAATCAGCCGGGCTTTGCCGAGGCGTTGGCGCGTGCGTTAGCGACGTCGAGCTTGTTCGACCAGACAATCGAGGAACGCGTGCGCGGCGTCATTGCCGCGGTACAGAGACGCGGAGACGACGCGCTACTGGAGTTCACAGAACGGTTCGACAGCGTGAAATTGTCAGTGGCACAATTGGCCGTGACCGAGCCAACTCCGGCAGTGGATGCCGCGCTGCGGAAAGCCGTGGCAACCGCGCAGGCGAACGTCGTGGCCTTTGCGAAACGCGCTTTGCCAAAGGACTGGCAGATGCGGAACGCGCAGGGTGGACGCGTGGGCGAGAAGTTCGATCCATTGCAGCGGGTCGGCGTGTACATCCCCGGCGGGACCGCGCCGCTGGTATCGACCGCTATCATGACTGTCGCACTCGCCAAGGTCGCGGGATGCCGCGAGATAGTGACCTGCACGCCGCCAAACGAAGGCGCGCAAAACCTGATTAATCCGAGTCTGCTCTATGCTCTGCGCAAGGCCGGCGCAACGGAGATTTACCGGGTGGGCGGGGCACAAGCAATCGCCGCGATGGCATTGGGGACACAGACCATCCGCCGTGTGCAGAAGATTTTCGGGCCGGGAAACGCGTATGTCACCACAGCGAAACGGCTGCTATTTGGTCGTGTCGGAGTAGATTTGCTGGCTGGACCGAGCGAGTTACTGGTGATTGCCGACAATTCAGCGGATGCGCGATTCATCGCCGCCGACATGCTGGCGCAGGCCGAGCACGGCAGCGGTCACGAGCGGGTATGGCTCGTGACGACTTCGGAGAAGATTCTGGAAGCGACACAGTGGGAGCTCCAACGGCAACAGCAAGCGCTGAGCCGCGGTGAATTCATCGGCCGCGCGCTTGACGCGAACGGTGCGTGTGTATTGGTCAAAGATGTGAAACAGGCGGTGGACGTGGCGAATCGGTTCGCGCCCGAGCACTGCGAGGTCATGACGAAAAACGCCGCGAAGCTGGTGTGCGCCATCAAGACCGCAGGTGCGATCTTTGTCGGTCCGTGGTCGCCGACGGTGGTGGGCGATTATCTGGCGGGACCGAGCCATGAATTGCCGACGGGCGGCGCAGGCGCGATGTTCGCGGGCCTGACGGTGGATCAATTCCAGCGGCGGACGAGCGTGGTCGAGTTCTCGCAGTCGGCGCTGCGCAAATCCATGCGTGCATTGGAGACGATCGGCGCGGTTGAAAGGCTTGATGCGCACGTCGCGTCGGCGCGCATTAGATTTGATTCGCGGAAAAAACGGTCATGAGCTACGCACGGCCGGCGGTCGAGCGGATGAGCGGCTACGTGCCGGGGGAGCAGCCCCGTGGCGGCAAGGGCGCGGTCCTTATCAAGCTTAATACGAATGAGAATCCGTATCCGCCCTCACCGAAAGTGGTGGAGACACTCCGTAACGCGCTGGACACGCGTTTGCGGTTGTATCCAGATCCGCAGTCGACGGCGTTACGCGAGAAATTGAGCGCGCGCTACGGGTTTACAGCCAGCCAGATCCTCATCGGCAACGGGTGCGACGACATTTTGAACCTGTGTGTGCGGGCGTTTTGCGATGCCGGCTCGAAGTTGGCGTATTTCTGGCCGAGTTACTCGCTGTATCCGGTGCTTGCAGAAATTCAGGATGCCATAAAGGTTGAACTGCCGCTCGACGACAAATTTCAATTCGAGGCGCACCCATCGTTGCTTCATCGGCTCGACGGCGTGAAACTTGTGTTCATCACGCAGCCGAATGCGCCGAGCGGGGTATGGCTCCAGCGGGTGGAACTCCAGCGCGTCATCGAGGAGACCGACGGCGTTGTCGTCATCGACGAGGCATACGTGGATTTCGCGGCGGAGAACTGTCTGGATTTCGTGCGCCAATACGACAACGTGATTGTAGCGCGGTCGTTCTCAAAATCATTCGCGTTGGCGGGCATGCGGGTCGGGTGGGCGGTCGGGCCGACGGAGTTAATCGGCGCACTCGACAAGGTGAAGGACAGCTACAACGTCAACCGCCTCAGCCAACTCGCTGCCGAGGCGGCCCTGGACGACTGGCCATATTTTGAAAGCACGGTCAGGAAAATCCGCGCGACGCGAACACGGGTCGCGACGGCATTGGAAGGATTTGGTTTCTTTGTATATCCTTCCCAGACGAACTTTGTGTTCGCGCGACCGCCTGCGCCATGGTCGGCCAAGCGTTGGGTGGATGAATTGCGGACGCGCAAGATTCTGGTACGATGGTGGGACGCTGATCGAATCCGCGATTTCGCGCGTGTGAGCATCGGCACGGACGAGGAGATGAACAAGTTTTTGGAAGCAACACGTCAATTCCTCTCCCCACAGGGGAGAGGTTAGGTGAGGGTTTGTGTGGTTGCGGTCATGAAACGCCCGAATACCACGTTGGCACGCACGCTCCGCAGGGATTCGACATGGGCCGAACGTGTACTCTGGAAGCACCTGCGAGACCGGGGCGTCGGCGGAGCGAAGTTTCGCCGTCAGTTCGGCGTCGGTCCATACATATTGGATTTCTACTGTGCGGAAGCAATGTTGGCAGTTGAGCTGGACGGTGATGTGCACGGGCAGCCGCAACAAGAACGACATGACCGTCGCCGGGACGAGTTCGTGGCTGACCTGGGAATCAAAGTGCTGAGATTCTGGAATGAAGAAGTTAGGGCAAACTTGGACGGCGTGCTGGAGGAGATTTTGCGAGCGGTGCAGCGAAGAACTACAACCCCTCACCTTAATCCTCTCCCCGCGGGGGAGAGGAGACCGGAGACAAGATGAAAAAACGAAGCGCTAAGGTTTTACGCGAGACTACGGAGACGCATGTCACGCTCACGCTAACGATTGATGGCAGCGGGAAATCAAAAATCAGCACGGGCGTACCGTTTTTCGATCACATGCTTGTGTTGCTGGCGAAACATTCCTTGTGCGATTTGACTGTCAAAGCAAAAGGCGACCCCGCCATAGACGCGCATCACACTGTCGAGGACATCGGTATAGCCTTGGGGCAGGCGTTCGTTAAGGCGCTAGGTGACAAGCGCGGTATTCGCCGCTACGGTTGGGCGCTGGTGCCGATGGACGAGACATTGGCGCAAGCGCGCGTGTCACTGGACTTCAGCAATCGGCCCTACCTTGTTTTCACGGCGAAAGGCTGGGATCGTATTGCCAACGTCGAACTCGGCCGCGGCAACAGTTTTCGTGTCGGCTTGGTGAAGGAGTTTCTCCAAGGCTTTGCCAACGAAGCGCGATGTAATTTGCATGTGGACGTGTTGCGTGGCGACGAGCCGCATCATGTCGTCGAAGCCATCTTCAAGGCGCTGGCGAAAGCCATGGATCAAGCCTGCCAGCGCGACCCACGCGTGAAAGGCGTACCGAGCACGAAGGGACACCTCTAGTTCACGCGAACTTTGTGGTGCGGTTGGTGGAGCAGCCTTACTTGGGATATCCCACTGTTTGCGCGAGGATGATCTTCTGGTCGGGGCGCAGGTTCATCGCTTTAGAGAGTGATGGGCGATCGACCATGCCTCGAACGACCGTTGCCAGACCTTGCGATGCGCAATACAGATAAACGTTTTGGGAAATGTAGCCCGTATCCGTAGCGCTGTAGAAGTTCTTGTTCTCCTCGGACGCGTCCTTCATTTTGGCAAGGTCTGCCACGGAAATAAGGTTTAATGGCGCTTCCTTAACAAATGGCTGTCGTCCCGTCGCCTCGCGGAGGTCGTTCGTCACAACCAACATCAAAACGTGCGTCCTTGCTTCATATAGATAAAGTCCTTCGGGCAGCGCGACGTAAACATCAATCTCCTGCCAATTCCTTGCAGTCGGCGCAGTCCGTTTGCCCGATTCCGGTCTGTTGATGCCATTTGCTGCCCAGAGAAGGTTAGACAATTCCTGCAACGGCAGTTTTTTGGAATCAAAGCTCCTTGACGTCTGGCGCAGTTTCAGTGCCTGCATCAGGGGTTTGCCGATTTCCGTTTGCGGCGGCGGTAACTGAATCGGTTTGGGTTCCTGCGCATAACCAGTTGCCAAACCAATGATACATATCGATAAAACAAGCGTTAGTAATCTTTTCATAGCGTTCCTTTCTGTGTGTTCTGGAGATTGGGAGGGGCATGCGGAGACGTCAAGTGTAAAGGAAGAGTTGTAACAACTCTTTTCACCACGAAGAGCGCGAAGGACACGAAGAAGCGTTTCGTGATTTGACATCTTCGTGCTCTTCGTGGTGAGACTCGCGGCTACAAAAACTTCACAGCAATTTCATGCAGTCATCGAGTTGGCCGAGCAACTGTTTGATGGTCTCAGGCGTTTCATCGCCCATGTGGGCAATGCGGAACGATTTGCCTTTGATCTGGCCGTAACCGCCATCAATAAGCACCTTGTACTTGTCTTTAAGCGTCTTCTGGAGCTTCGGAACGTCGATGT
The DNA here is from genome assembly GCA_050008795.1 of Verrucomicrobiia bacterium. Taxonomy (GTDB): domain Bacteria; phylum Verrucomicrobiota; class Verrucomicrobiia; order Palsa-1439; family Palsa-1439; genus CAIKBP01. The sequence continues at coordinate 5,967 of JBEKLX010000041.1, read as the reverse complement.
TCTTGTTGTTCTTCACGCAGGTGAGAGTGATGGATTCATAGCCGGCCTTCGGGAACAGCTCGAACCCATTCGACTTCGCCCATGCGCGGGTCATCTGTGCCATCTTCAAATGACGGGCGTAACGATTCTCCAGTCCTTCGGCAAAGAACTTATCCAATTGATGTTTCAACCCGTAAACGTGCGGGATACTGGGTGTCGAGGGCGTCATGTTCTTATCGTGGTTGGTTTTGAACTCGAGGAAATCAAAGTAGTAGCCACGACCCGGGATCGTCTGGGCCTTTTTCAGCGCGCGGTCGCTGGCGGTGAAGACCGCAAAACCCGGCGGCAGCGCAAATGCCTTCTGCACGCTGGCGAGCAGCACGTCGATACCTAGCGCGTCGGTCTCAATCTTCACGCCCGTCATGGAACTAACGCTATCCACGATGAACATGACGTCGGGATACTTCCGCATCACTGCGGCGATGTCGGCCAACGGATTCATCAGCCCCGTGGAAGTCTCGTTATGGACGATGGTGAGGGCGTCAAACTGGCCTGTCTTCAACTTGGCGTCGATCATCTCTGGCATGATCGGCTGGCCCCATTCAACCTTGAGAGCTTCGGCGTCCTTGCCGCAGCGCTTGGATACATCAAACCACTTGTCGGAAAACGCGCCGCAGCAGCAGTTGAGGACTTTTTTGCCGACGAGGTTGCGCACGGCGGCTTCCATCACGCCCCATGCCGATGATGTGGACAGAAACACCGGGTTTTTTGTGCAAAGTACTTCTTGAAGTTTGGGCTGTATGTATGCGTAAAGCTCTTGGAATCCCGAGCCGCGATGGCCAATCATTGGCTGCATCATGGCGCGGAACGTGTCTTCGCTGACCTCAATGGGGCCGGGGATATGCAATTTGACGTGTGGAGTTGTCATAAATTCGCCTTCTTCCTTTGTTCTGCGTGCCGCAACGATGGCGTTTTAGTATAAGAACCGGCGCCAAATATCAACCCATTTTCAATCGACATGTGAGTTTTTTATGCCGAAGAGGCTAAACGTCGGGATGATTGGGTTAAAATTCGCCGGTCGCGCACTCAAAGGCTTTTTCCTTGAGCGCGCGTTAAACACACCTTAATAATACATGTTTTATGCCACAAAAACCCATCGGCATTGATATCCGTTACGTGTCGTATTTGGCGCGTCTCCAGTTGACGAAGGCGGAGGCCGCGCAGTTCTCCGCGCAGCTCAAAGACATCCTGAAAGCCGTCGAGAAACTCAATGAATTGGACGTGACAAACGTCGAGCCGACAGCCCACGCTGTGCCATTGACGAACGTGTTGCGCAAGGATGAGGTCCAGCCGTCCATCGCATCCGCCGATGTGATGCGCAACGCGCCGCAACAGGCACGCGGTCTGTTTATCGTCCCGAAGATTGTGGAGCAGGGATAACGATTGCGATGATGTTGCATACTCAGACGATTCATGAGCTTCGCGCCCGATTACGCCGCGGCGAATTATCCGCGCGCGAGGTGACGCAAGCTGTGTTGGATCGAATCGCCGGGCTGGACGGCAAGATCAAGGCGTATAACTGGCTCAACGCAGACGACGCGCTGACGCAGGCGGAAGCGATTGATCGAGCCGGGTCGGCAAAGGACGGCAAACCGCTCGCAGGCGTGCCGATCGCCATCAAGGACTTGATTAACGTCAAGGGCCAGCCGTGCACGTGTGCGTCGAAGATTTTGCGGGGCTACATCGCGCCATATGATGCGTTTGTCATCGGCCAACTGCGCAGGGCCGGTGCGATATTGCTCGGGCGCACAAACATGGACGAATTCGCGATGGGCAGTTCGACCGAAAACTCGTCCTGGGGCGTAACGCGGAATCCGTGGGATTTGGAGCGGATCCCCGGTGGTTCGAGCGGTGGGAGCGCAGCGGCGGTTGCGGCGGATGAGGCGATTGCGGCGCTCGGGAGCGACACGGGTGGATCGATTCGACAACCGGCGGCGTTGTGCGGGTGCGTGGGATTGAAACCGACATACGGGCGCGTCTCGCGATATGGGCTGGTGGCATTCGCATCGTCACTGGATCAGATCGGCCCGCTCACGAAGGACGTCGAGGACTGTGCGGTATTGCTCGGCGTGTTGGCGGGGCACGACGTGAAGGATTCGACGAGCGTGGCGCAGGCGGTACCCAATTACACGCAGTCGCTTGGCAAAGGCGTGAAGGGCCTGCGCGTCGGGATGCCGAAGGAGTATTTCATTGCGGGGATGGACCGCGAAGTGGAAGCGGCTGTGCGCGGCGCGATTCAAAAGCTACAGTCGCTCGGTGCAGAGGTGGTTGAACTATCGTTGCCGCACACGGAGTACGCGGTGGCAGTGTACTACTTGATTGCCACGGCAGAGGCGAGCGCGAATCTGGCCCGGTTCGATGGTGTCCGGTACGGTTTGCGTGTAGACGGGGATGACCCCATCGAAATGTACCTACGGACACGCGGTGCGGGGTTTGGTCCGGAAGTGAAACGGCGGATCATACTCGGCACGTACGCACTGAGCGCTGGGTACTACGATGCCTATTACCTGCGGGCGCAAAAGGCGCGGACATTGATCCGACGTGATTTCGAGAAGGCATTTGAGAAATGCGACGTGATTGTTACGCCGACATCACCGACGGCGGCGTTCAAAGTTGGCGAAAAAGCGGACGATCCGTTGCAGATGTACCTGAGCGATGTTTTCACCCTCAGCGTGAACTTGGCGGGTATTTGCGGCGTGAGCATCCCGTGCGGGTTCACTACGAACCCGAAGCTGCCGATTGGGCTGCAAATTCTCGGCAAGTCGTTTGGCGAGGAGACAATTCTCCGCGCGGCGCACGCTTATGAGCAAGCGATGGATTGGCATAAGCAGAGACCGACCCTGTAAACACATGCAATACGAAACGGTCATCGGACTGGAGGTGCACGTGCAGGTCAAGACGGCCAGCAAGATGTTTTGTGGCTGCGCCGTGGACTTCGGCGCGCCGCCGAACACGCAGGTTTGTCCCGTATGCCTCGGATATCCCGGTTCGCTGCCGGTAATGAATGAAGAAGCAGTACGGAAGACTGTTTTGGCGGGTCTAATGCTCGGGTGCGACATTGCCCGGTTGTCCAAATGGGATCGGAAGAACTACTTTTATCCCGACATGCCGAAGAACTACCAGATCTCGCAGTATGATTTGCCGTTGTGCCGGGGCGGCGTCGTGGACATCAAGCTGGACGATGGCGAGACGAGGCGGATCAGGCTGACGCGCATTCATTTGGAAGAAGACGTGGCGAAGAACTCCCATTTCGAGACCACAAGCGGCGTTGATTTCAATCGTGCGGGTTTACCGCTGATGGAGATTGTCAGCGAACCTGATCTCCATTCACCCGACGAAGCATTCGCGTATCTGACGGCGCTGAAAGAGATTCTGGTCAGCGGCGGCGTGAGCGATTGCGACATGGAGAAAGGGCAGTTGCGATGCGACTGCAACGTGTCCGTTCGGCCTGCCGGCCAAAAAGAGTTGGGCGCAAAAGTCGAGATCAAGAATATGAACACGATCTCGGGGGTGCGCCGCGCCCTGGCATATGAGGTTCCGCGTCAGATTGCTGCACTAGAGAAGGGTGAAAAGATTTCGCAAGAAACGCGTCGTTGGGACGACGCGCCGGGGGTGACATCGGTGATGCGGGTCAAGGAATACGCGCATGATTACCGGTATTTCCCTGAGCCAGACTTGGTGCCGGTGTCGGTGACGGACGGTATGCTGGCGGGGATTCAGAAGTTACTGCCGGAGTTGCCGGAAGCCAAGCGGGAGCGGTTCGTGAAGCAGTATGGTTTGCCGGAATACGATGCCGGTGTGTTGGTGGCGGACATGGCATTGGCGGCGTACTACGAGCAGGCGGTGATACGGTCGAAGAACCCAAAGGCGGTTTCGAATTGGGTGATGACAGAGTTGCTCGGCAAGCTGGCCGAGGCCAAACAGACGATTACGCACTGTCCGATTGCGCCGCAGCAATTGGCGGAGTTGGTAGCGCTCATTGATGGCGGCCAGATCAGCGGCAAGATCGGCAAAGATGTCTTTGCGGAGATGTTCGCCAGCGGAAAGAGTCCGTCACTGATTGTGAAGGAAAAGGGTTTGATGCAGGTTAGCGACACCGCCGCTATTGAGGCATTCGTGGATGAAGCGATTGCCAGTAACCCGAAGTCGGTGGCTGATTTCAAGGCGGGGAATCAGGCTGCGATCAACTTTTTGAAAGGCCATGTCATGAAGCTGAGCCATGGGAAGGTCAACCCGCGGTTGGTCGGTGAGATTCTGCTCAGCAAGTTGCGAAGCTCTTGAGAGTTTACCAGGGTCGTACAGGCGAAGCGACTATCGTGTGCCGTCTTGACGGCATCGGGTCTAACAGGTAATGTGATCGGCACTACGGAAGAATCATGCCAGTACAAGATGAATATGTAATTGAGATCTTGCGAGACGTTGGGCTGATCACGCACGAGGACCTGCAGAAGGCCAAGGAGGCCGCTACGGCCGATGGCACGGGGATCGTGAAAGCGCTGGTCAAGATGGGGCGGGTCACCCAGATGGAGGTGTCCAAAGCGTTGGCTGGCCAGTTCGGAATGGACACGATCGACCTGGCCGAATACAAAGTCCCCGAAGAGATCGTCGCCTTGGTTCCAAGGCTCGTCGCTCGCCGCTACAAGATTATTCCCGTCCATAAGCATGATAACACGCTCACTGTGGCCATCGGCGATCCAATGGACGTGGATACGGTGGACAGCCTCCGCTACATCCTCAAAATGAACGTGGAGGTAGTCGTCGCGGCGCCGGACGACATCGAGAATTCGCTGACGCGCTATTACGGAACGACCGATGACACGGTCGAGAATATGCTCCAAGAAATCACCGAAGGTGACGTGGAGCTGACGGAAGGCGTCAAGGTAATCGAAAACAAGATTGACGATGGCTCGCAGACAGACGAAGACGCGCCCATCATCAAGCTGGTGGGCTTGACGATTCTCGAAGCATTCCGGAATCGAGCAAGCGACATTCATATCGAGCCGTTGGAGAAGAAGCTACGGGTGCGTTACCGCATTGACGGCGTCCTGCACGAGGTCGAGAGTCCCCCTAAACGGTTACAGGCCGCGATCATCAGCCGCATCAAAATCATGGCCAACATGAGCATCGCGGAGAAGCGGGTGCCGCAGGATGGCCGTATCCAGATTCCCGCGATGGGGCGCATGCTGGATCTTCGTGTCTCGGTGTTGCCGACCAATCACGGAGAGAGCGCCGTCATGCGTATCTTGGACAAGACGAGCGTGCTCCTGGGATTGGGTGATCTGGGGTTCTTCAGCGATGACCAAGTGGTGATGGAGGGGTTGATCGGGTCGCCTGATGGCGTCTTTCTGGTGACGGGACCGACCGGTTCCGGCAAGACGACGACTTTGTACGCGTGCCTGAATACCATCAACAAACCGGATCGCAAGATCATTACCGTTGAAGACCCAGTCGAGTATCAACTGTCCGGCATCAACCAGGTGCAGGTCAACACGGACATCGACCTTACATTTGCCGCGGCATTGCGCTCCATTCTGCGTCAGGCGCCGAACACCATCATGATTGGTGAGATCCGTGACTTGGAGACGGCGAACATCGCCGTGCAAGCGTCGCTAACGGGGCACTTGGTTTTCTCGACGCTTCACACGAACGACGCGCCGTCGGCAATCACGCGGTTGATCGACATGGGCGTGAAACCGTTTCTCGTGGCTTCCGCTGTGCGCGCGATCATGGCGCAACGGCTCATCCGCAAAGTATGCCAGCACTGCAAGGAGCCGTACCGTCCGACTCAGAGCGAGATGGATGTGCTTCGGTTGAACTCGGCCGAAATCGATAAGGCGAGCATCTTTCGCGGGCGCGGGTGCGCTGAGTGCTCGCGGACCGGCTACCGCGGTCGACAGGGTATCTATGAGATTTTTCGGTTGGACGAGG
>JBEKLX010000040.1:0-15988 GCA_050008795.1 Verrucomicrobiia bacterium | reverse complement strand
CGGCACGTTCGTCCTGCGTATCGAGGACACCGATGTAGCGCGCAGCACGCCCGAGTCGCTTCGCACCATCTTGGACGGCCTGCGTTGGCTCGGACTGGACTGGGATGAAGGCCCTGAGAAGGGCGGTCCGCTCGGCCCCTATTTCCAGTCGCAACGCGCCGACATCTACAAACGACGTGTCCGGGAGTTGATCGACAAAGGCATGGCCTACGAACGCGAAGGCGCGGTCCGTTTTAAGATGACACGCGAACCGATCGAGATTCCCGACCTCATCGTTGGCGACGTTGTACGCCCACTCAATGAGACCGAAATGCTCGATCCCGATTTCGTCATTGTCCGCAGCGACGGCAATCCCGTGTTCCATCTAGTCAACGTCGTGGACGACATCGAGATGCAGATCACGCACGTCATGCGCGGCGAAGACCATCTCTCGAACACGCCGAAGCACATCGCGTTGTTTCGCGCGTTCGGTGTTGAGCCGCCCAAGTACGCTCACATCCCGATGATTCTCAACCTTGACGGCACGAAGATGAGCAAGAGCGATCCTGACGTCGCCAAGGCGCGCCTCGCTTCGTTACAAACCTACGTTGACGACGGCTATGTTTCTGAGGCCGTGCGCAACTACCTTTGTCTGCTCGGCTGGTCGCCGAAAGACAACCGCGAGGTCATGCCGATTGACGAAGTGATAAAGCTGTTCGACTTGCCACAAATCCTGCGGACCAATGCCCGATTCGATGTCACCAAGCTCACGTGGATGAATGGCGAGTACATCCGCGCGATGCCGCGTGATCGCTTCATCAAGCTGGCGGGGCCGTTCATAGGTGGCCACGATGACGCCAATGTGCTTGGACTCGTCCAGGAAAAGGTCAAGCTACTGAAAGAACTTCCCGATCGGGTCAGCTACTTCTTTAGCGATGATTACCCGTTCGATCCCGAAGCGGTAAAAAAGTCGTGCAGCACGCCGCAGACCAGCGAATGGCTTACTAAATTGACCGACAAGTTTGCCGGGGTCGCCAAGTGGGATACCGCTAGCATCGAAGCAGCATTGAAGGCGCTGGCGACGGAGTTGGGAGTCAAAACTGGTGAGCTGATTCATCCGTGCCGCGTGGCCATTTCCGGCAAAAGCGCCGGGCCGTCGCTGTATCACATGCTGGAAGTGCTCGGGCGTGATCGCGTCTTGTCGCGGCTGCGAAAAGCAGCGGAAAGATTTCGCGCATGACAACCGCCAATAAAATCACCATCTTCCGCATCCTGTTGATCCCCGTGTTCATCTTCGTGACACTGGATTACATCCACGATTGTCAACGTGGCCAACAGAAGGAACTGCAACGCTTTCTAGCTTGTACTATTTTTGCCCTCGCCACTGTTTCCGATGCTGTGGACGGTTACATCGCGCGGCGTTATCACCAGAAGAGCAAACTCGGCGTTTACCTAGATCCGCTGGCCGATAAAGCGCTGTTGATTTCCGCATTGGTAATGCTCAGTTACGATTCGCACGGCGTCTTCGCCAAACTGCCCCTCTGGTTTCCCGTGCTGGTGATCAGTCGTGATGTCATTCTGCTCGTAGGCACGATCCTGATTCACATGATTGTCGGTCATGTGATAACGCAGCCGCGTTTTGTCGGCAAGATTGCCACGGTTTTCCAGATGATCACGCTCGGTTGGATATTGCTGGGCATCGACCGGCCGCCGTACCAATGGCCGATGATTGCCGCCGGCTTGTTCACGTTCGCCTCCGGCATCTGGTACATCTTGGATGGCGTCAACCAACTCAACGTCCACGAAGCAAAAAGGGTGTAAGAAAACCTTCGCTTACTCCAATGATTATTCTGAGCGCATGAAAATTGTTCGCCTGCTTTCTTCCGTCGTCGTTCTGTTCATTCTCCTGGCCTTTACGGGAGCGATTGCTCAAAACGCCCCCATCGTTAACGTCGGGGTGAGCCAGTCTTTATCGGTTTCCACGAACCCGGTTGCCGGGAACACAGCTATCAACCCGGTTCCGCGCGATGATAAATGGGTGAAACGTCACGAGGAATTCCTGGAAGAAACTAAGAAGGGCGGCATCGACCTGTTATTCCTTGGTGATTCCATTACCGACTTTTGGCGCACCAAAGGCTCCAACGTTTGGAACAAATGTTACGCGCCTCGCCGCGCAGCGAACTTCGGCATAGCCGGCGATCGCGCTCAACATGTGCTTTGGCGCATCGAACATGGCGAACTCGACGGCCTTAAACCCAGAGTCATCGTGCTAATGATCGGCACGAACAATACCGGCAAAGAAAGGAACAGCGACAGAATCCGCAACACCACGCCCGAAGTCATTGAAGGCGTGATCGCCATCATTAAACAACTTCGCAGTAAACTCCCCGACAGCAAGATTCTGTTTCTCGCCATCTTCCCACGTGGCGCTCTGGACGATCCGCAACGCGCCCAAGTCGCATTGATAAACACCGTTCTGGCCAAGCTCGACGATGGCAAAACGGTAAAGTTTCTCGATATCGGTTCAAAGTTTCTCGAACCTGACGGCAGGCTCTCCAAAGACATCATGCCGGATTTGCTGCACCCGAACGAAAAAGGTTATCAAATCTGGGCCGATGCCATGGAACCCACGCTTGCAGAAATGTTGAAGTAAACCAGCGGAAAGCCAGGCCGCTTGTGGTCACGCGCGGTCTCTATCGTTCACCTGTCAAACGTCAAGCACCGCCCCCGACATTTATTGGGATTTGACGATCAGGCTGTTGGCGACGGACTTGACGCCATTAACGCGGCGGGCGACTGCCTCCGCCCGAATCTTTTCGGGGAAGGTGTTTACAAAACCACTCAACTGCACCGCACCCCTGTACGTTTGCACACTGACGTCAAACGCTCTTACCACCGGATCATGCACAAACGCCGCTTTCACTTTGGCGGTGATCGTGGAGTCGTCAAGGTATTCGCCGGCTGTTTCCCGAGTCGCGGTGCTGGCGCACCCCATCCAGGTCATCGGCATAAACCCGACGGCCAACATCAGCCTAATAACCAGGATTGCTTTGCTGTTTCTTGCTTGCATGACCTTCCTCCTTCTATTCGGGACAATTATAGCGACAAGGTGCTGCGAATCAAGCGTTGACCCATTCGACATTTAGTATGGTTGTGGATGATCTGCGCGGAACTTATTTACGAGGGACCTTGTCACAGGGTTCTCCGGCTCTAACTGAAGAGACTTTTCATAAGCTTCCTTGGCCGCTTCAAATTTGCCCATCCTCTCATAGGTTCGAGCCATCACGCCGTAACTTGGGCCGGGGAAAATCCCGAGGTGGATGTTCTGGCGACATTGAGCCAGCGCTTCGTTCCCCATGCCAAGCTCATCATAAAGAGCAGCCAGATTTATGCTCACATCAGGATCCTGCGGATTATCAGCAATAATCGCGCGTCCAACTTGGACGGCCTCCATCTTTTGACCTTCCACAAGGTAGCAATTCATGAGCATCCGCTTAACTTCGTCCATGGAACTGTCCTGCCGTAGTGCGGTTAGAAAGCAGTCGATGGCCTCCTTGTAATTACCGCGTTGTGCCATGTGATATCCTTGGTTGGCATAAGCCGTGGGACTATTCAGTGCATCAGGGTACGCGACAAATTGGCCCCTTTTACTGCAATCAAAGAGCATATACCCTGTGAAATCTGGTGCTTGGATCATGGTGAAATGGGTTCTTGCATAGCGATACAAGGTAGGTGCATATCTGGAAGCGTCGTCCACGAAGACCACAAATCTGATTTTGTTTACTGGATCTCGGAGCAGTTCCCAAAAGGAGGGCGCGCTATAGTAGCGGATACCCAGGCGCCGAAATGACAGTAGCAACGGGTCGGTGTAGCCCAGCCCGGTTACAAGCAATCCCTCGTCGTGCGCCACATGATTTGCCATCCAAGTTGTGATCGCACGTGAGGGCCACCCTGAAGGTCGGTCGAGAACGGCGGTCGAACGGTCCGACCATGAGATGCCGTACTCGGGGCCGGGTACTCCAATCAGCGTCAAAACAAGGTACACCACCAGAACGCCACCCAAGGCCAATGCTCTGCTAAGGGAATGCGAAAAGAACGTTACCGATAATCCAAGTACGGGCCACAATGCGGGGACCAAAAAAACCAACTCCCGGATGTTCGTCCGGAAAAAAGGCACCACGATCACCAAAGATAAGGCTGCCAGACACAAGGGCAGTATCAATCCCAGTAAATCGCGGCGCTTTCTTACCAGAATCCAGCCGCCCACTCCCAAAAGGATAACCACGCCGGCATAGAATCGCCAAAATGAGCCGATTTGAACAGCAATGCGACCGAGATTCAGACCGAATGCTGCAGTTGCATTTTCTTCCTCGAAAAAGTGGATTCGACCCCCGTTCATCTTGGCGGCAACTACCATTGCGATCACGGGCAAAAGCGACGAGAATAGGGACAAGTATCCCCAAAGCCGATGTCGCTTATCCGTGATCACAAACGGGAGACCTAACAAGAAGAAAAACCACAGACTCAGGGATGTCAGCTTGGATAATATAGCCAATGCCATCGTACCGCCGAATAGCCAGAACCTGAATGTTGACGCCCCGGGTCGTGAGATATGAACAAGTTGTATTAGGGCGCAAATCAGAAAAAAGACAGCGATGACGTCCGGAGTGACCTTGGTGCTGAGAAAGACATGCAGCGGAAACACTGCGAGCAAGCAGGCGGCCCACAGGGCGCTCCCGAGAGAATTCGTCAAATGCCGGACCAACACGGCGATGGCAGCAATCGAGAGTGTACCGAACAACACCGGCCAAATCTTGACGGCAAGTTCATTTGGTCCGAGAAGATGTACCGATAGAATCTGAAGCAGCACGTATAAACAATCAGGGCGAGCGTAGTAGTACGGATAATCGTTTGTTATCAGCAGAGACGGACGGAGTGCTTGAATCAGAAAATGACTCTCATCGTTATTAAGTATCCATCCGGTTATCCGGTAAACGCGAAGCGCAAAGCCGAGAGAAATGATTGCCAGTAGCAACCAAAGACCCCATCGAGAAGCCGTCCTTCCAGCGATCCGGGGGTTAAATTTTGAAACCTGAAGGTTCATCAGTTCTCTTGCTTCTCTCAATCTCAGTCAACGAGTCTTCCGGCGTGATGGTGCGATTGTAATGTGGCAGTCGTTTATCTCGTTCAGCGACCGGTCATCTGCTCCAGCTTTTCCGGATACCGAGCCCCTTGCACCTTGATCTTGGAGGCGGCGTGTTCGATTTCACGAAGGTCGTCGGGTGTTAGTTCGACTGCCACCGCTCCGATGTTCTCGTCCAAGCGATGCAGCTTAGTGGTACCGGGGATCGGAACAATCCACGGCTTCTGAGCGAGCAACCAGGCGAGCGCGATTTGAGCCGGTGTCGCCTTCTTCCGTTCTGCGATGCTGCCTAGCAGTTTAATCAGGGCTTGATTCGCCTTGAGCGCATCCGGCGTGAATCGGGGGAGCGTGCTGCGGAAGTCAGAGCTGTCAAACTTCGCGTTTTCGTCAATCTTGCCCGTGAGGAAGCCCTTGCCCAACGGGCTGTAGGGAACGAGGCCGATGCCCAGTTCTTCGAGCGTCGGTATCACTTCCTTCTCGGGAGTTCTCGTCCACAACGAGTACTCGCTCTGGAGAGCCGTGATCGGCTGGACTGCGTGTGCGCGACGGATGGTTTGCACGCCGGCTTCAGAAAGGCCAAAGTGCTTGACCTTGCCTTGCTGAATTAGCTCCTTCACCGCTCCCGCCACGTCTTCGATGGGCACGTTCGGGTCAACCCGATGCTGATAGAGCAGATCGATTGTCTCGACCTTGAGACGCTTGAGCGAGCCTTCGACGGCCTGCTTGATGTGTTCCGGCTGGCTATTCAAGCCCGCCGCACCGGGCCGCCTGTCGCTGCCAGTGAGGTCGAACCCGAATTTGGTGGCGATCACCACCTGCTTGCGGAACGGAGCGAGGGCTTCACCCACGAGTTCTTCGTTGATGAACGGGCCGTAAACCTCAGCGGTATCAAAAAATGTGACGCCACGTTCTACGGCGGTCCGAAGCAGTGCGGTCATCTCCTTTTTATCTTTGGGCGGGCCGTAGGAAAAACTCATTCCCATGCAGCCCAAGCCGAGCGCCGACACGCGCAAACCGCTTTTCCCTAGTTCTCGTGTTTTCATGTTGCTCCTTTCGTCAATCCAAGGCCGCTAATGCCCTACGGGGAAATGCTCGCACAGGTGACCCGGGTTTTCAATAAATCAACCCGCGCCGTTGAACACACCGGACCAGCAGACGTTCTATGCCGATGGTCCGAAAGGATACACCGATTACCCGGCCTTAACGGCAACGCAATCGCGAGCAGATTTCAAGTTTCACGAGCTGACTCTGGCGACAGACCCAAGATTTCCCACTTATTGAGATACTTTTCTGCGATGGCTTCGTCATAGATTTCAAAAAGGCGCATCGTGGTATCATTGTGCTGTTTTCCACCGCGACCGGGTTTCTTGAGCCATTCTTGATGACTCCTTTTTATGTAGTGGGCGACTTCTTTGCTTGGGACAATGTAGAAGTCAGGTTTTTCATTTGTGGGTTTGAGATCCACAAAGACGTAGAAGAAATTATCTGAAGCGACATCTTCATGCTTCTTCTGCATTATCCAGCTTCTTGTAAATCGGGAACGTTGTTCTGCGCCGCTTGTCTTTACTTGAATGCTGACGGTTCGTGAGCCATCGGCGCTTGATGCAAGAATGTCAATCCCTTCCGTATTGCGCGAAGTCACGGTGGCAACATATCCTCTCTGTGACAGTTCTGCGGCTGCAAAATGAGTACCAGCTAGACCTACAAAAGCAGTGCGTGTTCGGGGCATACCATTCTTCATGCTATACATTTCCTATCTACTGGCGTTTCGTATTGCTCGAATGAAGTAGTTAGGTCTTGGAACTTGGAACTCATCAGTTTGCCTTCTTCACTTCCTTGGCCCACGTGTCCTTCAGTGTAATCGTTCGATTCAACACAAGCTTGCCGGGCTTGCTGTCGGGGTCGAGGGCAAAATAGCCGATGCGCTCAAATTGATAGGCCGTGTCCGCCGTAGCCTTGGCGAAGGAGGATTCGCATTTGGCAGTGATGGCTTCAAGGCTGCGCGGATTCAGTGTAGTCCGGAAATCCTCCGCCGCATCTGGTTCCGGCACGGTGAACAAGGTGTCGTAAAGGCGAACCTCGGCATCAATGGCGTGCACCGCTGAAACCCAGTGGATCGTGCCTTTGATCTTGCGATTAGCAGTTGCACCTCCGCTCTTACTTGTTAGATCGGCGATGCAGCGGAGTTCGGTCACCTTCCCTGCCGCGTCTTTCACCACTTCATCGCACTTAATGATGTAGGCATACTTCAATCGGACTTCGCCACCGGGTTTTAACCTGAAAAACTTCGGCGGGGGATTCTCCATGAAATCGTCCTGCTCAATGTAAATCGTCCGGCTGAACGGTATCTTGCGCGAGCCGGCAGATGGATCCTCTGGATTGTTGACGGCATCGAGTTCCTCGAAATGGTTCTCAGGCAGGTTGGTGATGACAACCTTAAGCGGACGGAGCACGGCGAGCCGGCGCAGGGCGCGTTTGTTCAAATCTTCGCGGACAAAATGTTCCAACAATGCCAGTTCGATTGTGTTCTCGCGTTTGGCGACGCCGATCCGTTCGCAGAAGGCGCGCAGGGCTTCTGCCGGGTAACCACGTCGGCGCATCCCCGAGATGGTCGGCATTCGCGGGTCGTCCCAACCGTGCACCTTCCCCTCCTCCACCAGCCGCAACAGCTTGCGTTTGCTCATCACCGTGTAGGTCATGTTGAGCCGGGCGAACTCGTATTGGTGCGGCAACGGGCGCGGTAAATCGAGGTTTTCGAGAATCCAATCGTACAGCGGCCGGTGCACCTCGAACTCCAGCGTGCAGATGCTGTGTGTGATGCCTTCGATGTAGTCGCTCAGACAATGAGCGAAATCGTACATCGGATAGATGCACCATTTGGCGCCTGTGTGATGATGTTCCGAGTGGCGGATGCGATACAGGATCGGATCGCGCATCCAGACGTTGGACGACTCCATATCAATCTTCGCTCGCAACGTCCGTGTGCCGTCCGGGAACTCGCCATTCTTCATGCGAACGAACAGATTGAGGCTTTCCTCGATGCTGCGATTTCGAAAATCGCTCGATTCGCCGGCTTTGTCGGGCGCGCCGCGCATCCGGTCCACTTCCTCTGGCGTATGATCGCAAACGTAAGCCAACCCTTTCTTGATGAGTATCAGGGCGTATTCGTAGATTTGATCGAAGTAGTCCGAAGCGTAGAAGGGCTCGACGATTGCGGATTGCGGATTGCGGATTGCGGATTGAACGACAGCCGGCAGATAGAAATCGGGTTTGCCGTTGGTAGTGATGCTATCCGGTGTCTTGCCGACGGGTTTCAAGCCGAGACAATGGTCGGCCCAGCCTGCGATCAGCCATTTTACGTCGGTGGTGATGGAATCAACATACTCGACGTCTTCCTTGGTTGGGTTGGTGTCGTCCATCCGGATATTGCACTGACCGTTGAAATCTCGGGCGATGCCGAAGTTGAGGCAAATGGATTTGGCGTGGCCGATGTGTAGATAACCGTTCGGTTCCGGTGGAAACCGCGTGACGATTTTCTTGTATCTGCCTTCCGCGAGATGTCCTTTGATGATTTCCCTGACAAAATCGAGTTGCTCTGGCGCGGGCGACTTCGGATTTACGTTCTCATTCGACATGACGCCACTAGGAAACAGCATTTTTTGACATTTGTCCACACCGTGGATAGTGCAGAGACTGCAATTTACTGTGCTGGACGGAACCCTCACCCTGCCCCTATGGAACGGGGCACGCCCTCTCCCCTAGACGGCAAGGGAGAGGGAAAATCTCCTCTCCCCCGAAGAACGATGGAGAGGATTAAGGCGGGGGGCTCATCCGTACCGTCTCCTCTCTCCACCGAGGGAGAGGATCAATCCCGCTCAGAGCGGGATCAAGGTGAGGGGGTTGAGTTAACCGCTGATGAATGCAGATTGACGCCGATTCTATGGGCGGCGATAGGCTTCGGCGTCCATGTGGCGGACGGCATCCTGCTCTTTCGCGGTGAGCGGACGCGGTTTACCGGCTGCGATTGCGGCAACCTGTATTTTTGCCTGATCCTCGATGATGATCATCCGCATAAGCGCCTCGCGTGTGCTGCGGCCAACTGTTATGACGCCATGGTTACGCAAACCGACGGTGTTGACCCCTTTTGCGAACGCTTTCTCGACGGCGACAGCGAGTTTGTGTCCGCCGGGCGTAATGAATGGCACGTACTTGATTCGATCTACTGACGCAACGAATTCGGGCGTGAACGGCATGATCTCCATGCCGCCGGAGATAAGACCCACGGCGGTGGCGGGGTGCGCGTGGCACACGAACCGGACATCAGACCGCGCCTTGAAGATGCGCAGGTGCATCTCGACTTCACAAGTCGGCTTCAATCCGCCGAGCTGTTTTCCGTGGTTGAGGTCAATGACCGACCATTCCTTCGGTTTAATGCTGTCGAGGCTGTAACCGGTCGGAGATAAAAACACTAACTTGCCATCGCGCCCGCTGATGTTGCCGCCGGAGCCGACGACGAGTCCCTTCTCGACCATCGCCTTCCCCAACTTCGTCAACGCCTTGATAATATCCGATGCCATGTTGTTTCGCCTTACGCCAACGCTTCTAATTTCCCGGCCTTTACCAGTTCCTCTTCCACTTCGACGATTTCTTTTATTTGTTGGATAAACCAGGGGTCGATGTGGGTGAGTTTATAGATTTCTTCGAGGGAAAAACCGGCGCGGATGGCGTGGCGGATATAGAAAACGCGTTCGGCACAGGGAGTGATAAGTTTGCGCTCGATCTCGTCACGCTCTCGGATTTCGCGGGCACCTCCCCAACGTCCGCCGTACAACCCGCTCACGCCGATTTCGAGTCCGCGCAAAGCTTTCTGCAAGCTTTCCTTGAATGTGCGACCGATGGCCATGACTTCGCCAACGCTTTTCATTTGCGTTGTCAATGTCGCGTCGGCCATGGGGAATTTCTCAAAAGCGAATCGCGGAATTTTCACGACGACGTAATCAATCGACGGCTCAAAACTCGCGGGCGTGCTCTTGGTAATGTCGTTGGGAATTTCGTCAAGCGTGTAGCCGATAGCCAGCTTCGCCGCAATCTTGGCAATCGGAAACCCGGTGGCCTTCGACGCGAGCGCGCTGGAACGGCTGACGCGCGGGTTCATCTCGATGATGCACATCCGTCCGTTCTCGGGGTTGACCGCGAACTGGATGTTCGAACCGCCGGTCTCGACACCGATTTCGCGGATGCAGGCAAAACTGGCGTCGCGCATGACCTGCCATTCTTTGTCGGTCAACGTCTGGATCGGCGCAATGGTGATCGAGTCACCGGTGTGAACACCCATCGGATCAAAGTTTTCAATGGAGCAAACGACGACGCAATTATCGTTCTTATCGCGCATCACCTCGGTCTCGAATTCCTTCCAGCCGATGAGCGATTCTTCGATGAGAATCTCGCTGACGGGCGATGCTTCGAGGCCGTTCTGCGCCATACTGTCGAATTCTTCGCGGTTATAGGCGATACCGCCGCCTGTGCCGCCCAGCGTGTATGCGGGGCGAATGATAACGGGGAAACGTCCAATTGTGTGCGTGACCTCGCGGGCTTCGTCGAGATTGTGCGCGACGCCGCTGACCGGCACGTCCAGCCCAATCTTCTGCATGCACTCCTTGAATTTCAGGCGATCTTCGCCCTTCTCGATCGCCTCGGCTTTTGCGCCGATCATTTCGACGCCGTGTTTCTGGAGGATGCCGCGTCGCCAGAGTTCCATGGCGGTGTTCAAACCCGTCTGACCGCCCAGCGTTGGCAACAACGCATCGGGTTTTTCTTTTTCGATGATTTTCTCGACGGCTTCAGGCGTGATCGGTTCGATGTAGGTCGCGTCGGCAAACTCGGGGTCGGTCATGATCGTGGCTGGATTGGAATTGACCAGCACCACCTTGAGACCTTCCTCGCGGAGAGCTTTGCATGCCTGCGTGCCGGAATAATCGAACTCGCATGCCTGGCCGATGACGATCGGTCCGGAACCGATGATCAGAATCTTATGAATGTCAGTGCGTTTCGGCATTTCGGGGCGAAAGTTTAGCCGCAAAAAAGCGCAAAAGCCACAAACAATTGCGGCAGCTGTTTTTTTGCGTTCCTTGCGCCTCTTTGCGGCGATTACAGTGTTGTAGTTGCAGCCCTACCCACCCGCAATCTGTGGATTATAAAAGTTCGCCCGGCTTCTTCTCGGTCTTCACGCCGAGTTTTTTGAAGGCTAGGTCGGTCGGGACGCGGCCTTGTGGTGTGCGCTTGAGGTAACCTTCCTGTATGAGAAATGGCTCGTAGACTTCCTCGATCGTGTCGGGTTCTTCACCTACTGCGACTGCAAGAGAATTCACACCCACCGCCCGGCCGCCAAACTTATGGACGAGCGTTTCCAGAATTCGTTTGTCCATCTCGTCGAGGCCGTGTTCGTCAATATCCAGCATCGCAAGCGCCTTGTCGGCGATATCGGCTGTGATCCGTTTCGCTTTGGCTTTGACCTGCGCATAATCACGGACGCGTTTCAACAGATTGTTGGCAATGCGCGGTGTGCCACGGGAACGCCCGGCAATCTCTATTGCGCCATCAGCATCGAGGTCCAGATTGAGGAGCCGCGCGGAGCGCGATATGATAATCGCCAGTTCCTCGGGGCAGTAGTAATCCAGCCGTTCGGTCAGCCCGAACCGGGACCGCAACGGCGACGTCAGCAATCCGCTACGCGTCGTTGCGCCGATCAACGTGAACCGCGGCAGGTTCAACCGCACGCTACGGGCGTTCGGTCCCTGATCAATGACGATATCAAGCTTGAAATCCTCCATCGCTGGATAGAGATATTCCTCCACGGTTTTCTGGAGCCGGTGAATTTCATCTATGAACAGCACGTCACCCAATTCGAGTTTGGTGAGCAGGCCGGCCAAGTCACCGGCTTTCTCGATGACCGGGCCGCTGGTGGCTACAACATTGACGCCCATCGCCTTTGCGAGGATATAGGCCAGCGTCGTCTTGCCGAGGCCCGGTGGACCGCTGAGCAGGATATGGTCGAGCGATTCCTTGCGTTGACATGCCGCCTCGACTGCCAGTTCGAGTCGTTCTTTGACTTTGCGTTGCCCGGTGAAATCCGCAAACACGCTCGGTCGTAATGACACGTCCAGCGTCTTGTCGTGGATCGTTTCGGTAACAAACCGTTCCGCCATGTTGCGAAGATGCGCGAAGCGCGCGCCATGACGCAAGCCGAAAAGCGTGCATCATGCCGATCGCCTGTGTTACGTTGTTAATAGCGATGGATAAGATTGTCATCAGCGATTTGGAAGTAGAGGCGCGCATTGGAGCTACGGAAGCGGAGCGTGCGCGGCCCCAGCGGTTATTGATCACCGTGGAATTGGAGCGCGATCTACTTCAAGCGGGGCGAACGGATGATTTGGCGGCGACCGCCGATTATGCCGCGGTGGCCGATTTGATGCGCGGAATTGCCACGTCCAAACCGCGCAATCTGGTGGAAGCGCTGGCCGAGGAATTGGCACAAGCGATTATTTCCCGCAAATTTGCCGACACCGTGACCGTGGAAGTAAGAAAGTTCAGCCTTCCAAAGAGTAGATTTGTTGCCGTGCGTCTGACGCGTAGCCAGCGGGACAAGGCTTGATATCAAAACGAAGATCGGACGTTATCCCGGTCTCCGGTAGCCCGTATCACTGCCAGTACTTCTTGAAATCATCCACGTCAGCCTTCTTCAGCGTCGGAAGAAGCGTGTGACCGGGATCCTTTACCCCAATGCCCAACCATTTTCCCTCCACCGTTCGGTACATCTTGATCGGGATTTCATCGAGCTGGGCGACCAAGCCGGTGCGTTCGTATGGTTCCCAGAATTTGGGCATGAAGACCGACACGCTTAACATCATGCAGGAAATCAAAATCACAGCCGAAAGAAATCCGAATACGCCACCTAAGACAGAGTCGAGCAACTTGGGGTATTTGGCCATAGCATCCTTCTCCATCAACCGTGACAGCACCAATATTACCACACAGGCCACCGTCAGAAACACCGACCAAAATGCGATTATGACGGCATTGGCGCCGGTTATGGATGTATTCGCCATCAGCCAATCGGTGACCGGCCACCAATAGCGCAAGGTAACCATCATGGTGAAGAACAGCCAAAGCGTGTTGCTCAATTCCTGGAACACGCCGAAGAATATCCCGAGCCATGCCAGATAGAAGATCAGTCCGATCGCTATAAAGCTGAGTATTGGTTCAAACATATCGATCAAGCTGCCTGTAACACTTCGTCCACCGTGGTTATACCATTGAGAATCTTCAACCCACCCTCTTCGCGGTACGAGCGCCAGCCCTTCGGCCGCACGATGTCCGCCAATGCCTGTTGACTGAGGCCGTCACCGATTGCCTGTCGCAGTACATCGTCCACCACCAGCAGTTCAAAAAGCGCCGTGCGCCCCTGATAACCCGTATGATCACATGCCGCGCAGCCTTTCGCCCGGTAAATCGTTTCCCCCAGAGGCAATTCCATGCCGAGCGATAGCAGTTCCTTTCCGGTGGCCTTATAAGGTTCGCGGCATTGCGGGCACAGCACACGCACCAGCCGTTGCGCTATTACCATCAACAGCGCTGAGGAAATCTGGTACTTCTCCACTCCCATTTCCTGCAACCGGGCAATCGTATTCAGCGTGTCTTGCGCATGCAGCGTGCTGAACACCAACTGGCCCGTCAGCGCCGCACGAACAGCCGTGGTTGCAGTCTCGGGATCCCGGATCTCGCCCACGAAAATCACGTCCGGGTCCTGGCGCAGAATCGAGCGCAGGCCGGATTCAAACGTCACCCCCGCCTTGGGCCTGACGGGAATCTGGGTTGCGCCCGCCAAGTGGTACTCGACCGGGTCTTCAATGGTCATGACGTTGAGACGGCTCGTGTCCAGTCGTCCCAACGCCGCGTACAACGTGGAGGTCTTGCCCGCGCCGGTCGGCCCGGTGGCGAGGATGATGCCGCTGCGCGAGCGGATCACCTGATCGAATATCTCCAGCATGGACTTGGGCATGCCGAGGTCATCCAGACTGAGCAGCCCGGACTTGCGGTCCAGAATGCGTACCACGAGCTTCTCACCGAACATTGCCGAAGCGGTCGCCACCCGAAAATCAATGTCACTTAAGTTGGTGCGCACGCGAAACCGGCCATCCTGCGCCTTGCGTTTCTCAGCGACATCGATTTGGGCCAAGACCTTCAGAGAAGAGACCATGCGCTGCCCATCCGCCTTTTCGAACATCATTCGTTCCTGCAGTTGCCCGTCTACGCGGAACCGCACACGGTACCCCTTATCCAGTGGTTCGAAATGTACGTCGCTGGCCCGCTCCGTAATCGCCTCCTGCAACACTTTGTGTGCAGCCTCGATGCCCGTCGTCTCCAGCGAATCCGCGCGGATGTTTATGGGATTGCCATCATCATCCAGAAACTCGAACTCAACCTGGTGTTTCTTGGGCAGAAACAGCGTACTGAGCTTGACCCTTCCGCCGAACAAGCCACGCTTCTGCGGAGCGGCGGGAACGGGGGGAGCGGCCGGAGCATGGGATGCGGTAACTGATTTTGCGAATGCTTCCTGCTGCGCGATCCTGCCCGCTCTGGCTTGCAGATACTGCCGCAACCCAAAACCCGGCAGCAACAACACGATGGCATTCCAATGCTTGATCTCTTGCGGAAATCCATCAAACACCACCGCCGCATCGCGCTGGACCCACAACAACATGCCGGTCCAGATGGCGGTAAGTACTCCGAATGCCAGTATAAACAGATCCATTTTGAAATTATGCTCATACCGCATGGCCGGGACAGCGGCTGACAGCGGATGCAGCCCGGCGGAAGCCGTGCCAGTGGCCGCGCGCACGTCCGGCCCCGGCGAGACCGTTAGGGGATGTAGCGTGGTGGATGTGGTGCCAGTTGTCGCGCGCTCGTCTGGCCCCGACGGCAAGAGCGGTCGCGGTGAGGTGGACAGGCTCACAGGAACACCGTCGATGCTCTTGACGGAAGCGAGGGGAATTCGGACATCGCCGTAGGCCGTTTGGATCTGAATATTCTCGGTGTCGCGCTGCAGAATGGCGACATTGGAGTAAATCCTCCCATCTCTCAATTGGATTTCTGCGGAGAGAGCGCTGATGGAAGAGACCAGCAGAAGGCACAATGCTATTACGCCCCAGCCAAATCGCAAATGCATTGGCTTATACTGCCCGACCGTCTGCACGAGTCAAGAAAAAACGTGATTCCCTAAGAATGTACTAGATACATTGTACCCCATCTCTCCTCAGGAGGGACGCACGTCACTTCGCCGTGCCGGACTGGTTCTTGGTAGCGGTGTAGACCATCGAACGTTCTTCGGCGAAGGCGTTGGTGTCAATGACCACGACAACAGGCATATTCACTGATGCGCCGGGTTTGGATATTGTTGCATTGTTCAATCCATGTTCCAACCACTGGGTCCGCCATGTGCCTTTTGCCAATTTGACTTTCAATATCCATAAGCCGGTCTTCTTCTTGTAGGCAAGTTTGCAGTTCCCAAAACGACTCACGCCTTTGCCCTTACCTTTCGCGTCCATGGTGAACGGCACCTGCGCCCCGCCAACGTTAATCGTGACAACCTTGTTGGTAAGATTTAAGATCGTACCGGGATCAAACGCGCCAGCCAGAGTGCAGCTGTCGGAGTTGGTCTTGGCGAAGTTCAACTTCACCTGTAGCTTGGTTACGAACAGCTCACAGGCAACGACCACTGTTGATGTAGCGTTGGTCGAGGCGATTCCATCGCTGACCACCACGCTCACCGCGTGCACTCCGCAGTTGGTGAACACATGGCAGGGATCG
>JBEKLX010000004.1:0-46472 GCA_050008795.1 Verrucomicrobiia bacterium | reverse complement strand
CGCGCAGCGTCAGCTTGGTATTGAAGAACTCGCGCCGGATACCATACTCGTTGCGCAGTTTGTCGAAGTTTACCCCGATCATATCGGGGCTTGCTCCGACTCCATCAGGGGCGCTGATTATCTTCCGCAAGGCGGCGTCATCGGCAGTAATGTCGTAGATCTGCCCGATCACGCGCCGCAACACGTCTTCGGCGTCCTCGCCTGCACCGACGGTCACTTCCAGTTGTGGGACAGGCGGCGGCGGCAGAACCGGTTGCCACGTCGGTTTGACCCCGAAAAAGCCGCACACGGCCTTATAAATCATCCGCGTGCCATTGAGCTTGCCATCGAAGCTATAACCCGCGATGTGCGGCGTGCCGATCCCGCAGTCGCGGGACCCGACATCGGTGTCGGGGGAGACAGCCGCCAGCAAATCGGTATTGATGTTCGGTTCGCCTTCCCAAACGTCCAGCACGACGCCGCCGAGTTTCTTCGCCGCGATGGTTTCCAGCAGCGCCTTATTGTCCACGACCGCCCCGCGCGCGGAGTTGATGAGTATCGGCCGCCGTTTCTCCAACCCCGCGAGACGGTTCGCGTCGAACATGTGAAACGTTGTGTCGAGACCGCTTTTCGTGAGCGGGACGTGGATGGTTACGATGTCGGACTCAGCGAGAACGCGGTTGAGCGGAACGAGGTACGACAGGTTCTCGGCGCGTTCGCGCGGCGGATCGTTTTGCAGGACGCGCATCCCGAGCGCCTCGGCGTACCGGACGACGCGTGAACCGACATTACCGATGCCGATGACACCGAGTGTCCTGCCGTGAAGACGGAACCCGCGCCGGTGCGCCAATTCCAACATCGCCGCCACGATGTATTCCGCAACGGAATTGGCGTTGCTCCCCGCTGCGCTGGCAAAGCCGATGCCATGTTTGGCGAGATCGGCCATCGCCACGTGATCTGTGCCGATTGTGGCGGTGGCAACGAACTTCACTCTGCTGCCATCCAACAGCGCGGCGTTGACGGGTGTGATGGAGCGGATTAGGAGCAGTTCGGCGTCGCGCACCGCCGCCGCGGTGATTTGGCGACCGGGTATGAATTGGACGTCACCCAGTGGCGCGAATGCCTCGCGCACGAACGGAATGTTGGGGTCGGCAATAATCTTCATCCTAGTACCGTAATATAGCAGATATTTTAGCGTTTGACGATAGGAACCGCGCTGTTTATTGTGCGAGACCGTTACGGAGAGACTGATACATGTTTATTTCTCATCACGCGTGGCTGCACAAGTACAAGACCTGGATTTTTACGGGCGTTCTTTTCCTGTTGATCCCCGGGTTCATCGCCATGTTTACACCGTCCTTCGAAAGAGGTCGCGCCAACTCTGACCAGCCCACGATTCGGGGCAAGCCGATCAGCGCAACCGATCTGGCTGCAGGACGACGGTCTGCCATCGTGCAGCTCTATCTCGCACGTGGTGAGATGTCGCGCACGGCGGCGGTCGAAGACTATGTGAATAAGCAGGCGGTCTATCACGTGGTGCTGCTGCGCAAGGCCGCGGAATTGGGCATTCGTATCTCCGACAACGATGTGATTGAACAGATTCGACGGTTGCCGCCGCAGTTCCGCAGCACCGCTGACGGCAGATTTGGCGAAGGTTTGTTGTACCTGAACAACTATGGCGTCTCGCCAACGCAATTCGAACAGTTTATACGCGAGGAAGTGATCATACAACGACTGCAGGCGCTCGTCACATCCGCCGCGAAAATCACGCCTCTGGAAGTGACACAGGCTTATATACCGCGTTACGAGAAGGTAACCGTTGATCTGGCCGAGTTCGCTGTAACCCCGACATTCGAGGCCGGTATTACTGTCACAGACGGGGACGCAAAGACATTCTACGAAGGCAAACGAAACAACCGTCCCAATGCCGAGTTGTTCCGCACGCCAGCGGGTGTCAAAGTCCGTTACGTGCTGTTCTCATTTGATGAGGCGAAAAAGTCCGTCACTGTCACCGACCAGGATGTCGCCGACTTCTACGAGCGTGCCAAGATGAAGTATGCCGGTACCAACGCTGTTCCGCCGGAACTCGACGCCGTAAAGACCAAGGTGAGCGACGATTTGCTGACCATACGCGCCCTGCGCCTGGCCGCCGATAAAGCCACCCAGTTCTCAGTCAAGGTCGCGCCCGAGCCGGGAATGGCGCGTCCTGATTTTGCCAAGATCGCCGCCGAGTCCGGCGTGCATGTCCAGGAAACCGGGTTCTTCAGTCAAAAGGAACCGGTGCCGGGCGTGCAGGCGGGCTTCCAGTTCAATAATGAGGCGTTTGCACTGATACTGCGGCCCGACGTGCCGACCAGCGACCCAGTCGAAGGCAAAGACGGCTATTACGTGTTGGAGTTCATCGCGCAGAGAAAGAGCGAGATTCCGCCGTTTGACGACGTAAAGGACAAAGTCATCCAGCGCCTCAAGAAGGAACGGGCGTTGGAGGCCGTGCGCAAACAGGGTCAGGAGGATCTCGCCAAAGTCAAACAGTCCACTGCCGGCGGCAAGAGCTTCGCCGCCGCTTGTGCGACACTCGATCTAAAGCTGAAGACGTCCGATCCGTTTACCTTCTCAGATAAATCGCCCGCATTACCGCTGACGATGCCACCGATTCAGGAACTTGCACTCGGCATGGCCACGAACGCGATCAGCGAATTCCTGCCCACGTTGGATGGCGGATTGTTTTTCCACGTGAAAGACCGGCAGCCGCCTGATATCGCGGCCTTGGAGTCCAACAAGATGGTGTTTGCAGCGTCGCTCCTGCTACAGAACCGCGAGGCGCTCTTCACGGAATGGGTGCAGAGTGTGATGCAGCAGGAACAGGTGAAGCTCGGCGGTCTGAGCAGTAAATCGCAACGGGCGCAAGAGACCGAAACTGATACTGAAACGGAACCGGTTTCCGAAGCCCCGCAGTCACAGGATTGACCCCGACTTTGAGGTCGGGGCTGGTGCTCATGTCTTTTGCTGGCGACGCCGGCACGCCTCGACAAACAATTCGAACAAGCGCAGGCATTTCGGCTCCGCGCGCAACAGCCGTTCGGGATGAAACTGCACGCCCACGGCAAAGCCCGCGCCATCCAGCTCCATGGCCTCCACGACTCCATCCGGCGCGCGCGCGGCGACCTCGAACCCCGGCGCGATCTTGTCCACCGCCTGATGATGATGACTATTGACCGACTCGCAACCGTGACCGAGCATATCCCACAAGCCCGACGTCCGTTCCCATTGAAGCTTATGAGCTAATGCCTCCGGATTGGAGTTCGCGTGCGCCAGTGCCTTTGGCAACCGCGTGGGAATGTCGGGAATGAGCGTCCCGCCCATCGCAAGATTCATCATCTGAATGCCGCGACAGATGCCCAGCACGGGCAACTGTGCATCCAACGCCTTGCGCACCAGATGAATCTCCATCTCGTCACGGACTTCGTCCACACCGGATAACTTCGACCGCTCGACATCGGTCAATGCAGGACGGTAATATCTTTCCGCCGGATCGCCGCCGCCCGGTAACAACAGACCGTGACAATGCGCCAGCAATTCATCGAGCACCGACGTGTTGCACGTCAGCGGCAACATGATTAGCGCGCCGCCCGCCGCCTCAATTGCCTGCGAGTACGACGTCCCGCAGAACGCGCCGCGCCCATCCGTGCGCGATAAGTTGATCGCTTCCGTCGTGATGGCAATGATTGGTTTCATCGGACATCATCGCACGTGGCCTAGCCGCGGATCAACAACACTGGCACCGAGGCTTTGCGGATCACGTGCGAGGTGGTGGAGCCAAGAATCAGTTCGCGTATGCGCGTATGACCGTACGCTCCCATAACTATGAGGTCGACTTCCGTTTTCCCTGCGAATTCCAGAATCTCTGTTTCAGGAACGCCGTGCAGGAGTTGGGCGGCGCAGGTAAGATTTTGGGCGAGCGCTTTTTCGTGCGCTTCTTGAAGGAACTGCGAGGCGGTCTCTTCGTGTTCGCGTTGGCAGACGGTGATGATCGTCACTTTCGCGCCGAGATCGCCGGCAAGTTTAAGCCCGGCCCGCATGGCCTTGTGCGACTCCGTGCTGCCGTCATAGGCCAGCAATAGGTGACTGATATTACGGAACTTCTCGGGTGTGATAAGGCAAGGTTTGACGGATGCACGCACCACGCGCTCGACGCCGGAACCGAGATGGCCGCCGGACCACTTGGCGTGTTCACCGCGTTGGCCAAGCACGACGACGTCGGCCTGCCGCTCGTGGTCGAGCAAGGTTTGGACGAGATTGCCGGTCTCGTGTGTGACTTTGCAGGCCACGTGATGGGTGGCGGCTTTTCTGGCAACAGCGGCCAGAATCATGTCCGCCTTCTCCTTCTGGATCGCCTGCAGCTTCGGAAGCAGCGCGGAATACTGTTGGGCGCCGAGTGCGCCCGACAAGTCGGACAACAATGGGCCTTCGAGGATGCGAATGTCGGTGACATACAAAGCCGCCAGGCGTGCTTTAAGTTTGTGCGCGAACCAGACGGCGTAGTCGGCGGCAATGTCGGCGGCGGGCGAACCGTCAGTACCGAGCAGAATGTTCTTATACATGGTTGTCTCCTTTTCCCGTATCTTTGTCGGACAATACTCCAAAACCCAGCCGCAGCCAAGTATTCCACGCCCGAACCCGTCTCTCATCCTCAGTCTCGTTGCGCGTTGACAAGACAGTGGTTTAACTGTAGAGAAAAGCACGCGTGCAAGCGGGCCGGGCCTTCGCCTCGACGGAGTGGCACTTGCCTCGGTGGGTAAAGCTTTGGCCACGCAGGCGGGCTTGCCACGACGGAGTGGCTTTGGCCACGCAGGCGGGCGCTTAGCTCAGTTGGCTAGAGCACCTCGTTTACACCGAGGGGGTCAAAGGTTCGAGTCCTTTAGCGCCCACCATCCGCCGCCGCTCCGAAAGCATTCGGAGCTATGGCGGATGTACGCCAGTAATGTCTCGGATTTAGGATTTGGAAATTCGGGTTTCCGCCGAAGGCGGTTGGGGGTGTAGCTCAATTGGTTCAGAGCGCTGCCCTGTCACGGCAGAGGTTGCGGGTTCGAGCCCCGTCACTCCCGCCATAAAGTAGAGCCTCGTCGAACTCAGCTCACTTTATGGCACAGCCCCAGAGCGAACCGAGTCCGGCGAGCTGTTTTGGGCACTGGTGTCCACCAGTTTGAACCATACCCGGCCGCAAGTTTTTTGCTTGCGTAGGTGCGGGCGCGGGACTAGCATCGGAACGCCTCAGTCGAGGTACTAATTTCAGCCCGCAAAAGGCCTGACCATCGAGAACAGGAGACAGCAATGCAAAGAATGCGACACGCTTGTTTGATCATTGGATTACTCATCGGGACCGTGCTCGGATCCCGATCATCCGAGGCGCAGTATTCCGCCAACTACCAGACCAACACCATCACTATAAGCAGCAACTGGGTTAGCAGCGTCGGCTACGTGGTCGGCAGTAACTGGGTCTTTGACGCGCTGCAAATCATTAGCGGCGGCGTGCTCTCCAACGGGACTGGCTATGTTGGTTACGAGGTGGCCGCCAGCAACAACAGCGCGGTGGTCAGTGGCAGCGGGTCGGCGTGGAGCAACTCGATCAATGTCTATGTCGGCTACTCGGGCAGCGGCAACTCGGTGGTGGTCAGCAACCGCGGCACGGTGTTCAGCGGCTCCGCCTTGTTTATCGGCGATACCGGCACCAGCACCAGCAACAGCGTGGTGGTCGCCGGCACCGGCTCGGTGTGGAACAGCTCGGTCAGCGTCTTTGTCGGCCAGATTGGCAGCGGCAACTCGCTGGTGATCAGCAACGGCGGCACGGTGGTCAATGGCGTCGGCGAAATCGGAAACGGATCCGGCAGCAGCAACAACAGCGTGCTGGTCACTGGCAGCGGGTCGGTCTGGAGTAACTTGACCGACGTCATTGTCGGCGACTCGGGCAGCGGCAACTCGCTGGTGATAAGCAGCGGCGGCGCGGTGGCCGACCCCCAAGGCTATCTCGGCTACAACGCCGGTGGCAACAACACTGTGCTGGTCGCCGGCAACGGGTCGGTGTGGAACAGCACAACCGAGCTCGATGTCGGCTACCACGGCACGGGCAACTCGCTGGTGATCAGCAACGGTGGCATGGTGGTGTCGTCCAGTCTATACCTGGGGTACATGTCAACTTCTTCCAACAACCTCGTCACACTCAACGGCGGCAACTTGACCGTGACCAACGCGTTGACCAATGGCGTACTGGATGTCCGCCGGGGCACCCTCACTTTGAACAGCGGAACCATCACCGCAGACCAATTTTGGGCCACGAATGGCGTCAGTAGCGTCGTCATCTTCAACGGCGGCACTTTGACCGTCAACAACAAGCTAGTTACGAGCAATGGGGCGGCGCTGTGGTATGGATTGGGCACAAACAACAACCCAATGGTGACCACCAGCAACCTGACGCTGGGTGGCACGCTCAATATCACCGATGCGGGCGGGTTCACGAACGGGACTTACACGCTGTTCAGATACGGCGGGACACTGACTACCAACGGCACTGCAGGCATCCTGACAATTGACACGAAACCGAATACGAACTGGATATATACGGTGGACATTAGTTCCAACGGTTACGTAAAGCTGAGCGCGGGACCGCCAGTGGCCGGGTTCAGCGCCAGCACGACCAACGGCGCGGTGCCGCTGGCCGTGACGTTTACCGACACCTCGAGCGGCGGCGAGATCACCAACCGGTACTGGAGCTTCGGCGACGGCAACACGACCAACTTTGCCACGGCCACCAACCCTGTGCACACCTACACCACGGCCGGCACGAACACTGTCAGCCTGACAGTGAGCGGCCCCGGGGGCACCGATACCCTTAACCGGTCCGGCTACATCGTGGTCACCAACGCCCTGGCACCGGTGATCACCGCGGGGTTGACGCTGACAAACGCGCTGCTGCAAGTCGGCAATGTGGCTGTGGTCGCGGCCGACGACACGAATGTGTTCAGCATCGTGGCCACGAATCTAGGCCCCGGCACGCTGAGTTACCAGTGGTCGTTTGGGGATGGCGTGACGAACGCGTGGTCGTCGTCGGGCACGGCGGAGCATGCCTACACCAATTGCGGGCCATACACGGCAAGCGTGACCATCAGCAACGGGTGGGCTGTGACCACCACCAACTTCACGGTGACGGTTGCCTGTGAACTCGACATCGCCAATCTGCAACCGAAACTGAACTTCGCCAAGTCCAATGCCGACAGTTGCACTGTCAAAGGCAGGTTCGAGCTGCCTTCAGATTACAATTTCGCCGGCAAGCTGGCGACGTTGGATATCGGTGGTACGAACGTGTCCTTTACCTTGGACAGCAAGGGCAAATGGCACGACAGCCTGAGCACGTTCAGCAAGCCGACCTATAAGAAGAAGACCGGATTGTGGACGTTCAACGCTATGTTGAAGAACGGCTCATTGCAAAGCTCATGGGCGATGTACGGCATGACGAACTACACCATACTGAGGCCGGGAGCACTGGTGACCAACTTCCCGGTGATCTTTCTGGTGGACACCGAAGCGTTCACGGGGACGACGAACCTGCATTACACGGCAAAGCAGGGCAAGTCCGGCTCGGCGAAGTGACGTCACTCCTGCAATTTTCATTGCTGCGACTTCCGCGATGACGGGGTTTATCGGTCTGGATTCGCCACCGCCGTAAGACCACTTATTGCTGCATCCTAGCTGTCATTTTTCGACTCTCTGTCTCTTCCGCCGAACTCGTTCAATGGCGGAACTAGCACGACTTGTGCTCTGAACACCATGGCAGGTATACATGTCCATTCAAGATAGAGAATCTGCATGTCATCCACTATCAGCAAACAAATCGTTCCGGGCCTGAAGGTCATTGAATTGAACCGCTCGGGACTGAAGGAACTGTTCATCACCGCCACGCCACGCGACGGCGGCGACTTTCGCCACATGTTCGAAGACATCCATCGTGTTGTCGATGAGGCCGGCGCAACCATCGTGACGAAGGAGGTCTTCGGGATTCCACACGCAAAACCGGAGGGACTGGCGGCGTTGAGGAGCGTTTGGAACAAACCGGACTGGCCGGTCACGTGGCTGGCCGATGGGAGAAGCACGGACATGAACTTGACAGGCGTGCAGGTGCATGCGGTCAAAGGCGTGACGGTGGAACGAATCGAGATGGATGGACGGATCATCGGCAGTGTATTCGATGACGGTTTCGCCCGACACTGTCATCTGGGCGATTTGCGGCCGCAAAACGGGTCAGCATCGCCTGTGCGGCAGGCGAGAGAAACGTTCGATTTCATAGAGGCCGCATTGTGTTCCGCTGACATGGAGTTCGCAAACGTGGTGCGCACATGGTTCTACCTTGATCAGATTCTCTCCTGGTACAGCCGGTTCAACAACGTGAGAGACCAGTTCTTCCGCGAACAAAACGTGTTCGACGGCATCGTACCCGCCAGCACCGGTATCGGCAGCTCCAATGCTGCGCAGACCGCGGTGATTGCCGAGGCGTATGCCGTGCAACCCCATGCTAACAGCGTGAAGATCATGGCAGTGCCGTCGCCTCTCCAATGTCCGGCGCTGCAATACGGGAGTTCGTTCAGCCGTGCCGTCGAAGTGGATACGCCCGACTATCGGCGACTATTTATCTCCGGCACGGCCAGTATCGATTCCAGCGGCAGGACGGTTCATGTTGGGGATTTGCCGCGACAGATCGAGCTGACCATGGAAGTCGTCGAGGCGATTATTGCATCCTGCAGCATGAGTTGGAGAGACGTTACACGTGCCGTCGCCTACGTTAAACAGGGCAGCGATGCCAACTTATTCAAGGATTATTGCGCTGCTCGCCGTTTGGATGATCTGCCAATCGTCACCACGGAGAATGACATTTGCCGCCAGGAACTGCGCTTCGAGGTCGAGGTGGACGCTTGTCGGGTGCGATAAAAGTTTTCGAGAAATCATTACCCTGCCTCAGGTTTCGAAATCACTGTCTCACTCCTCACGATGGCGGTCTACTCGCCCCGGTAGGACGGATGTGGTATCGTGATCCCAGTTCGAGCGGACTACGCGGAAATGGCCATGGCTAGTTTGTATATTTTGTCAGGCGCTCAGAAAGACGAAGTCATCGAGTTGACCGGGGACCAGGTGACAATCGGGCGGGCGCAGGACAACATGGTCTACCTCGAAGATGATTCCGTGTCGGGTTATCACGCCTTGATAATCCGCGATGGCGATGATTACCTGTTACGCGATCTCAATTCCACCAACGAGACTTGGGTCAACGGGACGCGCATTGTCGAAACCAAGCTGAATGATGGCGACAAAGTGCAGTTCGGTTCGGTGGACGCGCGGTTCGAGTTGGCCTCAATTACCCAGTCCGAACCGCAGATACCGACTGTGACGGAGGTTGTCCCGCCATCCACCTCCGAGTCTGTTTCACCGCCGGATCGCGGACGCGCACGCAAGATGAGCGTGTTGTCATGGGTCATCGTCGGCATAAGCATCTTGGCCGTGTTGACGTTGCTTGGGCTTGTCAGGTTGGGAAAACCGAGAACGGCTGAAGTCAGCGCGCAGAGAACTGTCGCGCCGGTCTCCAATGTCAAGACCGCCGTCTTGGCTGTCGCGCAAATGGCGCCTCGGACCGAAGAGAAGCAGCCCAAGCTCGCGTCTGTAAAAATCGCTCCTGAAACGCCGGTTCAGTCACTCGTGGAGAGTCAACAACTACAGGTCATGACTGGAGCCTCCGTCAACACACAGAAAGACGTGACCCAGTCCGGTGCCTCGGCGCCAGGCGCAGTGATGAGTCCTTTTGAAAGTCAGGCCACCAAAACACCTTTGAGCAAGATCGATGAACTGGTTTCCGGCAGATTGGAGAAATTGGGTATTCAGCCCGCCAATGCCAGTTCGGATGCTGTGTTTCTCCGACGCGCTTATCTGGACGTGATCGGTACGCTGCCCACCGCACAGGAGGCGGAAGAGTTCCTGCAGAATCAGGACCCGGACAAACGCAGGGCGTTGATCGATCGGTTGCTGGAACGCGACGAGTTTACGGATTACTGGTCGATGAAATGGAGCGATCTACTGCGGGTCAAGGCGGAGTTCCCCATCAATTTGTGGCCCAACGCGGCGCAAGCGTATCACCGCTGGATCCGGACTGCCATCAAGGAGAACAAGCCGTACGACCAGTTCGTCCGCGAGATGCTCACAGCCAGCGGCAGCAATTTCCGGGTCGGCCAAGTCAACTTCTACCGCGCCATGCAGAACAAGGAACCGCAAGGCATCGCACAAACCGTGGTTTTGGCGTTCATGGGCGAGAGGGCCGAGAAGTGGTCGATAGAACGGCTGGCAGGCGTGGCGGCGTTTTTTTCGCAAGTCGGGTACAAGTCCACGGGGGAATGGAAGGAGGAGATTATTTTCTTCGATCCCGGCAAGGCGACCAACTACATGTGGAAAGCAGCGATGTTTCCGGATGGAACCCTGATTAATCTGACCGCCGGCCGCGATCCGCGTTCGGTATTTGCCGATTGGCTGATTGATCCCAAGAACCCATGGTTCACACGCAACATAGCGAACCGTGTCTGGTCATGGCTACTGGGACGCGGCATCATTCATGAGCCGGACGACATTCGGCCCGACAACCCACCGTGCAATCCCGAACTACTGGCTTACCTTGAACAGGAACTCGTTTCATCACACTACGACCTGAAGCACCTCTATCGGTTGATCTTGAACTCGAGAACGTACCAGCTTTCCTCCATCACAAATACCAAGGATCCAGCGGGTGAGATCAATTTCGCATGCTATCCGCTACGCCGTCTTGACGCGGAGGTGTTGATCGATGCCCTGAACCAGATCACCGGGACAACGGAGAAGTATTCCAGCGCCATTCCGGAGCCGTACACTTTCATTCCAGAAGGCCTGCGCTCGATTGCGTTGCCGGACGGCAGCATCACAAGTCCATTTCTTGAAATGTTCGGTCGATCGCCGCGGGACACCGGCTTGGAATCGGAACGCAATAATCGCCCCACGGTCGATCAACGATTGTACCTCCTGAATTCGAGTCATATTCAACGCAAGCTAGAACAAAGCTCGAAGCTGAAAACTCTTCTGCAATCCAAGGGCGCTCCGCGCGAGATCATCGACGGGCTGTACCTGACGATTCTCTCGCGTTTCCCTACGGATGAAGAGTTGAAAATTGTGAGAGCGTATTTCCAATCCAGCACCGAGAGAAGGCGCGCCGCAGCGCTGGATCTTGCGTGGGCATTAATCAACAGCACGGAGTTTCTCTACAGACATTGATGACAGGCAGGATGAGAAGATGAACAGAAAACGAGATCCAGAAAACGTCTCCGGCATTGGCGGCGTGCCGATTTCCCGGCGCGAGGCAATTCGTATGGGCCTTTACGGCGCGGCAGGATGGTTGTTCGTCGACAGCCTGAGTCTTCGTGTTTTGGCGGCGACAGAACCGGCCGTGGCTGTGTCCGGCCCCAAAGCGAAAGCGGTAATCCAAATCTGGTTGTGGGGCGGCGCGTCGAATTTGGACACCTTCGATCCAAAACCTGATGCGGGCAACGACTATTGCGGTCCGTTCAAGACTCCAATCGCCACCAACGTGCCCGGAATCAAAATCTGCGAACTGCTTCCACTGCTGGCGAAGCAGGCCGACAAGTATTCGCTCATCCGCAGCATGACCCACGGCAACAATGGCCATGAAACCGCAGCTTACATGGTCCAGACCGGGTGGCCGCCCGGCGGCCGTGAGGTATATCCATGCGCCGGTGCCGTGGTCTCGCTGTTCAAGGGTTACCGCGCCGGATACAAAGGGCTGATCCCACCATACATCGTGGTGACCGAGCCGCAAGGACGGTTCTCCGAAGCCGGGTTTTTGGGGATCCGCTACAAACCATTTGCCACCGGTGGGAACCCGGCCAACACACCGTTCGCCGTGGAAGGCGTGGTTGCAGAAGGCATATCCGATCAGCGGCAACAGGGCCGGCGCGACCTGTTACACGACTTGAACACGCTCGAACACGCCATGCCCGGCGACGCGCAGTTGGCGGCCTCGGATCAGGCTGAGAAACAGGCGTACGACCTGATTCTTGGCGATGCGGGCAAAGTGTTCGACCTCTCGCAGGAGAAAGACGAATTGCGGGAGAGGTATGGCCGCAACACATTCGGGCAGTCATGTCTCGTGGCGCGGCGGCTGGTCGAAAAGGGCGTCCTATACATCACCATCAACTATCAAGGCTGGGACACGCACAAGGAGCATTTTCAGGTCATGCGCCGTAAATTGCCGGAACTGGATAAAGGGTTGGCAACGCTGCTGCAGGATTTATCTGACCACGGCTTGCTCGACAGCACCATTATCTGGTGTTGCGGCGAATTTGGTCGAACACCGAAGATTCAATGGGAAGCACCGTGGAACGGCGGACGTAATCATTATGGCAATGTATTCTCGGCCTTGGTTGCCGGCGGCGGATTCAAGGGCGGCCACGTGGTCGGGGCATCGGATGCGAAAGGCGAACAGGTGAAGGAACGCCCCGTGTATCCGGTTGACCTTCTCGGAAGCATGTATGAATTGCTCGGCATCGATCCCAACGCGAAACTGCCTCATCCGTTGGGGTTGGATACACACGTGCTACCTACTGCTGCAGATGGCGTGAAAATGGGCGGACGCTTGAAGGAAATTATGTAAACGACAGTTGGGCTTGCCATTGTGTCTCTGTGGTGAGAATCAGACTTTCTTCTCGCTCTTCTCTTCTTCCACTGTCTCCGCCGCAGCTTCCTGTTGTTCGCTGATGACGCGGGCGATGGCAACGAGTTTGTCGCCTTTGTTGAGGTCGATCAGTTTCACGCCTTGCGTGTTGCGGCCGGCAACACGGATATCCTTGCAGTTGGTGCGGACGGTCTGGCCTTGAGCGGTGCTGAGCATCACTTCGTCGGCATCGGTCACGCTGAGCGCGCCCACAACAGCGCCAACCTTGTCGCTCGTTTTCATGGTGATAATGCCTTTACCGCCACGGCTCTGGACGCGGTATTCGTCGAACGGCGTGCGTTTGCCGATACCGCGTTCGCCGGCGACGAGCAGCGTGTCGCTGGGGTCAACAATCTCGATGCCGACGACGTAATCGCCTTTGCTCGGGCGGATGCCCCAGACGCCGACGGTTGCGCGGCCCTGGTCGCGCAGTCCATCCTCGTGGAACCGGATGCTCATGCCATCCCGGGTCACCAATACCACTTCGTTGTTGGTGTTGGTGAGTTTGACGCCAATGAGGCGGTCGCCTTTTTCGATATTGATCCCTATGAGGCCGCCTTTGCGCGGGTTGGCGTACTCGCCGAGGTTGGTCTTTTTGACGATGCCGGCTCGGGTGGCCATGATGAGGTGTTGTTTGTCGGAGAATTCCTTCACCCGAATGAGTGCAGCAATGCGTTCCTCGGGTTTAAGCTGGAGGAAGTTGGCGACCGATTTGCCCTTGGCGGCACGGCCCATTTCTGGGAGTTCATAGACCTTCTCGACGTGGACGCGGCCTTGTTCGGTGAAAAACATGAGGTAGTCGTGCGTGGAGCAGGTGAAAAGGTGTTCGATGAAATCCTCTTCGCGTTGTTCCATGCCGATAACACCCTTGCCACCGCGGCGCTGGGCGCGGTAGGCGCTGACAGCGGTGCGTTTGACGTAGCCCTGATGCGAGATGGTGACTATGCAGGCTTCGTTGGCGATGAGGTCTTCGATGTCGATGTCGCCTTCGTCGGCAACGATGTCGGTCCGGCGCGGATCGCCATACTTTTCCCTCACTTCAAGCAGCTCCTGCTTCACTACGGCCATGAGCTTCTTCTCGCTGGCCAGCAGACCCTGTAGGTAGGCGATGCGTTTGATGAGTTCTTCGTATTCCGCTTCAATCTTGTCACGTTCCAGGCCGGTGAGCTGGTACAGGCGCAGGTCGAGGATGGCGTTGGTCTGGATTTCACTCAGCTTGAACTTGGCCATCAACTTCGTCTTGGCCTGCTCGCGGTCATCGGCCTCCTTGATGATCTTGACCACGGCATCAATGTTGTCTAGGGCGATGCGGAAGCCTTCCAGGATGTGGGCGCGTTCCTCGGCCTTCTGCAATTCGAACTTGGTGCGGCGCGTAATGACTTCTTTGCGATGCGCGATGTAGCACTCGATCATCTGCTTGATGTCCATGATGCGCGGCCGACCGTGGTCGATCGCGAGCATGATGACGCCGAATGTGTCCTCAAGCTGGGTGTGCTTGTAGAGATTATTGATGACGACCTTCGGAATGGCATCGCGCTTGAGCTCAATGACGACGCGCATGCCCTCCTTGTTGGATTCGTCGCGGATGTCGGAGATATCGTCGAGCTTCTTGTCGTTGACGAGACGCGCGATATTCTCGATCAACGTGGCCTTATTAACGTTGTAGGGGATCTCGCTGATGATGATGCGTTCCTTGCCCCCCTTGACTTCCTCGACGCCAACACGCCCACGCATCTTGATGCTGCCACGGCCGGTCAGCAGGTAATCCTTGATGCCCTGCTTGCCGCAGATGAGGCCACCGGTCGGGAAATCCGCGCCCTTGATAAACTTGGCAACTTTTTCGAGGTCAAGCACGGGATCGTCAATGACCGCGCAGCAGGCGTCCACAATCTCGTTGAGATTGTGCGGCGGGATGTTCGTGGCCATGCCGACGGCGATGCCGGTGCTGCCATTGATCAGCAGGTTTGGGATGCGCGCGGGCAGGACAACCGGCTCAACCTCCTTCTCATCGAAGTTGGGCTGGAAATCGACGGTGTCCTTGTCGAGATCGGCGCACAATTCTTCGGCAATCTCTTCCAGTCGGCACTCCGTGTACCGGTAGGCGGCGGCAGGATCGCCGTCGATCGAGCCGAAGTTACCCTGACCGTCAACGAGCGGGTAACGCAAACAAAAGTCCTGCGCCATGCGGACGAGCGTGTCATAGACACTGGCATCGCCGTGCGGGTGATATTTGCCTAGCACTTCGCCGACGACCTTGGCGCACTTGGTGTAGGAACGGTTGTGGAGCAGCCCCAGTCCGCGCATGGCATACAGCACGCGGCGGTTTGACGGTTTCAAGCCATCGCGCACATCGGGCAGGGCGCGGCCGACGATGACCGACATCGAGTAATCAATGTAAGCCCGCTGCATCTCCTCACTTATGTTGACGACCGAAATTTTTTCGTTCTGTGCGTACATGCTGTTGTAATCCTTTGCGCTAGCGCATATCTCCGACCATTCTAGACATCCAGGTTGCGGACGTTGAGTGCATTATCTTCGATGAACTGGCGACGCGGTTCGACTTCGTCGCCCATAAGAATCGTGAAAATCCGGTCGGCATCGGCCGCATCCATCAGCTCGATCTTGAGCATCTTGCGGCGTTCGGGATCCATCGTGGTTTCCCAAAGCTGCTCTGGATTCATTTCGCCCAAGCCTTTGTAACGCTGGATGACGAGACCGCGTTTACCCAGCTCCTTGGTCTGTTCCAGAATCTGCGGGATCGAGTGGATCGGCGTGCGCTTCTCGATGGCTTTGCTTTTCGCCTTGCTGTCGCGGGGCTTCGCGCTTTTGGTCTGCGTTTCAGTTCCCGCAGTCGCGGGATCGCTCTCCACGCTTTCCGCAGCTGCGCCTTCGACAAGTTCGAAAAGCGGGTTTTCCTGCGCGGCATAATGATCGATATCAAAACCCTTTTTCGCGAGCGTCTCGATGACGGACTGGATGCCGGCAGACTCGTACAGCTCAACGACCTTGGTTCGCGAAGATTTGCCGTTCGTACCGGCATCGGCTTTCTCGTCCTCAATTTCGTCCAGGTTCTCTTCGATTTTCTCGGTCAACTTCGCCAGTTGCTTGTCGTTGCGAGCGAATTCGAAGCGGACGACGCCTTCTTCCTTGATGCGCACAGCGTAGGCGGGAAGATCGCCGCTCTTTTCGTCACGGGCCGCGAGGTAATCCTCGAACTTGATGCCGCGCCGCTCAATCGTGTCGGCGAGCTTTTCCAGTTCCTGAAGTGATTCCAAAACAGACACGAGTTGCTGGCCGGCAAACTCCCGCTTGTCCTTCAGACGAAACAATCGCACATCCTCCGAACCAAGCTCTATGAGTATCTTGCTCATCTGGTCGTCGTTCTCGATGTATTCCTCGCGCTTCTTGCGCTTCACTTTATAGAGAGGCGGTTGTGCGATGAAGATATGGCCTTGTTTGACCAGTTCGGGCATGCGCCGATAGAAGAAGGTCAACAACAGCGTCCGGATGTGCGAGCCGTCCACGTCGGCATCGGTCATGATGACGACGCGGTGGTAACGGAGGCGTGCGATGTCAAACGCGCCTTCATCCTCACCGATGCCGAAGCCGGTGCCGATAGCGGTGATCATCGTCCGGATTTCGTTGTTGTTAAGGATCTGATCGTTACGCGCCTTCTCGACATTGAGCAGCTTGCCGCGGATCGGCAACACGGCCTGGAATTGCCGGTTACGTCCCTGCTTGGCGGAACCACCGGCGGAATCGCCCTCGACGATGTACAATTCGCACATCTCGGGGTTGCGCTCGGAGCAGTCGGCGAGTTTACCGGGTAAACCACCACCCGACAGCGCGCCTTTACGCACAGCCTCCCGGGCTTTGCGGGCAGCCTCGCGGGCGCGAGCGGCGGTGAGTGACTTGTCCAAAATACGGCGTGCGACCGGCGGGTTCTGCTCCATGAACGTCATTAGCCCGTCGTAAACGATGGAGGAAACGATGCCTTCGACTTCGCTATTGCCGAGTTTCGTCTTGGTCTGCCCTTCGAATTGCGGGTTCGG
Source organism: Verrucomicrobiia bacterium (assembly GCA_050008795.1). GTDB lineage: Bacteria > Verrucomicrobiota > Verrucomicrobiia > Palsa-1439 > Palsa-1439 > CAIKBP01. Next base: position 29,654 of record JBEKLX010000004.1, on the reverse strand, counting down.
CACCTTCACGCTGAGAACGGCGGTCAACCCTTCACGAAGGTCGTCACCGCCGAGCGTCGGATCTTTTTCCTTCAACAGATTATTGGCCTTGGCGTACTGGTTGATGGCCCGTGTTAGCGCGCTACGGAACCCGCTGAGATGCGTGCCGCCTTCGATCGTGTTGATGTTGTTGGCGTAACTGTAAATGGATTCGTTGTAGCCTTCGTTGTACTGGAGTGCGACTTCGGCGGTGATGCCGTCCTTCTCCTTCTGAACGTAAATGACCTTGGGATGCAGCGGCTCCTTGGCCCGGTTGATGTGCTTGACGAACTCCTCGATGCCGCCGTTGAACTTGAACAACTCCTCCTTCTTCGTGCGCTCGGCTTTAAGCGTGATTTCAATGCCGCGATTCAGAAATGCCAGTTCGCGCAGACGATTGGCTAGGATCTCGTACTTGTAGTCGATGACCGGGAAGATATCGCTGTCGGCCTTGAAAGTGATTTTTGTACCCGTGCCTTTGGCCTTGCCGATGACCTCCAACTTCGACGCCGTTTTGCCGCGCTTGAAGCGCATGTGGTGGACCTTGCCATCGCGCTTGACCTCGCAATCAAGCCATTCGCTCAATGCGTTGACGCACGTGACACCGACGCCGTGCAATCCGCCTGAAACCGTGTAGCTCTTCTTGTCAAACTTGCCGCCGGCATGAAGAAGGGTCAACACGACTTCGACAGCGGGTTTCTTCTCCGTCTTGTGCATGTCCACGGGAATGCCACGACCGTCGTCGATCACGGTGATGGAATTGCCAACGTGTATGAAAACATCAATGTGCTTGCAGAAACCGGCGAGCGCTTCGTCGATGGAGTTGTCCACGACTTCGTAAACGAGGTGATGCAGACCGCGTTCACCCGTGTCGCCAATATACATCGCGGGCCGCTTACGAACCGCCTCAATGCCCTCGAGTTTTTGGATTTTGTCGGCGTTGTAATCGCCCGGACTCGGCGTTGACACCGCATCCTCAACGCCCGTTTTCCGCGCTTTCGCCACAACATGTACACCTTTAGAAACCTTCTTAGACATATTGAACTCCACCCCCTTGAAAACACCGGAATTATGCCCAAATTCAGCCAAAAACGCAACGCAAATTTAGGATTTTCTTCACTCGTAACACCCTAGGGATTAATGACTTATCGCCATAAAAAACGCGGTGGCATGGCTCGATTGCTATTATCGCGTTTGCACGGCAAAAATGGAGCCCGGGTCGGGCCGCCCGGTCGATGTTCCTTGTGCGCGCAGATCGTTCATCATGCGCTCTTGACAACTGGAAGCGCTCGGAGCGACAAAAGAAAGCGCAATGGACCACCTGGACAAACTGGAGAACCAGAGCATCTTCATCATCCGCGAGGCGTTCAACAAGATTGAGCGGCTGGCGATGCTCTGGAGCGTTGGCAAAGATTCGATGACGCTGCTATGGCTGGCGCGCAAGGCGTTCTTTGGTCACGTGCCTATCCCTTGTGTTTTCATGGAGACGGGCTTTGACATGCCTGAGTTGATCGAACAACGCGACCGATTGGCAAAGGATTGGAAGCTCAATCTCGTTATCGCCCGCAACGACGAAGCGATCACGCAGGGCATGAACTATAAACTTGGCCGTGTCGTCTGTTGCTCGGCGTTGCTCAAGGAAAATCTCAAGAAGATTGTTGAACGGGAAAAATATGGCGGCCTCATCGTCGGCGTTCGCCGCGACGAAGATCCGACGCGCGCAAAAGAGCGTTACTTCTCGCCGCGCGACAAACACATGGAATGGAACGTTGAGGACCAGCCGCCAGAGTTGTGGGACCAGTTCAACACCGACCTCGCCGGCGGCACGCATCTGCGCGTCCATCCGCTCCTGCACTGGACCGAGATGAACATCTGGGAATATGCCGAACGCGAAAAGATACCGATGGTGCCCCTGTATTTTGCCAAGAACGGCAAACGCTACCGCAGTCTCGGTTGCACGCCGTGCACATTTGCCATCGACTCCAATGCCGATACGTTTGAAAAAATCAGGGAGGAACTGCGCACGACCAAGAAAAGCGAGCGCAGTGTCCGCGCCCAGGATCAGGAGAGCGAAGACGCCTTCGAGAAATTGCGGCGCGATGGGTATATGTGAGAACAGAGGAAAATGGCCAATAACCAGATCCCAATGACCACTACCCCGACATTTTTAAAAAACCTTGAGCCACATTTAATGAACACAGTTTCCACAGTCACAGAGCAACTGAAGATCGTGATCGTTGGCCACGTAGACCATGGCAAGTCCACGCTGGTCGGGCGATTGTTTTACGACACCGGTTCGCTGCCCGAGGGCAAGTTTGAGAAGATCAAGGCTGCGTGCGAAAAACGCGGCATGCCGTTCGAATGGGCGTTTCTCATGGACGGCTTGCAGGCTGAGCGCGATCAGAACATCACCATCGATACCGCGCAAATCTGGTTCCGCACTCCGAAGCGCCAGTACGTCATCATCGATGCGCCAGGGCACAAGGAGTTTCTCAAGAACATGGTCACTGGCGCGGCCAATGCCGACGCTGCGCTGCTGCTCATCGACGCAAACGAAGGCGTGCAGGAGCAATCGCGCCGGCATGGCTTCCTGTTGTCGTTGCTCGGTATCCGTCAGATCATGGTGCTCGTCAACAAGATGGACCTGAAAGGTTACCGCGAGGAAGTCTTCCGTGCCATCGAGACAGAGTACTGCGCGTTTCTCGCACTGCTCGGCGTCACGCCGAAGCTGTTCATCCCAATTTCCGCGGCGCTCGGCGACAATGTGGCCAATCCCTCAGCCCACATGCCGTGGTATCATGGCCCGACGTTGCTGGCCGCGCTCGACGAGTTCCCGGTCCCACAGCAAGCCGTCGACCTGCCGTTGCGGTTCCCGATTCAGGACGTGTACCGGTTCGATCGCCGCCGCATCATCGCTGGCCGCGTCGAATCGGGCGCGCTCAAGGTTGGCGACAAGATTCTTTTTTCACCGCGCAACAAGGTCAGCACCGTCAAGAGCATCGAACGTTGGAACGGCCCGCAGCGCGACTGGGCGGTTGCGAATGAATCTGTTGGAATCACTTTGACCGAACAGGTTTTCGTCGAGCGCGGCCAGATCGGCTCGCAGGAGACAAACCCGCCAATCGAGGCCGATGTGTTTAGCGCGAAGTTGTTCTGGCTTGGCCGGCAAAACCTGGAAGTGGGCCGCAAGATCAAGTTGAAGCTGACGACGGAAGAAGTTGAGTGCCACATCCAATCCATCGAGAAACTGGTGGACGCCTCGACGTTGCGCGAGATCGACCGATCGAACCGCAACCACATAGCCCGCAACGACGTGGCTGAGGTTGTCATGCGCACCAAACTCCCGATTGCCTTCGACAATTACGACCGCATCGTGCCAACGGGACGTTTCGTTCTTGTGGATCATCGTCAGGTCTGTGGCGGCGGAATCATCGCCAAGGGCGAATACCCGGACCGTCGCGACGTGTTGTCGGGCATCAAGAGCCAAAACATCTTCTGGATGAAAGGCAAGGTCACCCGCGACGTGCGCGAAGCGCGCAACGCCCACAAAGGCGCTGTCATCTGGCTCACAGGCTTCTCGGGCGCAGGCAAATCCTCGATTGCCACGGAATTGGAGCGCGAATTGTTCGCGATGGGGCTGCATACCTACGTGCTCGACGGCGACAACATTCGTCACGGTCTCAGCTCCAATCTCGGCTTCTCGCCGGAGGACCGCACGGAGAACATTCGTCGTGTCGGCGAAATAGCGAAGTTATTCTCAGACGCGGGAGTGCTGGTGATCACCGCGTTCATCTCGCCGTACCGTGACGACCGGCGGCTTGTGCGCTCAATTCTCAAGGACGGCGAGTTCATCGAGGTATATGTCAATGCGCCGCTGGCGATCTGCGAGCAACGCGACTCAAAGGGGCTTTACAAGAAGGCGCGCGAGGGCAAAATCCCGAACTTCACCGGCGTGTCGGCGCCCTACGAAGCGCCGGAACATCCGGAGATCGAGGTGCGCACAGATCGGCAAACGGTGGCCGAGTCGGTTGCACAAATCATCGAACACCTAAGGGTCGCACACATCAGCAAGGTCTGATCCGTATTCGACCAGAAAGATATTTATTTCCCGATGAATACTAACAAACCATCCCCGCTCGGAATCGCCATTGTCGTTTGCGACCAAATCATCGAGGACAAGCTAACCAACAAAAAGTCCTTGATCGGCATTTTCAACCGGATCGCCGCCGCCAAATTTCCATGCGCGCACCCGCGCATGGCGGTCTTCGTTTGCCTGACGGAAGGCCGTGGCGACTACGGCGCGCGGCTCCGCATCGTTCACGATGAAACTGGGACGGTGGTAGCCGATATCAACGGCCCGATTCAGTTCCCCGACGCCAATGCCGTCGCCGAACTGAACTTCGACCTCATCGGCCTGACATTTCCACAACCAGGTCTTTATTCGATCGAGTTTTACTGCGACGATGCGCTCGTCCTCGAACGCCGATTTCATGTCGCCAAACTCGAAATGCCGTCGCCTCCCGGCGCAGCGGCAAAGACGTAGGGCACACCGATACAAACACTGCGTTGACATTTGGATCCGAACCGCAGCAATGGGGTTGATCCTGCGAACTTTTTGGGATGAATCATGCGCGAGATGTGATATGTTGCGAATGCCAACCCGTCGGAGCGGAGGGGTGGCAGAGTGGTCGAATGCGGCGGTCTTGAAAACCGTTAGTCTCGCAAGGGACTCGGGGGTTCGAATCCCTCCCCCTCCGCCAGTTTTGCGCTATGCGTGTCGGCGGACAGAATAGATGCGCAAAGGCGGAAGATAGCGGAATTTATCGTAAGTTGCCGTAAGGACGGGGGTTGCAGGTCAACACTGCAGGCAAGGGCTTAGATGCGCAAAAGTGGCAACTTTGGGGTGAAGCTGAGCACAGAGGCGGTTGTCATCCGACAACCAAAATAGGGGGTTGCCGATCTCAGAGACCTTGCTGCGAGGCTGATTTTAGCCTCACGCTCTTTCCTCCGCCTACTTTTTGCGCATCTGTATTGTCCCGTTTTGCGCAATTACGTTGTCCGCCTACAATGCGTTACGTGTATGTCCTCCGCACATAGATACCGGCAACGACTTGCCGCGCCACGTGATGCTTCGCCCTAGCGGAGCAAACGTTGGTGCGTATTCCGCAGAGCGGAATCACGCACAAAAAATCTGGCATTGGGGAACGAATCGAAGTAAAAGCGGATGGTGTGGCTAATGAAAGGCGGCGACATGAGCAAGTTGGCGAAACTGGAGATCGACGGTAAAGCGTTCGAATTGCCCATCGTTGAGGGTACGGAAAATGAGCGCGGGATCGATATCTCGACGCTGCGCCGGAACACTGGTTGCGTCACGCTGGATGACGGCTATGCCAACACCGGCTCGTGCAAGAGCGCGGTTTCGTTCATCGACGGCGAAAAGGGCATCCTGCGTTATCGCGGCATCCCAATTGAGGAGCTCGCGGAGAAATCGTCGTTCATCGAGACGGCCTACCTACTGATCTACGGGCATCTGCCGACGCGGCCGGAGCTGCGCCGATTTTCGGAGTTACTGACGCAGAATGAGATGCTGCACGAGGACATGAAGTTCCACTTCGAGGGTTTTCCGCCGAACGCGCATCCGATGGCGATCCTGTCGTCGATGATCAACGCAGCGAGCTGTTTCCATCCGCGGTTGATGGAGGGATACAAGCCGGACGTGTTCGATCTGCAGGCGGCGCGGTTGATCTCAAAGGTGCGCACCATCGCTGCGTTCGCCTATCGCAAATCGCGCGGGCTGCCGATCATTTATCCGAAACCGGTGTACAAATACACGGCGAACTTCCTGCACATGATGTTCAGCGAACCGTACGTGGACTATGAACTGAAGCCGGAAGTGGTGAAGGCGCTAGATTTGATTTTCCTGTTGCACGCTGATCACGAGCAGAACTGCTCAACCTCGACGGTGCGCATGATTGCCAGCAGCCGCGCGAACCTGTTCGCCTGCGCAGCAGGAGGCGTGTGCGCGTTGTGGGGGCCGCTGCACGGCGGCGCGAATCAAGCTGTCATCGAGATGCTGCAAACGATTCACAATGCGGGTGATGATGGCTCGAAGTTCATCACCGCAGCCAAGGACAAGAACAGCGGCAAACGCCTGATGGGATTCGGCCACCGGGTTTACAAGAACCACGACCCACGTGCCAAGATCATCAAGGCGCAGTCTGACAAGATTCTCGAGTCGCTGAACATTCACGACCCGTTGCTCGATATTGCCAAGAAACTGGAGGATGCGGCGCTGCGCGATTCGTATTTTATCGAACGCAAGCTGTACCCGAACGTGGATTTCTACAGCGGCATCATCATGCGCGCCATCGGCATCCCGGTTGAGATGTTCACGGTAATCTTTGCCATTGGTCGCATGCCGGGCTGGATTGCCAACTACAAGGAAGTGCTGGATAGCTCCGACAACCGCATCTATCGTCCGCGACAAATCTACATTGGACAGACCCTCCAACACTACGTGCCGCTTGGCGAGCGCGAAAAGAAGTGACGAATGGCTTTACCGCCGCCGGCGCGGTGCGAAGCTATAGCCGCCGGTGGAGGTCCGACCGGTATGCACGCTGCGGGGGCTGGTTGAAAGCGACTCCTCGTGGAACATCGCGGTAGCGGTGTAGGAAAACCCGTCGAGCTTGAGCCGCGGCACGTGTTTGCCGAGAAAACGTTCGATGGCGCGTACGTGATCGAGTTCCTCGACGGTCACCAGCGTGAACGCATCGCCGACGCTCAGTGCGCGTCCCGTGCGACCGATGCGGTGGACATAGTCCTCGGGGTGTTGCGGCACGTCGTAGTTGATGACGTGACTGATGCCTTCGACGTCGATGCCGCGCGCGGCAATGTCGGTGGCAACCATCAGCTCGTACTTACCGGACTTGAATCCCGCCAACGCCTCAACCCGTTCTCGCTGGGTGCGGTTGGAGTGGAGCACCGCCACGGAGTGGTTCGCGTCTTTTAGTCTCCGGGCGATCTTGTCGGCGCCGTGTTTGGTGCGGGAGAAGATCAACACGCTGTCGAAATCGGTCTGCTTCAGCAACTCAAGCAGCAGTTCGAACTTCTGATTGCTGGACACGGGATAGAAGGCATGTGTCACCGTCGCGGCCGGGGAACGCCGTTCGCCGATCTCGATCACCACCGGATTGCGCAGGACCCACGAGGCGAGCCGCTCAATCTCGGACGGGATGGTGGCGGAGAACAGCAATGTCTGGCGTTGTTTCGGGCAGCGTTCGACGATCTTGCGCACGTCTGGCAGGAACCCCATGTCGAGCATCCGGTCCACTTCGTCGAGCACGAGGAACTGGATGTCGCGCAAATGCAGCGAACCCTGGCCGAGTAGATCCAGCAGACGCCCCGGTGTGGCGACAACGATGTCCACGCCGCGCTGGAGCGCGGAGTTCTGGTTGCCATAGCCGACTCCGCCGTAGATCACCACAGGCTGCAGGTTGGTGAACCGCCCGCAATCACGGAATGCCGTCTCGACTTGCGCCGCCAGCTCGCGGGTCGGTTCGAGCACAAGACAGCGGCATTTGCCGTGTGTTTTCAGCAGTGTGAGGATCGGCAACGCAAACGCGGCAGTCTTGCCCGTGCCCGTTTGTGCCGCGCCGATGAGGTCTTTGCCGGCGAGCACCAACGGTATGCCCCGCAGTTGAATGGGCATGGGATCAACATAACCCATCGCTATCGTGCCGCGCACAACTTCATCCGACAATCCCAGCTTCTTGAATGGCATGACTTACAGTGATGCAGCCGCGCTCATTCCACAAGCCTCGATTTGCGGCGCGGTCTTATGGATTCGTGCCTTGCATTGCCCGCCAGACCTGTCATACTGCATCCGCTCTCCCAGCCGTCGTCTGATTTTCTCTTTGCCAGGGCCAAAGCCTGTCCTTTGACGCCTGAAGAAACCGTGGCAGGCATGGAACTGAAAGGAAGATCGTATGGAACAGCTAGTGAATGTGGACGGGACGGTTGTCATGGTGCTGCCCGGCACAATGTTTCGTGTCGAGCTGCCCAACAGACATCGGGTGCTGGCTCATATCTCCGGCAAGATGCGCAAACGGTTCATTCGACTATCTGTCGGCGACCGCGTGAAGATGGAAATGACACCGTACGATCTGGATAAAGCGCGGATTGTTTACCGCCTCGCGTAGGACGTTCCGTCACCGACAGGACGCGTTCAATATCCCAAGCTGAGTGTGTACCGCAGGATATTGTTGCAATGAATCGTGTCGATGGTCGTCTTGCTGCGCCAGCCTTGACAGACCATTTTACCGCTGACCTTCTTTTGACGCCCGCGAATGCCGGTGGCGAGTTCTTTACTCAAATCGAAATCGCCGCGAACACATTCGTTGTTGGGACAGCTGAAACGGAACACAGACTTGGCGTTCGCTACGTTAACCTCGTACTTGATTTGACTGGTTCTGGTGTCGCCTTCGGGGGCGTAGTACTGGAGAACCGCCGTCAGCGACTTCAACTTCCGAAACGTGTCGGAAAGAGTGGCTGAGTCCTTGACCCGCTGTCCTTCTTGCTGACGATATTCCGAGCGGGCGCCAATTCGTTGTCGATACATGATATCTCAATTCTGTTTACGGGGTTACGCAACTTCGCGCAGGATATCATGGAAGCGCCACGTTGTCCATCACCATAATCCGCGCGCATCGGATTGGTTTCTACGTGAAACGTAGCTAGCTTCTTACATTTGCAGGCTATGAAAATAGCGCTTACGATTTGAAAATGAACCGTTTTGGCGTATGTGTATGTGGTATGCGGATGGGACAGATATTCATGTGGTTTGGCATGGCAATGTCGTTGTTGCTTGCCGGGTGCGCCAAGGCGCCGACCGTGCCGCCAGAACACGTGCAAATCCATACTGCGACTGCGGCGGAAGTCCTGCGCGCTGTTCGCGAGCCTGGCGCACGTGCGGTGCTGGTCAATATGTGGGCCACGTGGTGCGGGCCTTGCCGTGAGGAATTCCCGGACCTAGTGCGGCTTCAGCGGAATTACCGGGCACGCGGGTTGAAGATCGTGTTCGTTTCCTGGGACACGGATACGGAAGTGGCACGGCGGTTTCTCGCGGCACAGGGAGTCGATTATCCGTCGTTCGTGAAGTCGGGCGCCGAGAGGGACCCACAATTCATCGACGCGTTCGACCCGCGCTGGTCGGGGGCGATGCCCACGACGTTTCTTTACGATGGCCAGGGCCGGCTCCAGGATTTCTGGGAAGGCAAACAAATATACAAAATTCTTGAGCAAAAACTGGCGGATACGTTGTCCAAGCAAACAGATAGGAGAATACCATGAAGACAGCGAGATTGATGATATTCGTGTTGTGCGCAGTGTTGGTGATGGGTAGTTCCGCGCTGGCGGCCGGGCTGAAACTTGGCGATACGGCTCCCATGAGCGCCACTAAAATGAAAAACGTGGATGATCGGGAGGCGTCGATTGCCGATGTCAAGGGACCGAATGGCACGCTGGTGATATTCACCTGCAACCATTGTCCGTTCGCGAAGGCATGGGAGGTCCGCATCAGCACGATCGGCAACGCAGCACAGAAGAATGGCGTCGGCGTGATCGCCATCAATGCCAATGATCCGAGCTCCTATGCCGAGGATCGGTTTGAGGAGATGCAAAAACGCGCGAAGGAACGCGGATTCCAATTCCCGTACGTCGTTGATGCCACTTCCGATGTAGCACGTGAGTTCGGTGCGACGCGAACGCCGGAATGCTACCTGTTCGACAAGAACGGCAAGCTAATCTATCACGGCGCGGTGGATGACAATTATGCCGATGCCGCCAAGGTGGATAAGCATTACCTCGAGGACGCTATCAACGCGCTGGTGGCCGGCAAGGATGTCCCGGTCAAGGAAAGCAAAGCTGTCGGCTGCACAATCAAATTGCGCGCCAAGGGCTGATCCATTCTGTCCGATTGTGAAGCGTGACGGCGAAGGCGGTCTGATGTAGGATGGCCGCCTGATGAGCCTGCGTTCCCGACTTGGTTGGTGTCTGCTGGTCGTCTGTGGGCTGTTTGTCTTTCACGTCCATCTTAAGACGCAAAAAATCTTCCGCAACCCGACCTGGGACGCGCAAGATGACGTCGGGCAGTTTTGGAGCGAGTGTGCCTTCCAATACCGGTTCGCGAAGTTCTTCGCCGAGCATCCGGTGCGTGATTGGGGACAGTTGGCGCATGACCGCGGTGTGCAGTATCCGGACACGGTCAACGACTGGTCGGAATTCACCGTGGCGATGGAGGTGCCGGTCGGAGTGCTGTATCGGTGGTTTCATCCAGCAATGCAATTTCACGTGTTTGTCGTCTGGTACGACTGTCTAATCTCCAGCTTGTCGCTGTTTGCGATCTTCTTTCTCTCGCGAGCGCTGTGGCGGAGTGATTTCGCCGGAGTGGTCGCCACCGCCTTTTATGCGACGCTGTATCCAAGCTACGGGCGGACGGTGAAAAACCTTTTCTTGCGGGAGGATTTTGCGATTCCGCTGATTCTGCTTGCGCTGTTTTTTACGGTCCGCGCGATGCAGGAGTTTGAACGACCGCAGGCAGGGTCGCGCCGCCAGATTTGGAATCAGATTCTAGCCGCGCTGATATGGCTGGCGGCGCTGGCGAGTTGGCATCTGACACAATTTGTGCTCGCCGTCGGCGTGATGGCGGCGGTGCTGGCATGGCTAATGAGGTTGGTCGCAACAGGAACTCATCCCGAAAGCTTCCGGGGCGAACTCTCACGAATGAAGTGGTTTGTGCTGACGCTGACGGCTGGTGGATTACTTGTCCCTGTCCTTTGGATGAAACAGTTTTATTTGTCGCCTACGATGTGCGCGTTGTACGCGCTGGCGCTGGCTGTCTGGATTCATGGCGGGTGGAAGAAGAAGTTCGCGGTGTTCCTTGGTTCTGCAACGGCATTGGTCGCGATCGGACTGCTCCTGCAGAAATCTTATGGGGAATATGCGCACGTTTATCAACTTTTCTTCTGCAAACTGCGGTTTCTAGGTGTGAAACCGGATAATCCGGCGGCGCTGCCATGGGACGCGCGATGTCTTTGGGAAGGAGCGTTCAATACAGCTGGGTGGAGCGAGTTTTGGCGCAGTCTCCAGTGGTGTGGACCACTCGCTGTCGCCGGCATCGTACTGGCGCTTCGCGAACATCGAACCGACAACGGTCATAGGCTGCCGCTGCAGGTCTTTGCGCTATTCACACTACTTCTGTTCCCGCTGGCATGGATGGTTGTGCGATGCTTTACGTTCCTCGGATTTGTGGCGGCGGTGATGGCTGCTGGGCTCGCCACACGACGGGTGTGGTGGAAGGTTGTGCTTGTCGCGGCGGCGGTCTGGCAGTTGGCAATGTTGGACCTGAGTCCGCTTACCCGCGCGCCGGTCGTGCCGGATAACTATAAGCCAGTCGTCCGCTGGTTGAACGAGAACACACCGACCAACGCTGTGGTGCTGGCAAGCATCTCGGAGTCGCCGGTGTTTCTGGCATGCACGGGGCGGCCGATAATTCTGCATTCGAAGTTCGAGAACCGCGAGATCCGAGAGCGATATCGGGAGTTTTTAGAAGCGATCTATGCCGATGAGGACCGGTTTTTTGCCTTCGCCACGAAGTACGGTGCGGATTACTTTGTTTGCGACAGCGCGAGTTTTCTGATGGCGACACCGGAGTCGCGTCGGTACAAAGCGGATCGCTTGGGACCACTGTCCGAGAACTGCGCGGCGGTGCTGTTTGCCGGTGCGCCGCAGCGGCTCCGTCACTTCGAGATGGAATTCGCGAGCGAACGGTTCACCGTGTTCCGCGTGCGCCGTTAGCCCGCAAATTTCACATGCCCGCATGAAATATCCAGGCCAGCCAATAGGTGGGTTTGACATTGGCAGATGTGACCACTATCCTGAGCGAGATTTTGTAGCTGAAAATTGCATGAGCAAAACCACTACCCCGATCTCGGTTGTTACCGGCGGTGCGGGCTTTATCGGCTCGCACCTATGTGACCGCCTGCTTGCAGCCGGCCATCGCGTCATCGCCATCGATAACCTGATCACCGGCAGCACCGACAACATCGCTCATCTGGCTGGAAACCAGAATTTTACATTTATCCAGCATAACGTCACTGATAACATCTATCTCGCTGGACCGGCAAATTACGTTTTTCATTTTGCATCGCCAGCCAGTCCGATTGATTACCTGCATCTTCCAATCCAAACGCTTAAGGTCGGTTCCCTCGGCACACACAACGCCCTCGGTCTTGCCAAGGAAAAGGGCGCGACGTTTCTGCTCGCTTCGACCTCCGAAGTGTACGGCGACCCGCTCCAACATCCGCAGACCGAAGCCTACTGGGGCAACGTCAACCCTATCGGCCCACGCGGCGTGTACGACGAGGCCAAGCGGTTCGCCGAGGCCATCACCATGGCTTACCATCGCGTCCATAAACTCGACACCAAGATCGCCCGCATCTTCAACACCTATGGGCCACGGATGCGACTGCGTGACGGGCGTGTAGTGCCGGCATTCATCGGTCAAGCGTTGATAGGTCAACCACTGACGGTGTTTGGCGACGGCGCGCAGACCCGCAGTTTCTGTTACATCAGCGACCTCATCGAGGGCATCTACAAACTCTCGCAATCCGATTACCAGGGACCAGTCAATATCGGCAATCCGTCGGAGTTCACCATCCTCCAATTTGCTGAATTGGTCCGCCGCCTGACTGGCAGCAAAAGTCCAATCGTTCACGAACCACTGCCAGAGGACGACCCGAAACAACGACGGCCCGACATCACACTCGCCAAAAAAAAACTGGGCTGGGTGCCCAAGGTGGATTTGGAAATCGGATTGCAGAAGACGATCGAGTTTTTCCGCAACAAGGTCTAACCTGCGCGGCGATTCATCCGCCTATTCACCATGGCGTCTTGATGCCCAGCGCGCGTAACGCACACCAGCCGCGCGCTGCCTCGAAGATCATGAAGCCGCCAATGAGCGACAAAATCACCCCGGCCACGATCAGTCCGATTCCGCCGGTCAGTAAACCCCAAACCAGCAACGCCACGCCGCTCCCATCGAATAGTACGCCGACAACAAACCGGATCTTCCGCCCGCGCTGGTCAATGTTGCAGGTCATGTTCATCATCGTTTCCGCAAAAAGTATCCCACGCACATTGCCAGTAGCATAAATGCCATCAGCATCAATCCACCGGAGTGCGGCAATGGGCTGCCAATCGAGAGCCACATCGCCAACAGAAAGGCCGCTGTAAGCCAGCCGAGAAACCGGAACGTGCGCCGTTCCTCCAGTAAAACGCCACGAAGTTTACCGATCTTTTCTTTCGTAAGCGGCGATTGTTGCGCGGCAAGCTCTTCAAGCGACGACGCGTCCGCGGCGGTCGTCAGGAATTCCTGAATCAACTGGCAGGCACGGTTGGCGTCGGATTCACGGACTGAGATGCTGTAGATCTTGTTGTTGCGGTACATCCATTCCACGGTGTCATAGGGCGGGACGCTGGGCGGGAAGCGCATAATCGCTTCAATCCCGTTGTCCTGCAAATAACCCACCAGGAGGTTGCCCTCCATCTCATTACGGGCCTTGTGGACCTGCACGAGTTTTGCGGTGGCCAATTCGTCAGACGTATTCATGGCTTCGGCACTTGCAGCTTCCGTTGCTGCTAGAATATCATGCGGGTAACGGAAATGAGAAGCAGGTTCCATGATAAAGTAGTCATTGTCACCGGTGCCTCCACGGGAATCGGTCGCGAAACGGCGTTGGCTTTTGCCCATGAAGGCGCGCGCGTCGTGTTAGCCGCGCGCAACGAGGTGAAGCTGCGCGAGTTGGCGGAGGCTGATCCCGCGTTGCGCGACCGTTTCCTCGTAGTGCCCACCGACGTGACGCAGGACGCCGACGTAAAGCGGCTTGTCGAGGCAACAGTGGCAAAGTGGGGTCGTGTGGATATTTTGGTGAACAACGCCGGTTCCGGTATGCGCGCCACGGTCGAAAAGACGCAATTCGCCGACGCGCAACGGCTGATGGATTTGAATTTCTTCGGCCTGCTACGTTGCACGCAGACCGTGTTGCCGCAGATGAAACAGCAAACGCCCGACCGCGATGGCGTGCGCGGTCAGATAGTCAACATCGGCAGCGTCTTGAGTATGCTGGCCACGCCGCGCAATGGCGTCTATAGTGCAAGCAAGTTCGCGGTGCGGGCGCTGAGCGACGCTCTGCGGATCGAACTGCGCGGCAGCGGTGTCGAAGTCATCCTCATCATGCCCGGCTACACCGATACCCCGTTTTTTGAGAATCAAATCCGTTATGGCGGGCCGGTGCGCATCGGGCCGTTGAAAGGCGTGAGACCGTGCACTGTTGCCCGTGCGATCCTCCGCGCGTGTGCGCAACACAAACGCGAGGTCGCACTTACCATCCCGGGAAAATTCGGCGTGTGGATGAAACGTTGGTTCCCGCGACTGCTCGATTGGACACTGGGCCGCGACTTGTAGCCGCGTCGTAGGTAATCAAGTTTAGATTCGCCTTGCCTTTGAAGCCCCACAGGAACCAAATGGTTGCTTATGAAGCCACGACCCGCCATGGCGGGTATTCTCATACTGTTGCTGTCCGGCTGCGCTACGCCAGAGCAAAAGGCTGCCGAACTGCGGTCGCGTTATGCCGCGGCAAAAGATTTGCTTGGGCACGCCGCAAGGCAATACCAGTTGGCCTCGGCTAATTTGCAGGACACGGAGAAGGCGAAGCTGCTTGATCTCGCATCTGCGGGCTGTGAAGAGGTGCTGAAGCGGTATCCCGATCAGAAGCTCTGGTGCTCGCTGGCATTGCGCGACCTCGGCAATGTACGCGCCGCGCAGGGCCGACTCGACGAGGCCGTCAAACTCTACAACCGAGTTGCTAAGGAATATCCGCAGCAGGATTGGGAAGTGTTACAGGCGTGGAAATCCGCCGCCGACCTGCTTTGGGATGACGGCCGGCACGATGAGGCACGGGAATTCTACCGCAAGATCGTCAGGCAATTCGACAGCGGCGACGAGCCAACCACGATCCGACAGATCGTCCAAGTCGCGAAATCCCGGCTCGTCAGCGACTGACTTTGCACCTATCACCCTTGCGTCTGCGGGGTCGACCGCAAACGCTGTCTCGATCACTTCTTCGGTGGCTGCTTGATACGGATGGTCATCCGCTTATGGCCGCGGCCTTGCTCGCCGGGTTCCTCGCCTTCGCTGACAGCTTCAATTTCAGGATCGCTGGCAAAGTGCTGGTGGATGATCCGTCGGTCAAACGCGTTGAACGGTCCGAAGTGCAGCGGCTCGCCCCAGCGGCGCACCTTATCGGCGGCCTCGCTGACTCTTTGGAGCAGCTCTTCATGCTGGCGCTGATAGTAATTCTCGCAGTCCACAATCACCCGTGGGGCCGACGGATCGGCACGCTGGAGGATGCGATTCAACAGGAACTGCAACTGACTCAGCGTCTGGCCTTGTTTACCGATGAGCCGGCCGGCTTCGGCCGTGCGGATGTGCAGAAGGATTGAGTCGATTTGTGTCGTCTGCTCGATGCTGGCTTCCAGATCCAGTCCATCGAGCATTTTTTGGAGAGTGCCTTTGGGGTCCAATGGGTTCGCCGCAGGAATTGCGGCGGGTGCGACGGTTGTCGGTTCGTTTTCCATATCAGGCTCCTGTGTTGTTCAGGCGTTCGGCTTGCGGACCCCGAATGCCCCGACGATATCGAGGCGAACATTCAGGGCGAGCTGCGACGCCTGTCTCAGTCCAGTTTGTTTGCGCTAATCTGCCAATCCTATCTTGTATTCCCAGCGGGCGTGGTAGCGACCGCGGTATCGGGCTTTCGCAAAGTCCACCATTGCTGTGCCACAGACAAAAATTGCTGCACCGTCCAGTACAGCACCAAGCCCGACGACGTGTTGTAGAAGAAGAACAGCATCATAAGCGGCATGAACTGCATCATCTTCTGTTGCTGGGTGTCACCCGTTTGCGGCGTCAGCTTCATCTGCCAAAACGATGCGCCCGTCATGGCCAACGGCAGCGGGTTGAATGGGAACCCCGCGACGTGGAAGATCGTGTCGGGCAGGGAGAGATCTTTGATCCAAAGGAACGTCGCCCCGCGCAATTCTATGGCGCTGCGCAGCATCGCGAACAGCGCGAAGAAGACCGGAATCTGCACCAGCATCGGCAGACAGCCGGCAAACGGGTTGATCTTATGTTCCTTGTACAGGCGCATCGTTTCCTGGTTCAACCGTTGCGGGTCGTCCTTGTATTTCTCCTTCAACTTCTTGACGAGCGGCTGGAATTTCTGCATCTCCTTCATCGACTTGATGCTCTTGGCCTGAATCGGCCAGAACAGCAGCTTGATGATCACGGTGATGATGATGATCGCCACGCCGTAGTTCGGGATTATCTGGTAGAAAAACTTCATGCTCCTCAGCAGAATCACGCTGACAACACCCCAGAACCCGAAGTTCATCACGTCTTCCTGTCCCTGGCCCAGCGCCGCAAGACGGTCGAGCTCCTTCGGTCCGGCATAGTAACGAAATTCGTAACGCTCCACGCCGGTGGTGGACACGGCGGTGGGCGATAACGTCACCCACGCGGTCACCCCTTGCGGCGGTTCCTTTCCTTCCCAAAGCGCGGGTTTGGGTGCCGGGCCGCGCTCGAACCCCACAGCCAATGTATTGGTTGTGGGTGTCATAACCATCGTGAAAAACTGGTTCTTCACGTCAACCCAGCGCGCAGATAGAACTTCGTTGGTTTCCTTCAGGCTCAATACCTTACTACGGAAGATGAAGAACCCCGACGTGTCCCAAATCGATTCCGCCCGGCATTTTCCTCCAATCATCGTATCCATGCCGAGAAAGTCCGGCGCCTCTTTTGCGCCGATGGGTGTGGCTGTGCCGACAATGACATCGATGCTCGTGCCCGGTAGTGTGGGTCGCACAACCTCGATACTGCCGTTCACCACGTAATCGTCGGTGAGCGACAGCTTCTTCGTTACAATGATGCCCGCGCGGGATTTGGCCGACATTTCGATGATGCGGGCGTCCATCTGTCGCAACTGATACGCGCCCCCGCTGTCCAGACCCGGCAACTCATTTAACGCCAGCGCCGGTACAAAATCAGCGCCATTAAGCACGATGTGCCCGTGCCCGTCGGATTTGTATTTGAGGAGTTCCACGCTGCGGATGCCGCCGCCCCAACTCGTGACCTCGATACGTACGAAGTTGTTGCTGAGCACCGCGATCTGCTCGGCGGGACGTGGTTGTTCGAGTTCGGCCTTGGTGGCCGCGACGACCTGGTTTGTCGCAGTTGCACCGGCCGCAGGAACCTGTTGCAGGACGGTCTGCGCCGTCGGCGCGTTCGTCGCTAGCGCAGCGATCGGTGGCCGCAACGGCTTCTTCTTAGGCGGATACATCTGTTCCACCAACCGTTGCCACACGATCAGCACCAGCAGGCAGCCGATCATCACATAGATTGTTTTCTTGTCCATCATGGTTCAGGAACCGGGTCAAAACCGCCGGCGTGAAATGGGTGACACCGCGCCAGTCGCCGTACCGCGAGCCACAGGCCGCGCGCCGCGCCGTGGCGTTCGATGGCATCGCGTGCGTAGCAGGAGCAGCTCGGATGAAAACGGCAGCACCGCCCGCCCAGCGGTGGCGCAGGCAGCCACAGCGCCAGTGGTTTGACCAGCGGATACAACCGCAGTAACAGCAAAAATGCTCGTTTGATCACGATTCGCTCAACATGCCCGCAGTTCCGAAAAGTCCCAGCAATTCGGCTTCAACGTCGGGAAGCCGTTTCCCTCGGATACCATAGCGGGCAACCATGACAATTTGGATGTTCGGTTTCAGTTTATGTTTGTTCAATCGATACGCCTCGCGGAGCAGCCGGCGCGCACGATTGCGCTGGACTGCGCCGCCCAGTTTGCGACCCGTCACCACCCCAACCGCTCGGCCCGAAGGCGCGGGCTTGGCCGACGGTTCATCCAACAGATAAAGCGCAAGCAACCGACCTTCGACCTTGCGGCCGCGCTCGTAAATCTGGCGGAACTGATGGCCATACTGAAGGCGTTCGCTTTTCGGAAATGTGTGAAGTCCATGCAACCCGACCTCCCCGTTGCGCACCCCGCACATGCGCGCATGTACGGGATTACGCTTGCGTCAGCCGCTTGCGGCCCTTACGGCGCCGGGCCTTCAAAATGTTGCGACCGACCCTTGTCCGCTTCTTCTTCAAATACCCGAAGCGACGTTGGCGCCGCAGTTTCGACGGTTGATAAGTTCGTTTCATCGTACTGATTTCCTTTGCAAGGGGTGCATCCTAACAGCCCCCAACGCTTTGGTCAAGAAACCCCTCGAATAGATGGTGCGCTGGTTTTCGTGCATTCTGGCCACCATCGGACGCGAAGATTGTGGCTCGACAACGCCGCGCAGCGCGCTAGCATAGTATCTTAACCGAGATGAGCGATGGGATTTGATTTTGTCAGATCGCACGGACTGGGTAACGATTATCTGGTCATGGATGCGGCGCAGCTTGGCTTCGTGCTGACGCCGGAGCGTGTCTCCATGATTTGCCACCGGAACACGGGGGTGGGTTCCGATGGAATCCTTGTGCGCGTTGACCCGATGGAGGGCGCA
The DNA here is from genome assembly GCA_050008795.1 of Verrucomicrobiia bacterium. Lineage (GTDB taxonomy): Bacteria > Verrucomicrobiota > Verrucomicrobiia > Palsa-1439 > Palsa-1439 > CAIKBP01. Next base: position 10,967 of record JBEKLX010000004.1, on the reverse strand, counting down.
GCGGATTTCGCCGTGCGCATCCTGAATCCCGACGGCTCTGAGGCCGAGAAAAGTGGCAATGGATTGCGCATCTTCGCTAAATTCCTCTATGACCATGGTTTCACAAAAAAGACCGAGTTCACCATTCACACGCTGGGCGGTGTGGCACGGGCAAAACTCATCTTCGACGGCAAACGCTGTGTCGCGGTGCGAATGGATATGGGCCGCGCGATCATTGACCGCAAGCTGACCAAGCTGGAGGTTGCAAGCCAGACGTTGAATGTCACGTCCCTCTCCGTCGGCAACCCACACTGCGTAACCATCGTGGACGACCTAGCGAAGGTGGATCTTTCCAAACTCGGGCCGCTCATCGAGAACCACAAAACATTCCCGAACCGGACGAACGTGCAGTTCGCGCAGGTGCTCGATCGCGCCAACGTCCGCGCGTTGATCTGGGAGCGCGGCGCGGGACACACGCTGGCGTCCGGGTCAAGTTCCTGCGCCATCGCGGCGGCGTGCTTTGATAAAGGATTGGTGGATGGCAGGGTCACAGTCCACATGGAAGGCGGCGAGTTGAGTATCGAGATTGATAGGAACCTGAATCTCGTGATGACAGGCCCAGTCGAAGAAGTCTGTACAGGAACGTTCAGTCAGGAGTTTCGTCAACGGTTATTGCTTGCCGTTGACTAACATCCGGAACTCCGACAACCCACGTATCTTGGCAAAGTCTGGCTCGGTTTTGGCCAGAGCCTTCAATTTAGGATCGAGGTTTAACGCGTTCTTCAGCAATTCGAGCGCCTCATCGGTGCGATGTTGCTGAGCGCGATAGCAGGCCATGTTGAAGTTCGTCAGCGCATCACGTGGGTTGGCATCGAAAGCATGTTGCAGGGTTTCCGCCGCGGCGTCAAGTGACTGAGTCCGACGCCGGATATAGGCGAGGTTGATCCATACATCCACCTCGCATGGACGCAACTCGGCCAGCTTCGCCAAACACGGTTCGGCCTCCTGCAATCGATTCGCCTGCCAGAACGTCGCGGACTTCAGCGCCAGCGCCTGTGGTTGATTCGGAATCCTCGCAAGCACCGTATCGACCTCGCGGAGCGCGTCCTCGTACATCCGCAAGTCGAGGTAACCCGCCGCGTACTCGATGTGCTTTTGCAGTTCTGCGTCCATCCTCACTCCCACAACAATAGCACTCGGCTTGCCAATTTGCCATATCAGGACTGTTGGCGCGTCAATCCACTTTGATTCCGGCCGGTTTCGTGATATGTAGCTCGCCGGACTTCTGGAGCTTGCGACATGCCGCTGAATGAACGCCTGACAAATGAGAAGTCGGACCGACGGATCGATTATCCGCTCTGTCGCGACCTGCTCCACATTCTCCTGGCCAAGGATGGCTGGACACTCCGCAACGTGAGCCGAGCGCAGGCGTTCGCCCCCAATGCCGTCTTCCTAGCACATAAGGGTGGGCGATGGATTGCATTTTTTCTCAGTGACCAGCCGACCTGTAAATTGACGACGGGATTCAAGAGAATCCAGCAACGGGACCACGGCAGATTCAAAGTTATCGGCGTCCTGATCGCGCCGACAACCATGGAAATGAAGCGTCTCAGGGGCGTAGATCTGGCCGACAAATTCCCGCGTGCGTTCTTCGCGTCAATGGAAGAAATGGGTGAACTCGTCGCTGGCAGCACCCCAGCGTTGCCCGAGCGTTCAGGCGGAATAGCGTCATTCGAGGCGAAGATTCTGACGAACACACGGATTGGCGGACCGCAAAGCCTGGTTTATCGGCTGGTATTCAATGCCCCCGAGATGCAGGAGATACGGCCACCGCAGTTCTTCATGATGGACGCCATACCGATGCGCGCGCCGTTTGGTTCGCATGTCGTCCGCCGGGGAAACCTGCGCGGGGCAGTGGACTTGGGTCCGCGGCCTTTCCTGAAACGGCCCTTTGGGATTTGTCGCTATATTCATCCGCATTTTCCCATCGATTATGTGAGACGTCTCAGCCTGCCGCCGTCGCTGGCTTTGGTGTTACATCCCACGTCTGCCGACCATTTCGACATGCTGTACAAGGTGCTGCCCGGCGGCGCCGGTACGCCATTGATGACGAAACTGAAACGCGGACAGAAAATTGAAATGATTGGGCCGCTTGGACGACCGTTCGACGCGCGCCGGTTGCATGCCGAAGGGGCCAGGGAAGTCCACGTGATCGGCGGTGGCGTGGGCATGGCACCGTTGATTCCGCTGGTCGAAGCGCTCCGTTACTACGCGTTTCCAGTGAAGGTGTTCCTCGGCATAGCCAAGTTGAAAGCGATCCGCTATCGCGACGAATTTACCCCGACTCTGAGGTCGGGGGATGCTTACACGTATATCGATGATATGCTCGCTGCAGGAATGAAAGCATCTGACATTTACGTGTCCTGCGATAGCGAGGTTCCAACCAGGGTCGTGCGGGGTATTCCCAAGAAAAACCTGTTTCACGGCTTGGTGCCTGAACAGTACCGGAGGTTTCTGAAGAATCATGCGGCGGCGCGCGGCGGAAATGTCCGCGCATTCACGTGCGGACCAAACCCGATGATGGAGTTGGTGGTGGAGATCGCACAGCAGGCCGGTATCCGCCTGCACGTATTGGTGGAAAAACGCATGGCGTGCGGCATCGGCGTCTGCTTCTCGTGCGTGCAAAAAGTGCGTCGCCCGAATGGCACGGAAGATTACGCCCGTACCTGCACCGAAGGCACGTTATTCGACGCAAAGGACATTTTATGGAAGAACGACGACTCGAAACAAACATCGGCAAACTCCTGCTGCGCAGCCCTCTGCTGACCGCATCCGGCACCTCCGGCAGCGCGGACGAACTCGGCGGCTTGCGGCAGAGCAAGGCAACCATTCATGCCCTCGGCGGCTTCGTCACCAAAGGCGTGACGTTGGAGCCGCGCAAAGGAAACCCGGAACCGCGCGTGATCGAAACCCGCGCCGGCCTCCTGAATTCCATCGGCCTCCAGAATAAAGGGGCCAACCGGTTCCTGCACCAAGACCTGCCAAAACTGCGGCACTACGGATTGCCAATAATAGTCAATATCTCAGCCAATACTGTCGAAGAATACGGCCAACTCACCGCCATCCTCCTGGGAGGCGACGGGGGCCAGATCGCCGGCATCGAAATCAACGTTTCTTGTCCCAATATCAAAGAAGGCGGTGTCCAATTCGGCGTCGATCCGCGCTCGGTTGAACGCATCGTCTCCATAGTCAAAAAGGCAGTGCCGCACAACCGTCGGGTCACGATCATTACCAAGCTCACCCCCAACGTGACCGATATCACCGTCCCCGCCAAAGCCGCCATTGCCGGCGGCACGGACGCGTTATCGGTGATCAACACGTTGCGCGGCGTAGCCATCGACATCTGCGCGCAGAAACCTTATTTCGCCAACGTCTCGGCTGGCCTCTCCGGCCCAGCCATCAAACCCATCGGCCTGTGCATGGTCTGGGATTGTTTCGAGAAAATTCCGGAATGCCGCAGCGGCAAGGTTCCCATCATCGGCATAGGCGGTATCTCAACTTGGGAAGACGTCGTCGAATACATACTCGCCGGTTCCGCCGCTGTCGGCGTCGGCACGGCGTGGTTCGTGTACCCGCAAGTGTTCGTCGAAATGCACAAAGGTCTGGTGAAATACCTGACCAAGCATGACACCTCAGTTAGAAAGCTGGTTGGCAAGGCCCATGGTTGACGCCACTCAACTGGCGGCCCCCGTCGTTGTTTCGGAGGATGACGAATTGCTTGTGGTGGATAAGCCCGGTGGGTTGGTTTGCCATTCGGCATCGCGCAATGGGCAACTGTCACTCGTCATGTGGCTGCGCGAGCGTGGTATCGGTACGCCTCGGATGGTGAACCGGCTTGATCGTGAAACCAGCGGGCTGGTCATTGTCGCCAAGAACGAGCGCGCGGCAAAATCGCTTGGTAAACAAGTGTTGCGGCGCGAGATTCAAAAGGAATACGTGGCAATTTGCTGGGGCGAGTTTGACGAGGATCGCGGCGTGGTGGATCAACCGATTGGGTTGACCAAAGATTCCGTGGTGTACACCAAGCGGGTGGTATGTGAAGCGACTGGCAAACCATGCGTGACGGAGTTCGCCGTCGAACAACGCTTGAAAGGCTCGAAGTTTTCGAGCCAAGGTTTTGCCGTGGTGCGGCTGTGGCCGCGCACAGGTCGGGCGCATCAGTTGCGGGTACATATGGCGTGGCTCGGTCATCCGATTGTCGGGGACAAGATGTATGGGCCGGACGAAACGCTGTATTTGCAGTTCATCAAGGAAGGCGTGACCGACGTGATATTGGCACGGCTGCTATTACCGCGCCATGCGTTGCACGCTGAGCGCGTTGCGTTTCGGCATCCACACACGCAGCAGGAGTGTCGTTATGAAACGCCGATGCCGGAGGACATGCAGCAGTTTATCGGAGGACACTCCTGATGCGAACCATCATTAGGAACCCATCGTTTCGGCGGTTGTGGTTTTCCCAGATCGGACTGGCGTTGGGCGACGCGGTGATGCAGATGGGGTTACTGGAAGTCTTCCGCCGTCATGGCTTCAACGAGCGTGTGGAGACGGCAAAATTGTTCTTTGCGGTATGCTGGCCCGGGGCGGTGTTGGGGCCACTGGCAATGGCGTATCTGGATCGTTGGCCGCGACGATCGGTGTTGGTGGTCAGCGATGCGATCCGCTCGGTCGTGGTGGTGGGTATCATGATCTGGATGTGGCCGTTGTTGACCTCGCACGGCGCAGTGCGGGGAATGTTCGCGGTGTACGCGCTGATCACCGTCATCGGCGCCATCACCACGTTCTATTATCCGGCGCGGTATGCGCTGCTGCCAAGTCTAGTGCCTGCCGATAAACTGATCCAGGCCAACACGTTGTTCACGACGAGCCTTGCAGTGGCTGGCATTGGCGGACGCGCTTTGGGCGGATTTGTTGCGGAATGGTTCGGACCGGGCTGGGCCGTCGCGACGAATGCAGCGGCATACCTCCTCAGCGTCATGCTGTTGTTGGGAATCCGCCGTCAAGCGCCGGTCGCCGGGACGGAAACCAAGGAAGAGCAAAAAGGCGGGTGGAATGAATTGCGGACGGGATTAGAGTACTTGTGGACGCATCAGTCCGCACTGCCGCTGGTGATTATGTCCGGAGTGTTCGCGTTTCTGGCCGGCGTTTTGATCGTGACGATTGTTGGCTACGGGTTGGATACGCTAAAGTTGGGCACGGGCGGTCTGGGATATCTGATGGCCGCAGCGGGCGTCGGCGCGGCCATTGGTATTGTGGCCGTTGGACGCGGCAAATCATGGGCGAAATCCATCCTGCTGCCGTTTGTGCAATTGATTGTCGGCGGAATAATGATGTGGTTGTTGAGCATGACGGTCAATCCATGGCTGGCGGCGGTTTGGTTGGTCGTGCTGGGAGCGGTAGCCGCAACGGCCCTCATCCCGATTGACGCGAAGCTGCAGGAGGAAGTGGATAATCTGCGGCTGGGGGCGGTGTTCGCCGCGCGAGGAATGTGGACGTCACTGACGATGTTGGTGGCATTCTGGCTGCAATTTGGGTCAGCATTTTTCCGAAACACGCCGCCACCAACGATGCTACTTTGGCTCGGTGGGGGCACGGTGGTCACGGCGCTGCTTCTGCTGCTGGTTCTGCGAAGGCGGCGTAGCTGAGCGGCACATACCACGGCGTCACGGTGCCTTGGTGGTTTTCCGGTAAGGGCTGTGAAGATTGAAATAGATCCCGCAAACCGGGCGCGGACCGTCGGTCTCGCTTAGTATGATGGTCACCTGCCGGTCCAGCGCGATGCCGTGACGCAGCCCCTCGGCGCGGTTCGCATAAGCCTGGATTGCTTTGCCCATCAATGACTGGAGGCTTTTAAGGAATTCTTCAGGAGTTTTTTGGACACAAACGATGTATTTCTCGTAGCTTTTCAGCGCCGCAGCCGTTTCCTGCCGGAAATCTTCCACTTGTAAATCCATGGATGGCATTATTAAACGGAGAACTGGCGGACTGCAAGCACCGCCATCTCATTTCGTGCTCGACAACCCACCAAATTTCCCCCAATAACCGGCCTTCGCTAAAGGGATCTTATGAATCGTAAAGTCACCGTTTTCGGCGCGGGGTTTGTCGGCTCGACCACCGCCCAACGCATTGCGGAGAAGCAACTCGCCGATGTCGTCATGATCGACGTCATTGAAGGAATGCCCCAAGGCAAGGCGCTCGACATGATGGAGTCCGCCTGCCTGGAAGGCTTTGACTCCAAGGTCATCGGCTCCAACGATCCCGCGGTGTGCGCGGGCAGTGACCTGGTCGTTATCACCAGCGGTATCGCCCGCAAACCGGGCATGAGCCGCGATGACCTGTTGAAAACCAATGCGAGCATTGTCGGCAGCGTTTGCGAGAACATCAAGAAACATGCGCCGCACTCCATCGTCATAGTCGTAAGCAATCCGCTCGACGTGATGACTTATCTTGCCGGAGCCAGACTGAATTGTCCGAAGAACAAGATCATGGGCATGGCGGGTGTGCTCGACAATGCGCGTTTCCGTTGTTTCATCGCAATGGAACTCGGCGTCTCGATGCGCGACGTGAACGCGATGGTGCTCGGCGGACACGGCGACGACATGGTGCCGCTAGTCCGTTACGCCACCGTTGCAGGCAAAAAAGTCGAAGACCTCATCTCGAAAGATAAACTCGATGCCATGATCGCACGAACGCGCAACGGCGGCGCGGAAATTGTCAGCCTTCTGAAGACGGGTAGCGCTTACTATGCGCCTTCGTCGGCTGTGGTCGATATGGCGCGGTCGATTTTGAACGACGAGAAACGTGTGCTACCTTGTGCCGCGTGGTGCATGGGCCAATACGGCGTGAAAGACATGTTTGTTGGCGTGCCAGCGGTGCTAGGTAGGAATGGTGTCGAGAAGATTGTCGAACTCCAGTTGACAGGCGATGAGCTTGCTCAGTTGAAGAAATCGGCAGACCACGTGCTGGAAAACGTTAAGCGGTTGAATTTGTAGGTTTCATTGGTAACCACAGAGACACAGAGCGTCTTAGAACTCTGTACCTCTTTGGTTAAATCTGTGAGTCAAAATAGGTTGTTCGAGCAAGTGTTGGGGTCTCCGTTGATACCCCCTATCAAACGGAGACTCGAGGAGGGGCACTTTTTGCGTCTGAATTCCGTCGCCGACGCCGCTAAACCGTTTTTTGTTTCGTTGCTCTCCCGTATTTCGAACCAGCTCATCCTCGTTGTCTGCGACGAACTTAAATCTCAGGAAACTTTCTTCAACGATCTACAGGTGTTTCTCCCAAATGCGCTCTTTTACCCCGCGTGGGAAACGCTGCCGCATGAGAACGCCCTGCCACACGTGGACACGATTGCAGACCGTCTTCACATCTTGTCGTTACTCACTACTCACAACTCACCACCCACTATCATCGCTTCAGTCCAATCCCTCATGCAACGCACTTTCTCTCGCTCTTCGCTCCACGCTCTTCGCTTTACGCTTACCGCCGGTGGACAATATGAACTACAAGATCTCATTGGCCGCCTCGTCGAACTTGGTTATCACCCTGAACATCAGGTCAGCGAGCGTGGCAACATGGCGCATCGCGGCGGTATCGTTGATTTTTTCCCGCTCGACCGCGACGATCCTATCCGCGTCGAATTCGACGGCGACAAGATTGCCTCCATCCGCGTGTTCGACGCCACCACTCAACAATCACACGACAAACTCCAGAGTATCGTTGTCACGCCAGCGGGCGAACTCGGCCTACTGAAGCGCGCACCCGATAAGACCGCGTCGTTACTTGAACTGCTGCCGGCGGATACACTTCTGGTTTTCGACGAGCCTGAGCAACTTGCCGAAGCCGCCGACAACTACGCGCGGCAGATTCCAGATAACGATCCCTTCTTCGAGCCGTGGGACAAGATTCTAAACGCGAAGCTGCAACAGGTTCATTTAACCGAAGCCATCGACTTCGGCTCCGAAGACGCCATCAATCTTCGCCTGACTTCACTCGATGCATTTCGTCCGCTCGATACCCAGGCTCCAGATCCAGAAGTGGCGGAACAGATGCGCCGTGCGTTTTTTGATCAGATGCAGCGCTGGGTTGACGACGGTTATGCGCTGCACATTCTCTGCAGTAACGACGGCGAGCGACAGCGGTTCGAGGAGTTGTGGCGTGAACAATTCAAGTCGTTTCCTTCCACGCTTCACCCCACTCGGAGCGGGGTCAACGCTTCACGTGCCGCGCTCTCCCGCGGTTTCTTCTGGCCCGATGCGAAACTGGCGGTGGTCACGGACGCGGAAATCTTTGGCCGCTACAAGCTCGCCCGGCCGCGACGGAAGTTCCATCAAATCGCGCAACCTGCGGACTGGACAGAACTGCAAGAGGGCGACTCCGTCGTCCATGTCCAGCACGGGATTGGAAAATACCTCGGCTTGCGCGTCATCGAGGTCAGCGAATCGAACCAGGAAGTCCTCGCGATCGAGTACGCGAACGAAGCGCGCTTATACGTGCCGGTCGAGCAGGCGCATCTGGTCAGCAAGTATGTCGGTGCGGGCAAACGCATCCCAAAGTTGCATGAATTGGGCGGCACGCTGTGGCAACGCCAGAAGTTCACCGCCGAACGCGCCATCATGGATCTTGCGAGTGAGTTGCTGGAGATTCAGGCGGCACGCGCCACGCTTAAAGGTCACGCGTTCGCGCCCGATACTCCGTGGCAGCATGAGTTCGACGCGGCATTCCAGTACGAGGAGACACCTGACCAGTTGACCTCCATCGAACAAGTCAAACATGACATGGAATCCCAAAGACCGATGGATCGCCTCATCTGCGGTGACGTTGGTTATGGGAAAACGGAGATAGCAGTTCGCGCCGCATTCAAGGCGGTGATGGACGGACTGCAAGTTGCCGTGCTGTGCCCGACCACCGTCCTCGCGGAGCAACACTGGAACACGTTCCGCGAACGCATGGCGGGTTTCCCGATTGCCGTCGAAATGCTGTCGCGCTTTCGCACGCCACGAGAACAGAAAAAAGTCGTGAAACTGCTCCGCGAAGGCGGCGTGGACATCGTCATCGGCACACATCGATTGCTGAGTCCCGACGTTCAGTTCAAGAATCTCGGGCTGGTCGTCATAGACGAGGAACAACGGTTTGGCGTGCTGCACAAGGAACGGTTCAAACAACTGCGCAAGCTGGTGGACGTGCTCACGCTGTCTGCCACACCGATTCCACGCACGCTGTATCTCGCGCTCACCGGCGCGCGCGACATGAGCACCATCGAGACGCCGCCACAAGACCGGTTGCCCGTCGAAACAATGATCGCCGCTTACGATGAACGGTTGATCCGGCAGGCCATCCAACGCGAGTTGAATCGCGGCGGACAGGTTTATTTTTTGCATAATCGCGTCCAAAGTATCAACACCATCGCCGACCGATTGAGGAAACTTCTGAACGACAACGCAGCGGAACTCTCACAGAGATCACAGAGCCATGGATACTCTGCGCCTCCGCGCGCTCTGCGAGAGACCGGCCGTTCGCCTGTCCGCATCGACATAGGCCATGGCCAAATGTCCGACGACGAACTCGAAAACGTCATGCACCGGTTCGTCAAAGGACAGATCGACGTCCTCGTCTGTACGACCATTATCGAGAGCGGACTCGACATTCCGAACGCCAACACGATCATAATCGACCGTGCCGACCGATTTGGTCTCAGCGATCTTTACCAGCTCCGGGGGCGCGTAGGACGTTGGAAGCATCAGGCGTATGCGTACATTCTGTTGCCACGCCACATGCAACTCGTACAGACCGCGCGGAAACGCATCAGCGCCATCAAACAGTACTCATCGCTTGGCAGCGGATTCAGAATCGCCATGCGCGATCTGGAGATCCGCGGCGCAGGCAATATTCTCGGCGCCGAACAAAGCGGACATATCACTGCCATCGGGTTCGACCTCTACTGCCAACTCCTCAAGGAAAGCGTCGCTCGATTGAAAGGCGAGAAACCCAAGCGCCGGCCGCTGGTGACACTGAAGCTGGATTGCCTGCAGATTGGTGTAGAGGCCGCCGTCCCGGCGGCTCGACCGAGTTCGACCAGTGCCGCTGGGAACAGCGGCCACTACACCGACACTCTCGCCCACATCCCGGTTGCCTACATCAGTGACAACCGTTTGCGCATCCAAGCCTACCGCAAGATTGCCCAAGTTTCCGAATTCGCCGCGGTAGAGGCACTACACCGCGAGTTCCGCGACCGGTACGGCAAACTCCCGCGCGAAGTAAAACTGCTGCTGCAATGCGCTGAGATTCGTTTGCTCGCCGCCGCCGTCAATGTGGACATCGTTGAAACCCGCGCCGACAAGATCATGCTTTCGCAGCGCGGCGTGCTCTTCCAAGTCGGAGGTAAATTCCCCCGTCTCACCGAGACGAAGACGGAAGGAAAGCTGACAGAAATCAAAAAGCTGCTAGAATCGTTCACAGATAAAGTAGCGGAGCGTTAATCATGGGGCCGATCGTCATCCTCGATAAATCAGCGTTTCAGAGCCTGTCGCATGAAGAGCTCGGTTTCTTGAACAAGCATTACACGGTGAACATCCCGCCAATCCTGATTTTGGACATGTTTGCCGATCTGAAACAAAACGTTGCAGACCTCGCCAGTTGTCAGGAGCAAATAGCCGGGTTGGCTGAGAAGCTCAGCTTATGGGAAGCACTGCTCAACGTCCATTACAGGACGCTTTGCATGGCTTCGCTGCTCGGACACGAAGTCGCGGTAACCGGCATGCCCGTGATTGGAGGATGCAGGGTTGTACGCGCGAAAGATGGAGGAGAGGACATCTGTTTTGACGAAACCAACGAACGAAAAGCGATTCGATGCTTGACGGAATATCGCTTCCCGGAAGCCGAAGCGCTTCTTGCGGCGCGATGGCAGGAGCTCTCTCAGCAACTTTCAGATC
>JBEKLX010000039.1:0-16102 GCA_050008795.1 Verrucomicrobiia bacterium | reverse complement strand
AGGCCGACGAAGTTCTGGGGCGGCGGTGTTACCACAGTCTGGCGGAGTACAAGGGCAAGATTGATTTGGCGGTCATCGTGGTACCTGCGAAGGCCGTCAAAGAATCCATTCAGGAGTCCATCAATGCCGGCGCGAAATCGGCAATCGTCATCACGGCGGGTTTCAAGGAGGTCAATTCCAAGGGCGCAGCGTTGGAGAAGGAAATCGCCGACCTGTGCAAGGCCAACGGGATACGGTTGATGGGGCCGAACTGTCTCGGCCTGCTCAACACGCAACACAAAATGAACGCCACGTTCGCAAAGTCGGTGCCGCCTACGGGCGGCATTTCTGTTTTTTCACAATCCGGCGCGCTCTGTGTGGCGATTCTGGACTGGGCGCTCAGCAAGAAGATGGGGTTCAGCAAGGTCATAAGTTTCGGCAACAAAGCCGATCTCAACGAGGTGGATTTTTTACAGGCGCTTGTTGACGACAACGACACGAAGGTGATCGCTGGTTATCTGGAAAGCATTTCTGAAGGCGAGAAGTTTCTCAAGGTGGCCGAACGGGTTTCCGCAGTAAAACCGATAGTCATCCTAAAGGTCGGCATCACGCAGGCCGGGGCAAAGGCGGCGTCATCGCACACGGGCAGTCTCGCGGGGGCCGACGCCGCTTACAGCGCGGCGTTCAAACGTTCGGGCGTCATACGCGCGGAGAACCTCGAGGCGTTGTTCGATTATGCGATGGCGTTCAGCATGCAGCCGTTGCCGGCTGGGAACCGGGTGATGGTGATCACCAATGCGGGCGGCCCCGGCATCATGGCCGCGGATGCAGTTGAAACGCTCGGCCTGAAGATGATTGCGCCGACAGAGGATACTGTTAGTAAACTTCGCGAATTCCTGCCAGCAGCCGCAGCCGTGGGCAACCCGGTCGACGTCGTTGGCGACGCGCCTCCCGACCGTTACATGAAGGCCTTCGAGCTTTTGCAGGACGACCCGAACTGCGACGCCATTGTCGTCGTGGTCACGCCACAGAACATGACCCAGCCGCTGGAATTGGCCAAGCGGCTGGTGGCGGCTCAAAAGGGCAAGAAACCGGTGGTGGCAGCGTTCCTCGGCGGCGAACAAATTGCGGCCGCCAACGAGCATTTGATGGCGCTCGGGATTCCAAACTATCCATCACCCGACCGCGCAGCCGCCGCACTGAAGGCCATGTACGACTACGGCGTATGGCGGCAGCGTCCGGCCCGCGTGGTAACCAATTTCAAAGTGGATCACAGCAGCATCAAGACCATCTTGGACTCGTGTGCCAGGGATCGCTGTAGCCAGATCGGCGAAATCGAAGGCAAACAGATTCTGAAAGCCTACGGATTCACCACCCTGCCCGGGATGCTGGCGACGACCGCCGACGAAGCCGTGCGCGTGGCGGACCGGATCGGTTATCCGGTGGTGCTCAAGATCGTTTCTCCGGATGTCATTCACAAATCTGATTTTGGCGGCGTGCGAGTCAACCTTGGCAGTGCCGGCGAGGTGCGCGAGGCGTTCGACCTCATACTGCAACGCGTGAAACAGCACGCCCCAAAAGCAAATATCCGCGGCATATACGTCGAGAAGATGGGGGCCAAGGGCCGTGAGGTGATACTCGGCATGACGCGCGATCCGCAGTTTGGACCGATGCTGATGTTCGGCCTTGGCGGCATATTCGTCGAGGTGATGAAGGATGTCACTTTTGCGTTGGCGCCCGTCAGCACAGAGGAAGCGATGGAGATGTTGAAAGGCACGCGCTCGTACCCGCTGCTTGAAGGGACGCGAGGCCAGGCGCCGGTTGACATGAAATCCATCGCCTTGGGACTGCAACGGGTCGGCCAACTGGCGCTCGATTATCCGCAAATCAGGGAACTCGACATCAACCCGTTCATTGTCGGCGAAGTCGGCGCGTCCGGCTACGTCGCCGACGCCCGTATGACCCTCACAATTGGAGCCTGAGGACAAGGCCATGAAAATCGGAGTCATAGGCGGTTCAGGAATGTATGAAATGGCCGGGCTGGAACGGAAACGGTGGGTTACAGTGGCAACACCGTTCGGTAAACCGTCCGACCAATTCCTAACCGGGCGGCTCGGTAAGCGCGAGATGGTCTTTTTGCCCCGCCACGGTCGCGGCCACAAGATTCTGCCCAGCGAATTGAATCATCGTGCCAACATCTACGCCATGAAGAAGCTCGGTGTCGGCTGGATCATCAGTGCCAGCGCCGTCGGCAGTCTACAGGAGCAATACAAGCCCACTGACATCGTATTGGTGGACCAGTTCATCGACCACACCAAGCGCAGCAAGGACTTCACGTTCTTCGGCGAAGGCGTGGTGGCGCACGTGTCGTTCGCTGATCCAGTCTGCGCAAAACTGCGCGCGGTGCTGGCGTCCTGCGCGCAGCGCGTGGGCGCGACGGCGCACGATGGCGGCACCTACGTGAATATGGAAGGCCCCGCGTTCTCGACGCGCGCGGAATCGTTGTTCCACCGGGCAATGGGCTGGGACGTTATCGGGATGACCAACCTCGGTGAAGCCCGCTGCGCCCGCGAAGCCGAGATCTGCTACGCGACCATGGCGATGGTGACCGACTACGATTCCTGGCGCGAGGCGGATGATACGGTCACGCTGGAGATGATTCTCGGCAACCTCCAGAAGAATACGCGCACCGTGCAAGAGATTATCCGGTTCGCCGTCAAATCGATCGATCCCGACGCCGATTGCGCGTGTCACCATGCGCTGGCCAACGCCATCCTGACGCGGCCGGACGCGACGCGCCCCGCAACCCGCAGGAAACTCGACCTGCTCATCGGCAAATACCTACCAAAGCGCGGCAATCGCTGACGACCGGCAGCAAGAGCCGCGGTCTCCGCAACCATTTCCGTTGCAAAAAGTGGAATTTTCGGGTATTTTTTCCCTGCCATGGTTGGACAAACGTTTGCACACTACGAAGTTTTGGGGAAACTTTCTCAGGGCGGCATGGCGACGATCTATCTCGCCACCGACGAAGACGGCAACCACTATGCCCTCCGCGTGCTATTGCCGAAGCTTGAGTCGAACCGCAAGTCTGTCAACGTCTTCTCTTGGGGCTGCGAAGTCCTGAGTCACTTGGAGCACCCGAACATCGTGCGTCTATTCGAGCACGGAGAACTTCGCGACCACCATTATGCGTTGCTGGAGTACGTGCCGGGGCCGAACCTGAAAGAGCGCATCCTGCGCCACGACCCGGGACTGATCCCCAACCGCTTAAAATTGCTGCTCGGCATGGCGGAGGCGTTGGCTCATATCCACCAGCGCGGCTATCTGCATTTGGACTTCAAACCAGAGAACGTCATGGTCCCGAAATCCTTTGATCCGAAGTTGATCGACCTCGACCTGGCCATCAGGCGGCCGTCGGAACCCAAACGATTGTCTACGTTTTCGGGGACGCCGTCGTACCTCGCCCCCGAACAAATTGCCAGAGAACCAGTGGACGAGCGGGCCGATATCTTCGCGTTCGGAATTACCGCCTACGAGATGATCGCTGGTTATCCACCGATCTCCGGCGCGTCACCGAAGGAGGTCATGGCGAAATACGCCGACTTCAAGAAAAATGTGCGGCCACTGCGTAACGATGTGCCCGACTTGCCGGCTCGCGTTGAAGCTGTCATCTTCCAATGTCTGGAAAAGGATGTCACGCGCCGTTATCCTTCCATGGGTTTGGTGGCGCACGACCTACAGTCATGAAAAAACAATGGCTTGTCTTAACCGTGCTGGCGTTGTGGTCGGCGAGTTGCGGCCGCGCTCCGTCTGCCCCTTCCACCCCGTCTGCCACGGCCGAGCCGACAACGAACATGGCGTCCGTTGCCACACCAACGGCTGCGCCAATGGCTCCGGCGCTCCCAACAAAACCTCTCAATGACGCAGTCGAAAACGCCCGCGCCCTCAAAAGCGAAGGTAAACTCGCCGATGCCCGCGCCGCGTTGCAGACGCTGGGCGACAACCTCGCAGGCTCGGACAGCGTGCTGGACCTGCTTGGCGAAATCAACATGTCGATCCTGTTCTCCCCTGCCCCCGCGCCGGAGAAGGTGGATTACACCGTCGTCGCTGGCGATTCGCTCGGTAAACTTGCCAAGCAGTTCGGTACCACCGTGGAACTGATCAAGAAATCCAACAACCTGACGCGCGATGTCATCCGCGTGGGCGATCGCCTGCGCATCTATCAACCACACTTCGCCGTCACGGTCAGCAAGTCGGCCAATGTGCTGACGTTGACCGATAACGGCAAGTTCTTCAAACGTTACCGGGTCGGCACGGGCCAGTTCAGCAAGACGCCGATCGGCGAGTTTAAGATCATCAATCGCATCGCCAATCCCGAGTGGCATCGGCCCGACGGCAAAATGATCGCGTACGGCAGTCCCGAGAATATCCTCGGCACTCATTGGCTCGGTATGGATGTGCCGGGCTACGGTTTGCACGGTACGTGGGACACCAATTCCATCGGCAAAGCGGCCACTGCGGGCTGCATCCGACTTCTCAACGATGATATTGCCGAGTTGTTCACCATTCTGCCCGTCGGCACGACAGTGACCATTCGCGATTGAGACCATGAAACTCTACACGCTGGAATTCGAGAAACCGATTGTCGAGCTGGAGCAGGCGCTGGAGGCGCTCCACAAACAGGCCACCGAACAAAACATCGACTTGTCCGCCCAGATCAAGGCCATTGAGGCTAAGCTCGATGTGACCAAGAAGCAGGTCTTTACGGATCTCACCGCCTGGCAGCGCGTCCAACTTGCGCGGCACCCGAAACGCCCATATACGCTCGATTACCTCCAACGCATCGCCGCAGATTTTGTAGAGCTGCACGGCGACCGCCGGTTCAGCGATGACCGCGCCATCGTCGGCGGGTTGGCAACCATCAACGGCCACCGTGTCGTGGTGATCGGTCAGCAGAAAGGCCGTGACACGAAGGAGAACCTGCTGCGCAACTTCGGCTGCGCGCATCCCGAAGGTTATCGCAAGGCGTTGCGGTTGATGCAGCTTGCCGAGAAGTTCAATCTCCCCGTCGTCTGCTTTATCGACACGCCCGGCGCCTACCCCGGCATCGGCGCCGAGGAACGTCACATCGCCGAGGCCATCGCCGTCAATCTGCGCGATATGATGGTGTTGAAGGTGCCGATGGTGGCCGTGGTCATCGGCGAAGGAGGCTCGGGTGGCGCGCTCGGCATCGGCGTATGCGACCGGGTACTGATTCTGGAAAACGCCTATTATTCCGTCATCTCACCGGAAGGTTGCGCCGCGATTTTGTGGAAGGACCGCGCCAACGCGCCCCAAGCCGCCGAAGCGCTCCGATTGGCCGCCAAAGATTTGCTGGAGTCGGGCGTCGTGGACGAAATCATTCCCGAACCGCTCGGCGGCGCGCACAAGAACTACGATGCTGCTGCCGATGCGGTAAAAAAGGGTATTCTCAAACACCTTGATGCACTGCTTGCGGAGAAGACCTCCGATCTGCTGGACGCGCGCTACAAACGGTTCCGCAAACTGGGTGTTTTCGGACAGACAAAACCGGCCAAGAAACGCTCTCGCGCCAAAAAATCGTCCCTCAAGACGGCGGCAGCCTGACCGCGCGGCAGTCCCGCACATGCGGGACGGAGGCGGATTACTTCGCTGAGCCGGACTTACCCCTTTGGGCAGTGTACACCATCACGCAGGTACCCGTGAAGGTATCAGTACCAACGACCATGGTGACTGGCATCGTGACACTTCTAACCGGGGTCTTCGGCACGTCGTCATTCACCAGACCATGCAAGGCCCACGGTGTCTGCCATGAACCCTTCGCCAGTTTGACGGTCAACGTCCACAAGCTCGTCTTCTTGTTGCAGGCCAGAGTGCAGCTTCCATAACTGTTCGTGCCTTTGCCTTTCGAGTCCAAGGTGAACGGTATATTTGCTCCGCCAATATTCACCGTAGCGCTGGCCGGAGTGTAGCCCGTGCCGAGATTCAGCGTGCCTGTTAAGGTGCAACTGTCGGAGTTGGTCTTGGCAAAATTCAATTTAACTTGCATCTTGGTGATGTTAAGCGCAGTCGGAGCGGCTGGGGGCGTGATCCCGAACACAGCGTCGTGAATTACCCATGTATAACCGCCGTAGTCTACGCTATCGATGTTGTACCATAAGGTTCCAGAACCCGACCAACCTAGATTCAGGTGTATCTCGTTTCCACCGTAGTAACCGTCGCAGACCACCGCGTGTCCGTTGACGTTGCCAGATTCCCACATGGCATAAAAGACCGGTTTGTTTGCATTTATATCAGCAGCGATCTTGTTGTACCACTGGAGGTCGGTGTTGTTGGCTTTATATTCAAAGCTACGATAGGTGTAGTTAAAGTCAGTGACAAGCACCCCTGGCACAGCAGTTGGATAAGCGCTGGTTTCATCCGCCCCGAAGGTAGAGCCGAGAGCCACGGCAGCATCATACATGAGGTGGCCTATCGCCTGTTGCTGCGCAACCGGGCTGCTCGTGCGGATGGCGTTCGGCATATTGGCCCAATCATATGACCTCATCGCACCGACGCTTGGTCGGCTACGGTATCTCAAGATCTGTGATACGGCACACGCGGTACATCCCGCCCATGCGCGGCCACCAGGCCCCCCGTACGCTGCCGGGCAGTAATAATTGTAGGGGTCGTTCTGATTCCAAGTCGTTGTTAACAGAACCGTACCCGCACCCGGCGAGGAAACCGGATCCGGCTCCGAGGTCGTAGACGCATCGTTCGTCTCGGTTAATGTCGCCCATTGCGCCTGATACGTTGATGCGGGACGGATATTCTGCTTGCTCATTTCGGCGAGCACTTCCAAATCTTCAGCAAGCTCTGTCTGAATCACCTTTAAAAAACCGGGGGGCAAATTCGTGAAGGCCCCCTGGTCGCTGTGTAGCTTGATCGGAGGCGCTTGATCGTCTGCGCTCAGCAAAACATAGCCCGAGGGCGCCAAGTTTGCCACAAAACCGATGGTGCGATCCGAATCAAGCAACGGTTCCACTTGTCGTACTGATAGAGATGGACCACCCGATTGAGAAACAGTCCCTGCAGTCGTCTGGCCCGTGGCATGGTAGCGTAACACCGCAAACTTTTCCGCAGCCACTCTCGCCTGAGCAACCGTAATGGGAGCTGCAAATAGTGGCGAGATAATTAAAGACAACAAGAATGCTGTTGCTGCCAGCGCGATCATGCCGCACGACCTCATCCCCCGCGTCATGATCCCACCCTGCTGCTCATAGCCCACCCCGCAACCGGTAGAATACCTCTGACGATGATTCAATGTCGGTTGAATGGAGATGCAGTCAAATGTTGGCATGGTTTACCTCTTTCACCCCCGGTTTTCTGAATCATAACACGCGCGCATTTGAGATTCAAGTGCCGTCCCGTTATTTCCGGACGAACTGATGAGTCAGTAATTCGCGCCTGTCGGCGTTCATTCGTGGTTGACTCAACACTGGAATTCGACAATGTCACGCAATCCCGTGCTGCAACTTCGCGGCGCGGACGGCGTTGTGCATGAGTATGGCGATGGTCATCGGGCCGACACCGCCGGGGACAGGCGTGATGAGCGACGCCTTTTCTTTGACAGCATCGAAATCTACGTCGCCAACGAGCCGATATCCATTCTTGGCGGCTTCATCCTCAATGCGATTAATTCCCACATCGATTACCACTGCACCGGCGCCGACCATATCGGCTTTCACAAAGCGTGGCACGCCGATGGCGGCTATAAGAATATCGGCGGACCGGCAGATGGCCGCGAGGTTCTTGCTGCGCGAGTGGCAGACTGTAACCGTCGCATTTACGTTTTTCGCTTTCTGCGAAAGGATAAGCGAGACGGGACGACCGACAAGGCGGCTGCGGCCGAGGACAACGACGTGCGCGCCTTCGATGGCGATACCGCTTCGTATAAGAAGCTGATGGACGCCGGCGGGCGTGCATGGGACGAATCCCGTCTGGTCGCCCAGCGCCAGCTTGCCGACGTTGATCGGATTGAAGCCGTCCACGTCTTTACCCGGATCGATCGCTGTGAACACGGCCTCCTCGGAGATATGTTTCGGTAACGGCGATTGAACGAGGATGCCGTGGATTTCCTTTTTGAAATTCAGGTCGCTGATGATCTGGAGCAGTTGCGCCTGACTGGTCGTGGCTGGCAGGTTGATCCGCTCGGAGTGTAACCCAAGCCGCGCGCACATCTTGTCCTTCGACGAGACATAGGCAACGCTGGCCGGGTTGTCGCCGACCAGTATGACGGCGAGGCCGGGCGTGAGTTGATGGCGCGCCTTGAGTTGCGCGACGGTGGCAGCGGTCTCCGCGTTGATCTGCTCCGCGATTGCCCTGCCATCAATGATGCGTGCTGACATCGCGGGATGTGTGGTTACCACACCATTCCAATGTGATCAATTACCAATACGGGGTAACGGTCGCCTTTGCGCCAGCGCTCGTTGCCCGACAAGCGGACATGTTTGCCTTCGTAGCGATCCAAGTCACCCTGGTTGCTTTCCAGATAGCATATCCGCTGTTGCAGCCGGTTCATCTCCGGCGTCATCAACTGGTACAACGCCGGTGCGCCTTCTTCGGTCACGGCCTGCAAAATGCCATCCAGCATCATGTACTGGACGATCACGTCCGGGTCAGTGTCCACAACCTTCACGACTACCCCATCCGGGGCGGACGGTGTCACAACTTCAGACGCAGTCGACGGCAGTCCGGCTGCAGGCGACGTTGGCGCCGGCGTCACTTCGGGTGCCACCGGCTCGGGGGTGATCTCCACCAGTTCAGCTGCAATCCAGCCCGTGCATTGCGCAGTCGGCTTGATTTGCAGCCAGGTGCCTTCGGTCTTCACGACCTCGACCCGATCGCCTTTGACCAGTTTGCCCACGTCGCGGTGATTCGTGCTCGGCCCGCACCGCACATAAACATCGCTGACATTTACAACGCCATTGGCGACAAGGTGCGCGCTGACGAAGCACTTGGCTCCTGCCGGCAATTGGATGCGCAACCACTCTATTGCCTTGCCGTTTTCGGTGACCGTCTTCCGCTCGACGATCGTCACCGATTCGCCCTTGCTGAGCTGGACGATCGGCTCGGCCTTAAGGCCCGGACGGGCGCGCACGTTCGAGCGCGTGCCTTTCACAATACCGTGATTGCCAACCGCCAGACTGGGCGAGCTTTGCCCGCCTTGTCCTTCGGCGCTGGCCTTCAATACCGGCGCCGCCACAGGCGTGGGTGCCGGCGCTGCCGCAGGTTCATTCAACGAATCGGCCTGCGCTGCCAGCGGCAAACCTGCCGCCAGACAGATGCCCAGCATCCCATTGTGCCATCTGTGAAAATGAGTGAATGAGTTCATACCTATCTGACCTCCTTGATCTGTGATCTGCTTCCGTTGTTATGACGATACTTCATTGGAACGTCATTTCGGCCCACGCGCCCGTCATCGGCGCGGGAAACCGTGTTGCGGTTACTCCGATTTGGTCTTCGGCAGGCCAAAGACGCGCTGGCCGTCCTTCCAACGTCCCTGTTTCTTCAATACCTCGACGCGCTCGAACCGCTTCAGCACGTTGCGACGCGTCGTGATTTTGTTTGCTGACTTCAGACTTCGATGTTGTGACATAATACAGCCGTATCAGTTGGTGGTTTTAGTTCCCTGTTTCAGTTTTGCCACCTTTGCCGCAGCTTCTTTGTGATATTTAACATTCTTACCAGAATCCAGGTAACTTTCAAAATGTTTTATTGCGTCGGTGGGATTGGTCGCCTCGAACAGTAAACCAAGTTTGTAATGCACCAGCCCGTAATCCGGCCGCAGTTCCAGCGCCTTACGATACGATGCCAGTGCCTTGTCGTTGTCGCCCAAACCTCGCTGCGCATCCCCCAACCCGCTGTATGCCACTGCGGACTTCGGATCTTTCTCGATGGCCTTCTGGTAATAGATCCGCGCTACGCTGGGGTTATTCTCTGCCAGATACACGTCGCCCATCGCGTTGTTGTAGACCGGTGCGCCCGGATCGGTATCCAGGGCCTTCTGCAGCAGTTTCTTGGCGTCCTTGAGGTGTAACTGTTCCAACTCCAGCACGCCAAGACTGTAGTATGCCTCGGCCGTGCGCCGCCCAGCCTCCTCCTCCAACTTAATAAACAACTCCAGATGTTGCCGCGCCTCATCCAGCTTGCCCTGTTCCTCGAGCAATACGCCGAGATTGTGATGCGCCGGCCCGAACTTCGGGGCGATAGCCACAGCTTTTTCATAAGCCGCCAATGCGCCCGCCTTGTCCTTATTCTCGTCCAGCAACACGCCCAACTGGTTCCACGCGTCCGGATCATCGTTCTTCAACTCGAGATAATGTTTGTAGTGCGCGATCGCCTCATCAGGTCGCTTCAAATCGGCGCAGACGACCGCGAGATTGTAGAGCGCATCCAGATGGCGCGGGAAAACCTTCAGCGCATGCTCATACTCAGCCTTCGCGCGGCCCAGCGAGTCCTTCTTTTTGAACTCGTTACCGCGTTCGACAAACGTGTTCGCCTCAACAACCGCTTTCTGATCTTGTGGTGACAAGGTCTCCGCGCGCGCCGCGGGTGCAACATAAACCACCATCACGCCAAACACGATCCCGCACAGTCTAATTGCTTTTATCATTGTTCAAGTCTTTTGCCTTGATTTCCTCAATGGCCAGCCGCGCCGAACCAATCGCGCTGCTCTGCGGACATTCATGGATCAATCGCTCCAAGGCCGCGCGGCCCTCGTTCCGTTGTCCCGTCGCCAATTGACTCAAGCCCAGGCAGTACAACGCCTTGTCCTTATCCTTGAAATCCGGCCAGCGCGCAAGCAAATGCTCCATACAGTACGCCGCGCCGCCGTGTTTGCCCCGGTGCCCCATGCAAAATCCCAACGCGAACATCGCATCCGCTGTGTGCCCGCAATGGTTCTCGTCGTCGTGGCTGATGACGTTTCGCAGGTACGGATCCGCAAGCTCCTCGCGTCCGTCGTTCAGATACGCTTGCGCCACACGCCAATTGGCCTCCACGTCGGCCGGGTTTTCCGCCGCCAACTCACGCGCTTCGCTCAACGTCATCTTCGCCGTCCGCCCATCGGCCAACCGGGCCAGCAGCGTCGCCTTCTCCGCCAGACCCGACACCCGCGCCAGTTCGCCGCCTTGCTTGTCCAACATCAACACTGTCGGCGCGCCGCGCACGTCAAACTTCGCAGCCGCCTCCGTCTGCGCTGACGCATTCACGCGCACACATACAAACGTACTAGCTGCGCTGACGACCTCCGCATCCGAAAGCACGCCTTCCTCAAATTTCTCGCACGTTTCCGAACCACCTGTGTAAAAATACGCCAGCACCTGTTTCCCTGAATCCTTCGCCTGCCTCGAATCCTTCGAGGCAAGTTCCAATGCCGCGGGCAGCGATCGCAGCCACGGAATTCCGCCGCGCAGTTTCTTTAATCCATCCGCAGCTGTATCACGCACCGATTCATCGGCATCAGTTTTGGCGACATCCTCCAGCCACGGAACTGCCTCCTGCCAGCCACTCTGGCCCAGCGCGAGTGCCGCAGACCAGCGTACCAGCGACGCATCGTCTTTTAACCGCGCACGCACCAGTTCGACATCTGCATCCGCATCGCTCGTCTGCATCAACACGACCACGCCCATCTGCCGCAGGTCGGAGTTCGACGACGTCACCATCTTGCGAAATTGTTCCTGCACCCGCGCCCCGCCGGTCTGCGCCAGTTTCTCAACCGCATCCGCGCGTTCCTCGTCGTTCGTGCCTCCGATTTGCCTGATTAGATCGTCTATGCGGTCGGCACGCGCCGCGCCGCTCAACACGAGCATCGCCACCACAACAGTCAACGTTTTGACAGCACCACGCAGCCACCTCAAGTACGTCCGCTCCCCCATCGTGATCGGCACGAAAATAATCTCCGGCACTTCGTAACTATGCATCGCTTTGATTGTTTTCGTCACCGCGCGCGCCTTCGCCTTTGTGGTTTTGATAAACAGCATCGTTTCCTTCGCTTGTTCGAGTTTCCCACGCCACCAGTAATGAGACTCCACACCGCCCAAAATGTTCACGCACGCAGCCAGTTTCCTGTCGAGCACCGCTTTTGCCAGCCGCCGCGCTTCCGCTCGCGACGAGCAGGTCACGATTCCAACCATGCAATTCGTCACGTCCGCTTCCCTTCAATGATTGGAATCAACTCCGTCAGCCGCTTGATGATATAATCCGCTTTACGCGCCCAATCCGGCAACTCGTCGCCGTTCGCCAACACCACGCACGGCGCGCCGGCATTCTTCGCGCAAAGCACATCCCACTTGTAGTCGCCAACCATCAACGCTTCATGCGGCGACAGATTCCATCGCCGCGCAATCTGAAGGATCGAATCCGGCGCGGGCTTGTGCGGACCATCTTCGCGGGTGACAATAAAATCGAATTTGAGACGGAGTTTACGGCAGACAGTGTTAACCGACCTCCGCGAATTCCGCGTCAGCAAGGCCATCGGCAATCGTTTACGCGCCAGATGCGTCAATACCGATCGCGCGCCGGGGTTAAGTTTCGCCTTGGCCGCGGCGGCATCCTCGTACTTCCGCATTACACGCTGGATCCGTTCACGCTCGGCGCCCGTCGACCGCAACAAATATTCCAGCACATCGTAGTCGCCAACGTTCGCCTCGGCCTTCATCCCGGCAAAATCGAACACCGGCGCCGTGACCGTGCCGTCCATGTCAAAAATAACGCCCTTGATTACCATGGGAAACGTCATGAAAGCATATCGCCACGAAAATACCAATGCGGGAATCTGCTCGCGCTCCGCTCTTGTCGCATCTTTGCCATTTCATTGCACTGCCGACGTGAAATATGAACGGTTTGAGCAGTTGCCAGTCTGGCAGGCGGGGATGACGCTGACCGAGCGCGTGTTCCGCCTAACCGAGGACAAGAGCTTCAATTACAAGGGCGACTTGCGGAGTCAGTTGCAGCGCGCTGCGCTGTCCATCCCTAACAATGTCGCCGAGGGATTCGAACGCGGCACCACACAGGAGTTGCTGACGTTTCTCTACATTGCGCGCGGTTCTGCGGGAGAGGTGCGCTCGATGCTTTGCCTGCTGGAGCGGCTCTCGTACTTTGGGCATTTGAAATCTGAGATTTCAGATCTCAAATCGCAGGCCGAGTCCATCTCCCGCCAGTTGCGCGCGTGGGCCGACAGTCTGCAGAACTCCCCGATTACCGGTCAGCGTTACCTCAACAACACCACCAAACGCCGTGAGGAACAGGAGAAGCGTGCCGACGCCTTCTTGATGAAACTCAAGCAGGCGCGGATTAAACCCGTCGCGAAAGCCCAAGCCAAGAAGTGAGGAGCGTTCGCTCTTCTACCACGTATATCGCACTGTGTACGTAATGACTTGCTCGCCATCTTTTGCCACGGTGACCGGGAAATGAATCGTGCTGGAGTCGTACTTCGTCCACTTTGCGCTGGCTTGCGTGATCTCCCAGTTGTTCCAGCGGTACAGCGGTTCCTTTACCAATACGTCCACGGGTTCGGTTTTGTGGTTCCGGACACGGATCTCGAAGCTTTCAGTCATGATGTGGCCGGCGTTGTCCACATGGAAATCCGTCCGCTTGCGTTCACCAACGATGTCGAATGCGTCGCCGATGTGCAGCTTGACCGTCTCATCCTTCGGCGTGTGGTCGATCTGATCTTCGCCGATGAATTCCAATGAGGCATCGGCCGGATCGCGTTTGTAGAGCCGCACCTTGCCTTTGGGCAACGGCATGCCCATGTGATTGTCCTTTGAGTTCTTAAGCTCGATAATGACGTTGACCTTCTTGTTGCCTTCTTCGCTTCCGTAACCCGCGTCGGTCACGAGTCCGCCGTACCAGCGGTATTGTGGCGCGCCTTCGTACGGAAAAACCTTCTTCACAGGAACATCGGCGGTCTTCAACAATTCGATCTGCTTGGTTTGATTGTCGGCCACGGTGGTGGATCTGCCCAACGTGTAGAGGTGATATTCGAAAAATGATTTCTCTGCGAAACCGTTCTCCGCTTCGCCCTGTAACATCCCGCGTCTTGCCATTCCGCGCGCCACCATAGCCTGCGGTGGCTGCACACGTCGCACATCGCCGGCGATGAGTTTGAGTTTCGCATCCTTGTAGGTTGCGCCGGACTGGTTATTGATCGTGACCCAACCGCTTAGATCGAGCGCAGTATCCTGCGCGTTGAGCACGGCATTGTAATCAGATTGCCAGTTGATGCCGGCAGTCTGGTAGGCGACTTCAACGAGTTGGTTGCCGACTTTCTCTGTCGTCAACTTCCAGACCAGCGTGGGTTTGGTGATCAATCCCTCCGGCAACGCGCTGAACTCGATGTCTTTGACGTTGTCGCCCCGCTGTACCATCGCCAGATCGCCCTTCTCGCCGTACTGGCGGATGACGAGCTGATTGCCATCGAAGCTGAGAAGGTTGCCCGAATACCGCGAGCCATCTTTCGTGAGCACTGTGATCGGTTTATCGATGTATTTCTGCAATAGTTTGTCCGCCGAAACGAGGTCGTACTCGTAGTTCTGCTCCAGCACGGTGGCGTCGGGATCGGTGAGTGATTTGAAACTGACACTGGTGCCGTCGATCTGCGCAGCGACGTCGGCGAACCGGATCGTGCCCAGCTTTTCGGAAACATTGACGTTGCGCCGCTCGCGGACGACTCCAAAGTTCTGGTTATAAATGGTGAGCGCGACGCCTTCTTCAGAGTTCTCCGCGGCATAGAGCGTACATGCAAAGCATAGAATCGCCGAGATTGTCGCCAGTTTGCGCAGGTCGTTCATGGTGTACCTCCGTTTAGGTGGTTGGACACCGCTCTTCTACCAAAGTCTAACCATTGCCGCGAGGCAATTCTATCGTGGCGCTTCTTCTTTCGGCGTCTGGCTCGGCGCGGCGGCGGTTGGGGCAAGCCGGTGCATTTTAATAAGATGCAGGTTGCGCCAGTAGATGAAGACGTTTGGCAGATAAGCGAGGATGCCCACGGGTTTGCGTTGCATGATCCAGTACGCACAGCAAATGATGCTGCCCCAAATACTCCAATGCCAAAAGGATACGGGAATAACGCTTTCGCCTTTTTTTTCTGAAGCAATCCATTGAGTGATAAACCGGAACGAGAAAACCGCCTGTCCAAGAAATCCCAGCGCATCCAGATACGTCCAGTCCAAACCGAATACACGGTGCTCCTGGGCAATCCAAGTGGCAGCAATTATGATGGGCACGTTCATAACGACCCTCCTTTCAGTTCACGCGGTCAGTAATTTGGTAGCGGAGCACCCGCTTTTTCATCCAGCGCACGGCGAGCAGGTCGGCAAACGATTTGAACAGCCGGTTCCAAACGCCATAGTGGCTCTGGCCGGAGAAACGCGGGTTGTTGGTGACGGGAACTTCCACAATGCTAAAACCTTCCATCTCGATAAGTTGCGGCAGAAATCGGTGGGCGCCCCGCCAAAATCTGATATTAGCAATGCACTCCCGTTTGAATGCGCGGTAAGTGCAACCGGCGTCGGTGATTTTTTCGTCGCCACTGAGTTTCCGCCGGACCCAGTTGGCAATGTTCGACGAGGCGATACGGATGAAGTTGTCGCCCTGCCCGCGCGACTCGATGCGTGTGCCGCATACGCAGTCGGCCCTCTTTAGCGCCTCAAGAAACTTCGGCAGATCACGGGGATCGTTTTGCAGGTCTGCATCGATCGTGACGAGGTATTTGCCGCGCGCCGATTGCATGCCGGCCCAACTCGCCGCGGACTCGCCGCAGTTGAACTGAAACCGCTGGACGCGCACGTGTGGGTCGGCGGCAGCAATCTCCTTCAACGCCGTCCACGAACCATCAGTGCTACAGTCGTCGGTAACCACGATCTCGTACCCGATGCCGAGCGTGTCTACTGCGTCGTGAATCGCTTTCACCAGCGGACGCAGGTTGCCTTCCTCGTTATAGCACGGGACGACGAGCGAGATTTCCGGTTGCGATTGCATTTTAATTGCAGCCCCGAATACGATTCGGGGCTGCGAATGCTCCAATTCATTTCTTCCCGTAAAACTCCGCAATGGCGTCGCA
>JBEKLX010000038.1:0-17649 GCA_050008795.1 Verrucomicrobiia bacterium | reverse complement strand
AAGGCTCCACAAACGTCTGGACGGCTGCGGATGAAGCGATGGTCACCGAGATCCGGAATAAAATCATCAAAAACCCTCCCAATCGACAAGGCAACCCAGCCATAGCCGAGACCGTCATGATCGAGATTACCCTAGCTCCGGACGCGGAGCCGGGCGAACGAGAGATAAGGCTGGGCGCGCCCAACGGATTGTCGAATCCACTCCTAATATGCGTTGGTCAACTGCCGGAGTTCTCCAAACCGCCAGCGAAGGCGGTCAGCCCGCAATTGGAACGCTTCCTAAAACAACTTGGCGGCCAATCAAAGACCCAATCCCCGAAATCCGAAATGAGCATCACGCTGCCGGCCGTCGTGAACGGCCAGATCATGCCGGGCGGTGTTGACCGGTTCAGGTTCTCGGCGAACAAAGGCCAGCAATTGGTTGCCATTGTCAACGCGCGGGAATTGATTCCTTATCTGGCGGATGCCGTTCCCGGTTGGTTTCAGGCGACGCTGGCGTTGTACGACGCGAAAGGCAACGAACTCGCGTATGACGACCATTTTCGTTTCAACCCCGATCCTGTTCTCTATTACGAGATTCCTGCGGATGGCGAATACGTGATGGAGATCAAGGACTCCATTTACCGGGGCCGCGAGGATTTCGTCTATCGCATAACCGTGGGCGAATTGCCGTTCATAACAAGCATCTTCCCGTTGGGCGGTCCGGCCGGTGCGTTAACCACCATCGCGCTTAAGGGTTGGAATCTCCCGGTGACCAACTTGACGCTTAGTAGCATGAACATAACACCGGGCATTTATCCGGTCTCCGTGCGCAAGGAGAAATGGATCTCCAACGTCATGCCTTTCAAGGTGGACACGCTGCCTGAATGCATGGAGCGTGAACCGAACAACGAGCCGGCGACCGCGCTGCCGGTCACGCTACCAATCATCGTGAACGGGCGCATTGATCAACCGGGCGACGTGGATGTGTTCCAATTCGACAGCCGCGCCGGCAACGAGATCATCGTTGCGGAAGTCTATGCTCGACGGTTGAACTCGCCGCTGGATTCCGTGCTAAGACTGACCGATGCCAACGGCAAGCAACTGGCGTTTAATGACGATCATGAAGACAAGGGATTTGGATTGAACACGCACTATGCCGATTCCTGGCTCAGCGCCAAACTGCCCACGATTGGCACTTACTATCTTTATCTGTGGGATGCGCAGCACAACGGCGGGCCGGAGTACGGATATCGATTACGCATCAGTCAGCCCCGTCCTGATTTCGATTTGCGGGCCGTGCCGTCCAGCATCAATGCCCGTCCCGGCGTGACGAATCCCATCACCATATATGCCATCCGGAGAGACGGGTTCAGCGACGCGATCACGGTGGCGTTGAAGGGCGCGCCATTGGGATTCAAGTTGAACGGCGGTCCCGTGCCGGCGTATCAGGACCATGTGCAGCTCACGCTCACCGTCCCCTCGACGCCCTTGAAGGATCCCATCGACCTGAACTTGGAAGGACGGGCGATGATTCAAGGACGGGATGTTGTCCATCCAGTAGTACCTGCGGAAGACATGATGCAGGCTTTCGCATACCGGCATCTCGTTCCCGCAAAAGAACTGAAGGTCGCCGTGGCTGGACGCCAGGCGCGCAAAGCCTGGGGGAAAATCATCAGCGCAACTCCCATAAAACTCCGGCCTGGTGGATTGGCACGCGTTCAAGTTGAATTGCCCAAAGGTGTGTCATCCGTTAATGTCCAGCCGGAATTGAGCGGGACACCGGAGGGAATCATTATCAATGGTTTCTGGACGACTCGCGATGTAATGGAGATTGCACTGCAAAGCGATGTCACAAAAGTGAAACTCGGCCAGAAAGGGAATCTGACCGTTAAAGTCTTTGGACAAAAGACTGGGGCGCATGGAAAAGATATACCTCAGACGAACAATCAACGCATCCAGCTTGGCACGTTGCCGTCCATTCCCTTTGAGATTGTTGAACGATGATTGCTTTCTTGCGCTGCGCGGGTGATGATTAGAGATTCGGACACCAACTGAGTGCGATAACTGCTGATGCAAAGGAAAGAATAGTCATGAAAATTCGTTATCCGACAGAGGAAGAGATTCGCAACCGTGCTTACCAGATTTATCTCGATCGCGGTTGCGAAGGCGGGCACGAGGTTAGTGACTGGCTGCAAGCCGAGTATGAGCTGATGCAGTTGCCGACCCACAAGATCGCCGAGCTTGATCCGCCTAAAGGCAAAAGCTACAGGAAAACGCTGGTTGGCCTCGTTCGTGCAGCTTTTTCCATAGTTGGTGGCGGAAGCACCCCGCGGCATTGAACAAGGACAGGACCAGTCTGCCAGCCGGCTAACCTTTTCCGTACAACACCGGTCCTGCCGAGCCTTATCAGCCCTTGATACCGGTCGTGGCGATGCCTTTGATGAACGTTTTTTGCGTCAGGAAGAACAGAACAACAATCGGGATGATGACGACGACGGTGGCCGCCATCAGGTAATGCCATTGCACGCCACCGCCCTGGCTCTGGTAATCCTGCAACGCGAGCGCCAGCGTGAACGTGTGCCGGCGTGTGAGATAAAGTAGTGGACCAAGGAAATCGTTCCACGCCCAGAGGAAATGGAACAACGCCACCACGGCAATCACCGGTTTGCTCAACGGCAAAATGATCCGCCAAAAGATTCCCCATTCGCTGCAACCGTCGATCCGCGCCGCCTCGCTCAATTCCTCGGGAATGGTCCGGAAAAACTGGCGCATCAGGAAAATGTTGAACGCGCTTCCGAAAAATGCCGGCACCCATAGCGGCCTGAGCGAACCGATCCAGCCCAACCATTTGAACACGCCATACAACGGCACCATCAACACCGGGAACGGCACCATCATCGTTGCCAGTGTCAATACGAACATGGTATCGCGTCCGCGCCAGCGAATCTTCGCAAAGCTGTAGGCAATGAGTGCGTTGGAAAACACCGCGCCAATGACTCCCAACACGCACACCAATAGCGTGTTGCGCAGGAACGTGAAGAACGTTACCTGCGCGTCCACTCCCACCGCGCCTTCTGCAGAAGTGGGGCGTCGTCCGCCCATCGTCGCCAAGGCCGTGTGATAATTGTCCCAGCGCGGCTGAATCTTTGTCTCAATTTCTGCGGCAGACACAATCGCGCTCGTGGGCTTGCCCGCCAACGTCTTTGGGGCGGGTTTCTCCGTGATGTGCCAGTAGCCCGGTCGATCCGGCGCGGGATAATCGCGCGTAACTTCCATGCGTTTGCCGTCAATCGTGGCGTAGTACGCGCGTGGCAGCCAGGTCGGCGGCAGCGACATCGTTTGTTCGGCCGGTTTCAGCGACGTGGCAACCAGCCATAGGAACGGAAACAAAAAGATCGCCGCGCCGCCAAACAACAGCGCGTACACGATCAGCCGGGCCAGTTTTGATTTCGGGCTCATGATTTCTTTTTGATGCCAGGTTTGTAGGAGGGGCATTCTTGCCCCGACTTACCCACCATAATGAATTCTCTTCTCCATCAGTTTCGTTGCCAGCAGCGTGAGCGCGACGATCAACACGAATAATATCCACGCCATCGCGCTGGCGTAACCCATCCGTAGGTCGTAGAACGCCGTGCTGAACAGATAGAGCGCGTACAGCAAAGTCGACCGCGCGGGATTTCCGTCAGCGTTGCCAGTCATCACGAACACGGTGGTGAATGTTTGCAGCGTGCCGATGATGCCCATGATGAGGTTGAAATAGATCACCGGCGAAGTCAGCGGCAACGTCACGTGCCAGATCCGCCGCCACCAGTTCGCGCCATCAATTTCGGCAGCCTCGTACAATTCCTGCGGCACGTTCTGCAATCCCGACAGATAAATCACCATCGAATTGCCAATGCCCCACACGCTCATCAACGCCAGCGCCGGCTTCGCCCACGCCGGATCGGCAAACCACGTCGGCGGTGTAGCGCCAAAGAGACCTAGGATCGGCCGCAATGCCCAGTTTAGGATGCCGAACTGTCCGTTGAATATCCACAACCATAGCAACGCGCTGGCAACGATCGGCACGACCGACGGCAGATAAAAGATCGTGCGAAAGATTGGCATCCCGCGCACTTCCGTGTTCAGCAACAACGCCAGCGAGAGCGAAACGATCATTCCCGCCGGCAGCGAAAGCGCTGCGAACACCAGCGTGTTCTTCAGCGAGATCCAGAAGACGACGTCGGTGGACATCCGACGGTAATTATCAATGCCGATCCAGAGAGGCTGCTGCAACACGGAGTAATCGCAGAAGCTGTAGTACAACGACGCCAGCACGGGATAAATGGTGAACACGCCGAACCCGACAAACCACAGCGAGCAGAAGGCAAGCCCGTGCCGAAGATTATGTTTTTCGCGAGAGGTCATGGCGATTTGGCAATGATTTCATGACCCCTCACCCGAACCCTCTCCCCCAAGGGGAGAGGGGCATTCGTTAACGGCACGTTGGGCTTACCATTTGGTGTCAGCTCATCTGGATTGCCTCGCCCCATGAGGGAGAGGCCGGGCACTGCTGTTGTTTGCAGGGCCCGGGTGAGGGGTCTGTTTGCGATGTCACTTGATCGCCTTTCCAAACTTTTTCGATGCCATGACCAACTTTCGCTGATGCGCCGCTGACAGAACGCGAGCGCCTGCTCAGGCGACTCGGCCAACAGCCGTACCGCATCGAACATTGTATCTGTCTCGCGCCGGTACTCCTGCCAGATGCCCATCTTCGGCAGATGCACCGCATGCGGACTTCGAGCCAGTTGACGGAACACGCCGATGTACGGATGCGGATGATGTTGCTCGAAGAACGGACTCCATTGTCGCAACGGCGAGTTCTTGCCTTGTAGATAACAAACCAGTTCCATTCCGCTCAATTCATCTTCGCGTTGCGCGTTCAGGTTTGCCGAGCTGATGAATTTGATGAACTCCCACGCCTCGCGCGGATGTTTCGCTCCGCGCGGGATCGCCAACAGATCGGTATCGGCCACGGTGAAATCATCGAGGCCCGGCGCCGCCGTCGGCCACGCCGTCACGCCGTATTCCATGCCGGGCCTGAACTGGCGAATGAAGTTGTTCATATAGACACCCTGAAACTCCATTGCGACCTTGCCCGATAGGAACGCATTCTGTGGCGACGCGAAATTACCAAAGCCGCTGGAGAACGCCCGAACCTGATCCAAACCGTATTTGCGAGTGTAGCTTTCTACCCATTGATAACACTGGAGATTATGCGGGTCGGTCCCGATGGTGATCTTATCGCCGTCGAGAAGTTGGCCACCAAACCACAGCGGATACGCCCACGCAAACCAGTTCGGTTCCTGTGGTAGAAACCCGAGTTGTACGACCTCGCCGGTCTTGGGATCGCGCTTGGTAAGTTTCTCGGCAAATGCGTCGAGTTCCGCCAGCGTGCGGGGTGGTCGTTCGGGATCCAAACCGGCGGCACGGAACATCGCCTTGTTCCAGTGCAGCGCCGTCATCGACGGCGTGCTCAGCCCGGCCCAAACTCGACCGCGATAGGTGCACATGTCGGCATAAACCGGCTCGTAACGCGCAAGCCATTGTTCGGGAGTCGAGGCTTGCCCGCCGCTAGGCGTGGGTTCGGCGCGGATGAAATCATCGAGCGGCTGCAAAGCGTCGCGGTCGGCAAACGAATAGACGTTGTACGCCCACAAACCGACGACATCGGGTGGGTCACCGCCGGCGGTGGCGATAAGAGCTTTACGGTCAACGGACGACAAGGAAAGAAACTCGACAACGACCTTGTTCTGCGACCGGTTAAACTGCTCGACCGTCCGCCGCATCGCGTCCGCCTCGAACCCTGACCACTTCTCCCAATAGGTGATGTGGACTTTGTCGTCGGCCCCCGACAGAAGCGTCGGGACGAGCAGCCCCGACACAAGTATCAGGGCAAGCACGCAGCAAATCCGCCTATTGGCGGACACGATCTTCCGAATCCCCACGGGCACGAAGTGTACAACGGAGACTAAGCGGGCACAAGCTAGCCGCAAAAATCACAAATGGATTGTACTGCGGCGGCACAAAAAGTTGCCAATTTATTGGCTGCCTCCTGAACCTTTTGTGTAAAAGTCTGTACACTTATTGATAACTGGCAATATTTTTACACATGGCGTAGAGGGAGAGATTCGGGGCTTGCCTCGTAGAAGGGTCGATACATCGGTATCCGATGTATGCTGATTGTCGCTTCACAACCTGCATCGGCACAGAAAGCTGTCAATAGTCAATGACTGACCATTACCGTAGCTAGCTTTGCCCTTCCTTTCTTTGTCTTGCCTCTCCTTCAAGGGCCGCGACGCGATCGTCTATGTCCGCGACCACCTCTCGAAGGTCGATATTCCTTGGGATGAATGCATTGCACCTTCCGAGAAGCGCGTTCTTCTCTGCATCCCACACCTCAACTTCGCCATTCAAATAGAGCCCCCTTATGAATTTCAACCTATCGATCGCCAAGCGCACGATTTTTGCCGATCCATCATCATCAAGTGTAACCCCGTTGACCGGATCAAACTGAAGGCGCTCGTCGGCGAAGTTTAAGAAAATGCTAACTTTCACTCGACGATCAGATGAGGAACACGCTACCAACAAGCCGCCGCTGTCGCCTTCAAGAATATCAGCCTGCAAGTTCTCGAAGACAGGGAACGGATTGTATCTTCTTAATCTTATGTTGAGCTTCGGCAGTCGTGGGAGATTCGCCAGCGCGACACGCTCTTTCTGTTTGAGGCAATCGACAACCTGATTGCCTAGTATCGACCGGAAACCGCTGAGTTCATACAGATGTTCTTGCCAGACCGTGTGCCTACTTAGTACGCCAAATTCTTTTTCGATAAGATACTCAGCAAGTGCTCTAATTACAGGTAGATCGGAAAACAATCGTGAAATATGAGCCGGTTCGTCGGGGTTCACCGGATTGATTGACGGTTCGGTGTACGCGTGCGCAATTGCGTTTCGCCCTGACTGGTAGAGATACGTACCAACATCGTGTCCTTCTTTCCTAAGTTTGGCAACGCGCTCCTTTGCATAATGGTCGTCAAGCAATTCTACCGTTTTATTGATCCACGCCTTCTGGGCATTGCCGTTGCGGTAGAGAATGTTGATGATCTTGTAGAAACCCAAGAACTTGTACGGTGTGCTATTTACATTCAGGGCCTCACGGTATAACGCCAAGGCAAGTTTTACCTTGGGTTTCTTGGTATCTGGCAAGTAATCCACGGTGAAGTATGGATTAATTGAGCGAGAAAATCGGCCCTTGCCAATGCCGATCGGATGACCAGCACCACAGACACACGTCTCACTGATAGCGGATCGTTCTACCCAAGCCAAAACACTTAGAAACTCGTGCAAAACGATTTCTGCTTCCTCAAATGTCATTGGGGGCTCGTAGGCCATTACGACGCTGGCCGCGAGCTTGTCGGTTTCGGGCCTCAGCGTCATGTTGTGGCCGCGGAACTCAACCACGGTTTCAACAGTCGGCCAAGAAATGTTCGTTTCGACGCCGGCTATTACCCAAGACTTCATCGGCTGCATCCTTAACGATAGTAGCACAGTCCCGTCGCTCGCACCAAGGTGTGTGTGGCCGAATAACCCCTTGCGTCCCCCGCGATCTCTGTGTGAGACAATTCCGTTCTCGCCCGTCCTTTTGGTTTGACTCGGGGACACGATTCGCTACTCTCCTGATGCCTCGTAAGTGTTAATTCTTGTGGAGATTCGATTATGGCAAAGTTGTCTATTAGTGATTTGAAGGATTTGAAGGGTAAATGCGTGCTGGTGCGCGTGGATTATAATGTGCCGCTCGACGAGAACGGCACGATCACCGACGACAAACGCATCAAGGCGACCGTGCCGACGCTGGAATATTTGGTAAAGGCCGGCGCGAAAGTGGTTCTGTGCTCGCATCTTGGCCGTCCCAAAGGTAAACGCGATCCGAAACAGAATTTGCGGCCTTGCGCCACGCGGCTCGCTGAGATTCTCGGTCGGCCTGTGGCGTTTATGGATGATTGCATCGGCGACAAGGTCGAGAAGACAAAGGCCATCATGCAGCCCGGCGACATTCTATTGCTGGAGAACCTCCGATTTTACGCGCAGGAAGAGAAGAATGATCCGAAATTCTGCGAGCAACTGGCGCAGAATATCGATTGCTATGTCAACGACGCGTTCGGTTCGGCGCATCGCGCCCACGCGTCCACCGAAGGCGTGGCGCAGATTATAAAGAAACGCGGCGGCAAGTGCGCAGCCGGTTTCCTGATGGAGAAGGAATTGAAATATCTCGGCGGCGCGCTGGCGAACCCGGCCCGGCCGTTTGTGTGCATTCTCGGCGGGGCAAAGGTGTCGGACAAAATCGCTGTGATCGAGAACCTGCTCAAACAGGCCGATGCGATCCTGATCGGCGGCGCAATGGCTTACACGTTTTCGAAGGCGCAAGGTCTTGGCGTGGGGAATTCACTCGTGGAGAACGACAAGCTCGATCTGGCGAAAGATCTGTTGGCGAAGGCGAAGGGCAAGAAGTTTCTGTTGCCGCTCGATCATCTGCAGGCGACCAAGCCTGAAGCGGGCGCGACAACGCGCGTCACCGACGGCACAAACATTGAGGATGGTTGGTGCGGCGTGGATATCGGGCCTAAGACCATCGCGGCTTACAGCAAGGAAATCGCCACGGCCAAGACCATTGTCTGGAACGGGCCGATGGGCATCTTCGAGATTCCGGAGTTTTCGAAGGGCACGTTCGAAATCGCCAAGGCCGTTGCGGGGAACAAGGGCGCGATCTCGATTATCGGCGGTGGCGACAGCGCGAAAGCGGTGAAGAAGGCCGGCGTGGACAAGCAGGTCACGTTTGTCAGTACCGGTGGCGGCGCATCGCTGGAGTTTTTGGAGGGAAGAGAACTGCCGGGAGTTGCGGCGTTGTCAGAAAAACCTTAACTATCCACGGATGACACGGATTACACCGATGAATCCGTAAAATCCGTGAAATCAGTGGAATCAGTGGACTATGAATTCGAATCGAAAACCTATCATTGCTGGTAACTGGAAGATGTACAAGACCGCCTCGGAGGCGGTTACGCTAATCAACGCGTTGAAACGCGAGGTTGATGGCGTGAAAGATGTCGAGATCGTCGTCTGTCCGCCGTTCACGGCGTTGGCGGCGGCGAGCGCTGTCCTGCGAGAGGGCAACATCAAACTCGGCGCGCAAAATGTGTACTGGGAAAAGGAAGGCGCGTTCACGGGCGAAATCTCCGCAGCAATGCTCAAGGAACATTCCGTCCGTTACGCAATTGTCGGCCACAGCGAACGTCGACAGTTTTTCGGCGAGACGGATTCTGGCGTAAACAAACGCGCGAAAGCCGCGTTGGTCTATGAAATCCGCCCGATCGTCTGTGTTGGCGAGACGTTGGCACAGCGCGAGGCGAAACAGACGAAGAAAATCGTGCGCGAGCAGGTGACCGGCAGTCTTGCAGGATTGTCCAAAGATGATATGCTGGAGACCATTATCGCGTACGAGCCGGTTTGGGCGATCGGCACCGGCAAGAACGCCACGCCTGGCGAGGCGCAGGAAGTGCACGCGTTTATCCGTGAACTGTTGGCGACGATGTTCGATCCGCCTACAGCTGAGAAGGTTAGGATCCAGTACGGCGGCAGCGTCAAGCCCGCCAACGCGAAGGAATTGCTGGGGCAGCCCGATATTGACGGCGCGTTGGTTGGCGGCGCGAGCCTGAAGGCGGTTGATTTCGCCGCGATAGTGAAAGCGGCAGCGTAACGAAAGGATAGCATGAACGCTTTGATTGGAATACTGACAGTGATCCACGTTTGCGTGGCGCTGTTTTTGATCGTGCTGGTGCTGATGCAGAAGTCGTCCGAACAGGGCGTTGGCGCTGCGTTTGGCGGCGGATTCACTGAAAGCGTGTTCGGCGCTGGCACGACGACGGCACTGGTACGCCTTACGATTTGGTGCGCGTGCATTCTGCTGGCGACGACATTGTCGCTGGCGATCCTTCATTCACATCGCGGCAGTTTGAGCGGCACGATGCTGCAAAGGGCATCGGAGTCAACTATGCCTGTGATGCCCGCATCCGCACCGGCCACGCCCATGACCCCGATGGTGCCGCAGTCTCCCGCACCTGCAACACCAGTGACTCCATCGGCGCCTGTGACTCCGGCACCCGCCACGGCAACACCGGCTCCGGCTCCACAGCCTGAACAGGCAAAGTAAACGCCGCGAAAGCCGATCCCGCAAGCGGGAGAGACATGCGCAGCAAAAGTTTCGCGGCTACAATCCGGTGACAGTCGTGAGCTGCAAATCAGCTTGAATGTCCAAGGTTTGTCAGTACCTTCTACGTCATGTCCGCTAGAATGATCTCTTTCATGTTGCTTATGAGTTTTTTAACGGCCTGCTCAAACATTCATCCCGCTCGGAGCGGGATGAATCGCAAACCAGTTGCCATCGAGAATTCTTTGACCAAGTTCCAAAAATTAGCAGCGAAGTTCAATGATGTCATCAGCGTGCCGCCATTTGAGACTACAACGAACGAAATCCAGGCCACCGTAAAGCAGACCGTTACGGATGGGAACGCCGCATTGGACCGGATCGGCAAACTTGGGGAGAGAGAAGTCACGTTCAAGAACACGGTGTGCGCGCTGGACGATCTCGGGTTCCATCTGGGTCTTGTGGATAACCGTCTATCGCTCATCAAGGAAACCAGCACCAACGCCGCAGTGCGAGATGCGGCGACGGACGCCGTCAAGGAACTCGAGGAATGGATGATCGGGCTAGATTACCGCGAAGACGTTTACAGGGCAGTCAAGGCATACGCCGACACCAACCCCGCTCTGGCGGGGGAAGACGCCAGGCTCTTGTTTGAGACGATGCGCGATTATCGCCGGGTCGGGCTGGAGTTGCCGAAGTCTGAGCGCGACGAAGTCGAGCGGATGCGCAAAGAGCTTTCACGATTGTGCACCGATTTTGATACCAACGTCACCAAGGCGGAGAAGGCGCTCAAGTTCACCAAGGCTGAGCTCGACGGTGTGCCTGAAGGTTTTCTAGGGCAAATCAAGACCGGCGGCGACGAATACACAGTCAAGGCGAACATCACATGGCATTACATCACTGTGATAGACAATGCCAAGCGCGAGGAGACACGGAAACAACTTTATATCGCCTACTGCAATCTCGCCAAAGAAGTGAATGTGCCGTTGCTGGAGAAAATCCTACCGTTGCGCGACGACATTGCGAAGAAACTCGGTTACAAGACCTATGCCGATTACGAAACCGAAGTCAAAATGGTCAAGAACGCCGCCGTGGCGATCAAGTTCCTGAACGACCTGAAGGACGGCCTGCAACCCAAGTTCCGTGCTGAACTGGATGAATATCGCGAGCTCAAGGTCAAAGAGACTGGCGATCCGAACGCGCGGATCAACGTTTGGGACTGGCGGTATTTGAGTAACCAGTTGAAGAAGGAGAAGTACAACGTGGATGCCGAGCAATTGCGCGTGTATTTCCCATACCAGCGCGTGCTCGACGGGATGTTCAATATTTATCAAGGCATCTTCGGACTGAAATTCGAGCGGGTCGAGCCGCCATACAAATGGATCGGCGACCTGCGACTTTATGCCGTGAGCGACGCGCAAACGGGCGAGCCGCTTGGCTTGTTCTATCTCGACATGTTCCCGCGCAAAGGCAAATACAATCATTTCGCGCAGTTTGGCATCATTGAGGGCAAATTGTTGCCGGATGGCAAGTATCAGAGACCGACCGCCGCATTGATCTGTAACTTCCCTTCACCTGCCAAAGATGAGCCTTCATTGTTATCGCATATGGATGTCGAAACCATCTTCCACGAGTTCGGCCACGCCATGCACACCATTTTGACCCGGGCCAAGTACGCGCGTTTCTCCGGGACTAGCGTGCCGCGCGATTTTGTCGAGGCACCCTCGCAAATGCTCGAGAACTGGGTTTGGGATAAGAAAATTTTGGACAGTTTCGCGGCAGACTATCGCGATCCATCGAAGAAAATTCCTGCCGAGATTCTGGCCAAGCTCAAGGAAGCAAGGCTCGCTACCGAAGGCACGCGTTACGAACGCCAAGTCTCCTACGGACTGATGGCCATGGCGTTGCATACGCAAATCCATGACGACAATGCGCGGGACACCGTGAAGTTGTCCAATCAGGTGCTCAGCGACGCATTTCTGCCGGCTCCGGAGGACACGGCGTTGGTGGCGTACTTCGACCACCTGATAAGCTACGGTGCCGGTTACTACGGATACGCGTGGGCGGACGCCATCGCGGCGGACATGGCCAGCGTGTTTGAGAAATCGCCGGACGGTTATTTTGACAAGCAAGCGGGCATGAGATTGCGCAAAGAAATCTATGAACCGGGCGATTCTCGCGACGTTAATATTTCGATTGAGAAATTCCTGGGCCGGCCGCGCTCGCTTGGGCCGTTCTTGAAACAAATCGGGATCGAGAAGGAATAGAAAGAGCGCGCTCGGCTTCCCGCGAACGTTAATCATGCAGCTGCAACGAAGAAGAGATTCTAGTTGGCGCAGCCGGATCTGTCTGTTTATCGGCGTGCCGCTACTGATTTGTTTCCTGACCGGTTGCGGAAAGCGCGAGACGCGCGTCGAATTTGGCAATCGCGAGCAGATTCTATTCAAGGGCAATGGCGGAGAGCCGCAGGAACTTGATCCGCACGTCGTCACCAGCGTTTCAGAGTATCACATCCTCATGTCGCTGTTCGAAGGACTGGTGAGCGAAGACCCGCACGATCTGCATCCAGTGCCCGGCGTGGCGGAAAGCTGGGACGTTTCTCCGGATGCCAGGGTTTACACGTTTCATCTGCGAACAAACGCCAGGTGGTCGAACGGCGATCCCGTCACCGCGCGCGATTTTTTGGAATCGTATAAACGTATCCTCACGCCGTCGCTCGCGTCGGAATACTCCTATATGCTCTTCGTCGTAAAAAACGCCCAGGCCTACAACGAAGGGAAAATCACCGACTTCAATCGGGTCGGTTACAAGGCGCTGGACGATCATACTTTCCGGGTCACACTCGACAATCCAACGCCATATTTTCTGCCTCTGCTACTTCATCAGTCGTGGTATCCCGTGCATTTGCCGACGATTCGGAAATACGGCGACCCGTACATGCGCGGCAGTAAATGGACGCGGGTCGGGCGATTCGTTGGCAACGGACCATTCGTGCTGGCGAAATGGCGGGTCAACGACATCATCGCTGTAAGGAAAAGTCCGACCTATTGGGACCGTGATCGCGTACGCCTCAACGAGATTCGTTTCATGCCGATCGAAAGTGATGAGACAGAAGAGCGCACTTTTCGCGCCGGGCAACTTCACGTGACGGAAACCCTGCCGTTATCGAAGGTTGATTTTTACAGAAAGAATTATCCCGACCTGCTCAAAATCGAGCCGTATCTCGGCTCGTATTTCTATTACATTAACGTCACGAAACCACCGTTCAACGACAAGCGTGTTCGCCGGGCGCTGGCGCTGTCGATTGATCGGAAAAGTTTGGCGAATAACGTGCTACGAGGCGGTCAGTTACCGGCGTTTTGTATGACGCCACCCGGTACGGCTGGGTACACCTGCCGCACGCAACTGCATGAAGACGTCGCCGAAGCGAAACGGCTGATGGCCGAAGCGGGTTATCCGGACGGGAAAGGCTTTCCATCAATCGAACTTCTCTACAACACGCTGGAGGCGCACCGCATCATTGCCGAATCCATCCAGCAGATGTGGAAGAAGAATCTCGGCATCGACGCGCGTCTGGTAAACCAGGAATGGAAAGTCTTTCTCGATTCACAGCGCATGCTGAATTATCAAGTTTGCCGTACTTCATGGATTGGTGATTACGTCGACCCCAACACATTCCTCGATATGTTCGTGACGGGCGGCGGCAACAACAGAACCGGATGGTCGGACCTCGAATACGATCAGCTTATCGCAGATGCCGCGCGCACCACAGACCCGCAACAGCGGCTCGAGGTTTTCCAAAAGGCGGAAACCATTCTGCTCGACGAATTGCCAATCATTCCCATTTATTTCTACACGCATGTTTTCGCTCAACGTCCTGAAGTCAAAGGCTGGTATCCTACTATTCTCGACAATCATCCTTTCAAATACGTGTATCTGGAGCCGAACAAGAACTGATTCGACCGATCATGTTTCGCTTCATTGCTAAACGATTTTTGGGAATGATCCCGGTCCTGTTCGTGATCGCCACGCTCACGTTTTTCATGGTGCGGCTTGCACCGGGCGGACCGTTTACCGCCGAGAAAAGCATTCCACCTGAGATTCAGAAAAAGCTCGAAGCTTATTACGGGCTGAACAAACCGTTGTACAATCAATACCTGGATTACATGGGCAATCTGCTCAAAGGCGATTTGGGGCCGTCGTTCAAGTACGCCACGTGGTCGGTCAATGAACTCATCTGGTCGTCATTTCCGGTTTCGCTGGAACTCGGTTGCTACGCGCTGGCAATCGCGCTGATTCTCGGATTGAGCGCGGGCGTAATCGCGGCGTTGCGCCAAAACTCCGCCGCAGACCACGTGTCCATGTCGCTGGCGATGCTCGGCATTTGCGTGCCGACGTTTGTGATGGGGCCGCTGTTGATTCTGGTTTTTGGGTTGGGGCTTGGCTGGGTCAACGCTTCCGGCTGGGATTCAGCGCGCGACCGCATTTTGCCGTCGCTTACGCTCGGTTTTATCTATGCGGCATATATCGCGCGACTGGCGCGCGGCGGGATGTTGGAAATCCTGAACCAGGATTTTATTCGCACCGCGCATGCCAAAGGAGCACCATCAACTCGAATCATCTTCAAACACGCGCTCAAGGGCGGTCTGCTGCCGGTTGTGACGTTTCTCGGTCCGTCAATTGCCAACATCATTACCGGCTGTTTCGTGGTTGAAACGATTTTTCAGATACCG
Organism: Verrucomicrobiia bacterium; assembly: GCA_050008795.1. Taxonomy (GTDB): domain Bacteria; phylum Verrucomicrobiota; class Verrucomicrobiia; order Palsa-1439; family Palsa-1439; genus CAIKBP01. The sequence goes on along the minus strand of JBEKLX010000038.1, from coordinate 2,695 downwards.
GGCCTGGGCCGGTTCTTTGTGACGGCGGCGTTCAATCGCGATTACACAATGGTGCTCGGCACGGTGCTGTTTTACGCAGTGCTGATCATAGCGTGCAACCTCGTCGTGGACATCGTCCAAGTGTGGCTGAATCCAAAATTACGGTTTGAATAAAATGCGGGAAATACTCACAACCCAAACGCCAAACACTGCGCTGCTTTCGGAGGTGGAAGCCGGGACTTCGTTGTGGCGCGATGCCTGGCATCGGCTCAAGAAAAACAAAATGGCCGTAGCCAGCGCTGTGATTCTAGTCATACTCTCGCTCATGTCGGTGCTCGCGCCGTGGATCGCGCCCTATTCGTACGAAGAACAAAACCTTGCGCTGCGCGCAGTGCCGCCGCAATCCGGTCACTTGCTCGGCACCGACGCGCTCGGACGCGACCAGCTTACGCGTTTGCTGTACGGCGGTCGCGTGTCGCTGATGGTGGGTATCGTGGCCACGGGCGTCGCGTTGCTCATTGGCGTGACATACGGCGCCACCTCGGGTTTCTTCGGCGGCAAGATCGATATGGCGATGATGCGCATTGTGGACATCATCTACGCGCTGCCGTTCACCATTTTTGTCATTCTGCTGATGGTCTTTTTCGGGCGCGACATTCGATTGTTGTTCGTGGCCATCGGTGCGGTCGAATGGCTGACTACGGCGCGAATCGTGCGCGGCCAGGTGCAATCGCTCAAGAAACAGGAGTTCATCGAAGCGGCCCGCGCGCTCGGGTTGCGTCGGCGCCGCATCATCTTCCTGCACATGATTCCGAACGTACTCGGGCCGATCATCGTGTATGCGACGCTGACGGTGCCGGCGGTCATGTTGCTGGAAGCGTTCCTGAGCTTTCTCGGTCTCGGAGTTCAACCGCCGATGAGTTCGTGGGGCCTGATGATCAAGGATGGCGCGGACCGGATGGAGGAATGCCCCTGGCTGCTCATCGCTCCGGGCGTGACGCTCGCGGTGACTTTATTTTGCCTGAACTTCCTCGGTGACGGTCTGCGCGACGCGCTGGACGTGCGAGCTTCGAAGGACTGACACCATGCCATTGCTCACCGTAAATAACCTCTGCACCTGCTTCCATACGCGCAATGGCATCGTGCGCGCGGTGGACGGCGTTTCGTTCGAGATTGAAAAGGGCGATACGCTCGGCATCGTGGGCGAATCGGGTTCCGGTAAATCCGTAACCTGTTACTCGCTGATGGGTCTGGTCCCGCAACCGCCGGGCAGAATCGAAAGCGGCTCGGCCATGTTCGACGGCAAAACCGATCTGCTCAGATGTTCGACGAACGAGTTGAACCAGATTCGCGGCAAACGCATGGCGATGATTTTTCAGGACCCGATGACTTCGCTGAATCCGTACATGCGGATTGAAGATCAGTTGATCGAGCCCCTGCTGATTCACGGTGTTTGCGGTCGCGCCGAGGCCGTGAAGCGGGGGCTTCGCGCACTGGAGGAAGTCGGCGTGCCGGACGCCGCGAAACGGATTCGCAGTTACCCGCACGAGTTTTCGGGCGGCATGCGGCAGCGCGTTATGATTGCTATGGCGCTGATTACGAAACCAGAACTGCTTATCGCAGACGAGCCTACCACCGCGCTCGACGTGACGGTGCAGGCGCAGATTCTCGAACTCATCAAAAAGATGCAGAACGAACTGGGCATGGCAGTGATCTGGGTGACACACGATCTGGGTGTCGTAGCCGGTTTTTGCCGGCGCGTGCTGGTGATGTATGCTGGACGAATCGTCGAAAGCGCGCCGACCGGAGACCTTTTTTACCGTACAAAGCATCCGTACACGCGCGCGCTCCAGCGCTCCATTCCAGCGCTCCAGCCCAAGGGCGTAGAACTTTACACAATTCCGGGTGCGCCACCGGACCTGTCGAAACGAATCGAAGGCTGCCCATTCGCGCCACGATGTGAGTTTGCGCAGGAAAGATGCGGCCAACCTCCGATTGAACTGAAAACGGTCGAACCCGGCCACGCGACGGCTTGCGTGCGCATACAATCCAACGAAATCTCTCTTTAGCCATGTCCGACACTTTCCTTGAAATTCAAAATGTTAAAACCCACTTCCCAGTGGAACGGGGGGTTGTATTCCGTCGCCAGATCGGCGCGGTGCGGGCCGTGGATGGCGTCACGCTCTCGCTGAAACGGGGAGAAACTCTGGGACTGGTTGGCGAATCGGGCTGTGGCAAAACGACGTTGGGCCGCACAATTCTCCAGTTGATTCCACCGACGGAAGGCACGGTGATTCTGGCGGGCAGAAACCTGACGTCGTTGAAAGGTGGCGAGCTGCGCAAAGCGCGCGCCGATTTCCAGATGATCTTTCAAGACCCGTACGCCTCGCTCAACCCGCGCATGACGATTTTTGACGCGTTGTCGGAAGCTATTCGTTGCCACAAGCGCGTGCCTAAACGCGAATTGCCCGAGCGGATCAGCGCATTGATGGAGAAAGTGGGACTGTCGCCGCGATTCCTGAAAAAGTACCCGCATGAGTTTTCGGGCGGCCAGCGCCAGCGTATCGCCGTCGCCCGCGCGCTGGCGGTCGAGCCGAAGCTGATCATCGCCGACGAACCGGTTTCCGCGCTCGACGTTTCCATTCAGGCACAGATCATCAACCTGCTCGCCGGCCTCTCGCGTGAGATGCATTTGACGATGGTTTTCATTTCGCAC
>JBEKLX010000037.1:0-17710 GCA_050008795.1 Verrucomicrobiia bacterium | reverse complement strand
CGCCAGCGCCAGCGTTTTGATGCCGGTCCGCTCCGCGACTGCCGCGAAGAACTCGTGTCGGGCGCGACGTGCGGCATCTTCGAGGGAAAGTTTACGATCGGCAGCGAGAGCTGCGACGTCGCGCTTCTCGATGGTGAACGGCAGACCGTGCTTTTGGGCCAGTTGACGGACAAACTCGGCATCGGCATCGCTGTCCGCGCCGCGAAGTTGGTGATTGAGATGACAGACATGCGGAGACCACCGAAGACAGACCAGTGCGTGGAGCAGGGCAACGGAATCTGCGCCGCCAGAGACGCCGACAAGCAGCGGTTCGCCGGGCTTTAGCAGCTTCGAGAGAGCTTGTTGAACCTTAGAGAGCATGATTTCAACCACAGAGAACACAGAGTCCACCACGACGGACAAGCTTCTGAAATCTCTGTGCTTCTGTGTTTCAACTATGCTGGCTTTATCTCCGTAACGCCTCCGAGATACGGCGCAAGCACTTCCGGCAGTTTCACGCTGCCATCGGCCTGCTGGTAGGTCTCCAGCAAGGCAACATAAAGTCGTGCCAGCGCCGTGCCGCTGCCATTGAGGGTATGCACGAAACCCCGACGCTTGGCGTCGGCGCCCTTGAACCGGATGTTGGCGCGGCGCGCCTGGAAATCTTCGCAATTCGAGCAGCTCGACACCTCCAAATACGTTCCGCCGTCGCGGGATCCCGGCGCCCAGACTTCGATGTCGTAAGTCTTCGCGCTGGCGAATCCCACGTCGCCCGTGCACAGCAAAATGACCCGGTAATGCAGGCCGAGCAGTTGAAGTACGCGCTCGGCATTAGCGACCAGTTTCTCCAACTCATCGTAGCTGGTCTCGGGTGATGTAAATTTGATCAACTCGACCTTGTCGAACTGGTGGACGCGAATCATGCCGCGCGTTTCCTTGCCGGCTGCGCCTGCCTCGCGCCTAAAACACGGCGTATAAGCGCAGTAACAAATCGGCAAGTCCGCTTCGTTCAGGATTTCCTCACGATGAATATTCGCCACGGGAACTTCGGCAGTCGGCGCGAGGAAGAGATCGTCGTCCCGGAGCCGGTACATGTCCTCCTCGAACTTTGGCAACTGGCCGGTGCCAATCATCGCGTTGCGGTTGATCAGGAACGGCGGGGAAACTTCCGTGTAACCGTGTTCCCGGGTGTGGAGATCGAGCAGAAAATTAATCAGACCGCGCTCCAACCGCGCGCCAGCGCCTTTGTACAGGATGAACCCGCTGCCGGAAATCTTCGCAGCACGCGGGAAATCCAGGATGCCGAGTTTCTCGCCGATCTCCCAGTGCGGCTTCGGTCGAAACGCGAATTTCGGTTGTTCGCCCCATCGGCGCACTTCACGATTGTCAGCAGCGGTCTTGCCGACCGGCACGCTGGAGTGAGGCAGATTGGGGATCATCAATGTGATGTTCTGGAGCTTGCCATCAAGCGCGGCGACTTCGGCGTCCAGCGAGGCGATACGGTCACCGACCTGTTTCATTCGTGACATGGCCGCGCTGACATCCTGCCCCTTCGACTTCAATAGACCGATTTCTTTGCTGACCTTGTTCCGTTCCGCTTTCAATCCCTCGGACTCAATCAGCAGCTTGCGCCGCTGTTCATCCAACGCGGCGATTTCGCTCACGCGCGCTTCATCGCCGGAACCGCGTGTGGCTAATCGTTCACGTACAGCATCGGGATTATCTCGGATCAGCTTGATATCGAGCATGGCGCGCATGATACGCCGAAAACTACAACTAGCGCAAGCGTTCCACAGGTTTGTTTGCCCCGCGCTGGAACCGCCCACGACGGAAAGCAGTTGACAGCACGGTAAAGACATCGCACATACTGTGTAAGTACGGTGAGCTGATGGACTTTGACTGGTTGAACCCGCCATTCGATGCAAAAGTCTTCCCGATACCTCGGGAGGTCGAGGAATCGTTCGAGGATCCCATGGGCATCCGTCTTTACCCTGACTCGCCGAGATTCGCCCGTGAGTCGCGGATGTTCTGCCTCGGCCGGTCGCTTAGTGGACGCGGCATATTCAGTGTTTACAGGACCGACGGCAAGATGATCCGCGTCGTGGCAACGCGTCCCATGACGGCCGAAGAGGAGTACTTTTACGGCAGAAAGGTCTCCGAATGGACCTCGTAACCAAATGGGAAGCGATCCCGTCGTTCGCGTCGGAACGTGATGAGGGACAGTATTGGTTGACGCACCGACTGGATGCCAAACTCATGGAGGAATCGGTCACTCAAGGCGACCAATCGGAATCCACCACCATCACATTACGGATGGATCCGCGCATGCTGGCGCGCATCAAACGGCTGGCTCGTTCACGGTATCTCAACTACCAGAGCATGATAAAACAGTGGATGAGCGAGCGGCTTGAATCGGAATTTCGCGAGCGCGGCGACCGTTAGATCCCGATAATCCGCGCCGCTTCGGCCAATGCCATTGCCAGCTTCTCCGGTTGTTTCCCGCCTGCCTGCGCCAAATCAGGCCGGCCACCGCCGCCGCCACCACATAGCTTGGCCAGTTCGCCGACAATTTTGCCGGCATGCTTGCCCGCCTTCACGAGGTCGGGTGTGACGTAACAGATCAGCGAGACCTTTCCATCGGACATAGCGCCGAGGACCACCACGGCGCTGGCGAGTTTCGGTTTCAACGCGTCCACCACCGCCCGCAGCAAGTCGGCATTCGCGTCGCCAAGGTTGCTGACGATGAGATTGATGTCCCCGTGCCTCTGCGCCTCTGCGAGAACCCGCTCTGCAATCTCCGGCGCGCGCTTTCCGCTTTCCGCTTTCCGCTTTTGTTCTTCTTCCTTCTCCCTTTCCCGCGCCTTTGCCTTCTCCGCTCCGGCCTTCTCTTGCGCACGCTGTTTCTCGATGAACTCCTTAGCAAACTTACCAACCACTGCCTCGACGCGTCGCACGCCCGCTGCAATCGCCGACTCACGCGTGATTTTGAATAGCCCGATGTCGCCCGTGTTACGGACGTGCGTTCCACCGCAAAGCTCCATGGAAAAACCGTCGAGCTTACCCGGATGACCGCCCACCTGCAGCACGCGCACCACGTCGCCATATTTCTCGCCGAAGAACTGGCGAATCTGTGGATGGTTCTTGACCTCGGCGTACGACACCTCGGTCCACGACACGGGCGCGTTCTCCTTGATGCGCTCGTTGACCAGCCGCTCGATGTCGGCAATCTGCTGGTCGGTCAGTTTTTCTGGATGATTAAAGTCGAATCGAAAATGATCGGGAGCAACCAGCGACCCGCGTTGCCGCGCATCGCGGCTCACAATTTCCTGCAAGGCCAAATGGAACAGATGCGTCGCTGTGTGATGCCGCTGAATGTTTGCCCGACGCGCCGTATCCACCGCCACACGCACCGCCTCGCCAACCTCTGGCGCGCGACCGTTTACCAGCTTGGCGCGATGAACGTGCACCTTGCCCTGAAGTTGCGTGTCCAGCACTTCCAACCGGCCAATCTCCGTCCGATCGTGCCCGGGCACATGAATCACCCCGGTGTCGCCAACCTGCCCGCCCATCTCGGCATAGAACGGCGTTTGATTGAGAACGATTTCATATCCACGGATTTGCTCCGCATGTCTCGCGGACTCGGCTTCACTGATTTCACGGACACCTTTCCGATCCGTGTCATCCGTGGAATCCGTGGATTGCTTTGCTGCTTCGACCGCTACAACGACTGCTTCCGCTTCAAGATTGTCGTATCCAATAAACTTCGTTGGCTCGACCTTGAGTCCTTCTCTGACGACAGTGACCGCCGTTTTCTTCTTTGCGTGATCTTTCCGCGCCCGCTGACGTTGTTCCTCCATCAACTTCTCGAACCCGGCAACATCAACTGTGAAGCCACGTTCACGCCCCATCAACTCTGTCAGATCGAGCGGAAAGCCATAGGTGTCATAGAGCAAAAAAGCAAAATCGCCAGATAACACTCTTTCCACCTTGCCATTCTGAATCCAAACGTGTCCTAGTACAGCAAGACTGGACGGTGGGTGTAGCACCATTTTCTCTCCGGGTTTTGGCTCGTAATCCAATAAGACATTGGAACAGTTCTCGAATATTGTTATTCCCGTATCCAATGTGCGATTGAAACTTTCCTCCTCGGCTTTGAGCACGGTTTGGATGCGCGCTTTGTTCCTGCGCACTTCGGGAAACACATCGCCGAAATTGTCAGCAACAACTCCGGCCAGCTTGTAGAAGAACGGCTCATGGAAACCGAGGTTGCGTCCGTATCTAACTGCGCGGCGCAGGATTCGGCGAAGAACGTAACCGCGGCCTTCATTCGACGGCAGAATGCCATCGGCAATGGCAAAACTCAGGCACCGGATGTGGTCGGCAATGACGCGGAAAGCGACATCAATTGCGGATTTGGGGTCGGATGAGTTGGGTAGCGTCGAGCCATACTTCTTCCCGCTGAGCTTTTCGAGTTCGCGAAAGATCGGTGTAAAAACATCGGACTCGTAGTTGGAAATGACGCCGCTAAAGTTCGTGAAATTCTTTGTGCACTGAATGATGCCGCACACGCGCTCGAAACCCATGCCGGTGTCCACATGTTTAGCCGGCAGCTCCGACAATGAGCTGTCGGGGTTCGCGCTGAACTGGATGAAGACGAGATTCCAGATCTCGATGCACTGCGGGCTCCCAACATTGACAAGCTTGCCGCGCGAGTCGCCGGCGGGCGTCAAGTCCACATGAATTTCGCTACACGGACCGCACGGCCCCGTGTCGCCCATCATCCAGAAGTTATCTTTGCGGTCGCCCGGGAGGACATGGTCGGCGGGCAGATACCGCAACCACAGGTCGCGCGCTTCGGTGTCGGGTGAAATCTTTTCATCACCGCCGAAATACGTCGCGTACAGCCGTTCCTTCGGAAAACCCCAGACTTTGACAAGAAGTTCCCATGCCCAATCGATCGCTTCGCGCTTGAAGTAATTTCCGAACGACCAGTTGCCAAGCATCTCAAAGAATGTGTGGTGATAGGTGTCGAGTCCGACGTCTTCGAGGTCATTATGTTTGCCGCCGGCCCGGATGCATTTCTGTGTATCGGCGGCTCGTCGCGAGTGCTCCTCGCCACGAGCAGCGCGCGCCGGGTTCCATTGTGGTTTGCTCTGGCCGAGAAAGATGGGCACGAACTGGTTCATGCCAGCGTTGGTGAACAGCAGATTCGGCGAGTCGGGCAGCAGCGACGACGATGGCACAACCGTGTGCTGCTTCGATTTGAAGAAATCGAGAAAACCCTGACGGATTTCGGATGAAGTCATACCGCCATCTAATTAACGAAGCCCGGCCTAAAACGCAAACGCAATGCGCAGCCCTTCAACAACAATTTATGTCTTGAGCGCCGCTTCAACGACAATTAGCATCAGCGGTTGAGGTTACAGGCTATGGGACTTGAAGCCACGCTCTCCGACATCCCGGTGAAACTGCATCAGGGCAAGTTCCCGAACGAGCAGTCCATCTCCCAAGGCATCGTCTTGCGCGTCCTGCAGGAGTTGGGCTGGGACATCTACGACCGCGCCGCCGTCTGGCCCGAGTACCAAACCGTCGAAGGCCGCGCCGACTTCGCCCTCTGCCATCCGCCCACCGAAGTCACCTGTTACATTCGCTTGAGCGGGTCATGAAACCGACGGACTTCCATCAGTTTCTGACCGATGTCATAGACTCTGCCTGTAAGTTTCCCAAGCTGTGGTGGGGCATGTTGAAGGATCCCTATATAACGCTTGAGAAGAATCTCAACTCTCCAAACGCCCACAGACTACAGCCGGGCGCTTTCCTTTTCATCAATCTGCTGCTGTCCGACATTCTACAAGCGCCATCACTCCTAACTCCCGAACACGATAATGGGTGTTTTTCAATTGCACTGAGGGAGAGTTATAGTCACATCATCGGAACCTTGCTACTTGTGTTCCTTCTGAAACTCGCATTCTGGCAAGCAAGACCACTCAAGCTCTTTTCGATGCTGTGCCTCTCAAGTGTTGTTTTCATCCCTTACACTCTCGTTGGCAATATAAACTCCTCACTCCTCGGTCCGATCTTTCACCATTATTGGGTATCATTTATGTCTCAACACTATGACAACTATTTTGAACTGCTCCGACCCACTCGCTCGACTGTTTTCAAATTGGTCTTATCGCTAGCACTCCTATCAGCCGTCATCATTTGGTGGTTCCGCCTCATGTCGATAGGATGCAGCCTCGTTAGCGCAAGAAGCACACGTCATCGTACGGTTAGACTTGCCGCGGCCCTTTCGGCTTACGTAGTCGTTTTCTGTGGCATAGTCATTACAGTCTTATGTTACCTTTTGTGGTCATCACTTACGCAATTCGTGAACTATGACAAGATGAAAGACCACTTTAGATCAGCAAACTACCCCGAAGCCTACCTTTGTTCCGCTTCAGTCACCGCGGCCAAAGGCCTCCCGCCTGTGGCTACATATCGCGCCTGCCTCATTCAAGCATTGTCGTACTTCAAAATTTGGTTCAAAGAGGACCACAGTTTCGACGAAGCTATTGAAGACATAGATAATAGGAATTACAGCAAGGCGGAATCAGTCATACGCGCGAAACTTCACGAGAGCGTTAATTCTCAAACCGATACAAAACGGGTTGCATTTGCGAGTATGCAACTGGTGCTCGATCAGGCAGAAAAAGCGCGCAATTCTCCCGTCTATTCCGAAGCCGAGACTCAAAGTGTCCTTTGCTTCTTCTCACTAGTCGATATTCCAGTTGCCTTTTTCCCTTAATCCTCCACCGTGTACGCTTCACGTCGAACGATATGCAGACGTTCCTCTTCGTGGCTAGCTGCGGCTTCAGTGGGTCAGGTCGGCAGAACGATTGGCGTGATTCAAAGTTCTGGGCACGGCAACCAACTATTGAAACCTCAAGACCCAAACTGAAGCTTGCCGCTGTGCATGTCCGACAAGGACTCACGACTCCTGTCGGGGCAGGGACGGTCGCGCTACCGGCTACAATGGTTACTCTGACGTGCCGCCGATCCGCTTGCCCACCAACCCTCCCGCCGCGACCTTCACCCTGATCGCCGCAATGACCTGATCGAGCGTTTTCGGGTTCTCGCGCAGGAAATCCTTTGCCGACTCGCGGCCCTGTCCGATCTGTTGACCCGCGAACGCCAGCCATGAGCCTTTCCGCTCCAGCACGCCAAGATCTGTCGCCACATCAATGACTGAGCCTTCCTGCGAAATGCCGCGGTCGTACATGATATCGAACTCCGCCTCGGCGAACGGCGGCGCGACTTTGTTCTTCACAACCTTGGCGCGGACGTGGCTGCCGATGACTTTGCCGGCCGAATCCTTGATGGCGCTGACGCGGCGCAGATCCAATCGGACGCCGGCGTAGAATTTCAGCGCCCGGCCACCGGGCGTGGTTTCTGGGTTACCGAACATCACGCCGATTTTCTCGCGTATCTGGTTTGTGAAAATGCAGCAGGTCTTTGCCTTGTGAATGACAGCCGTCAGTTTCCGCATCGCCTGGCTCATCAGCCGGGCCTGTGCGCCGACGGTTGCATCGCCCATCTGGCCTTCCAACTCGGCGCGCGGCACCAGCGCGGCCACCGAGTCCACCACCAACACGTCCACGGCATTACTGCGGATCAACGTCTCCGCCACCGTCAACGCCTCTTCGCCACTGTCGGGCTGCGAGATCAGTAAATCGTCGAGGTTCACGCCTATCCGTTTCGCGTACGCCGGGTCCATCGCGTGCTCGGCATCGATCATTGCCGCCAATCCGCCCGCGCGCTGGGCGTTGGCAATCACCGACAACGACAATGTCGTTTTGCCTCCACCTTCGGGACCGAACAACTCGGTCACGCGTCCGCGCGGCAGGCCGCCTACGCCGAGCGCGAGGTCGAGCGACAGTGCGCCCGTCGAAATGACCGGGATATCCACGCGCGCCGTCTCGTCGCCGAGCCGCATGATCGAGCCGGCGCCGAATTGTTTCTCAATGGCGGCCACAGCCGACTGGAGATTCTTGTCCTTGATCGCGCCTTGTTTGGTGGCTTCCTTCTCCTTGGTGTCAGGTTTCGACGGCATGATGACCTCCTGTGAACGTGTGTGACGACAGTTTCGTATAAATCGATCCTTCTGGATGCAGTTGACTTTGGAAAAGATGGATTGCGTCCACGTGCATCGTCCCGAATTTGGTATCCTTAATGGAATCCAACGCCCTTGTCAACGCATCGTCCGGCTTCGGAATCCCCGATTTCATCGGGGCAGGCTTAATCCGTCCCAGCGTCAGATGCGCCGAAAACTCGCGGTGCTCCGGTTCGAACCCGAACTGTTGCATCGCTTCCTGCACGGCCCGCGCCAGCGTTTTCAGTTTCCCTTCGGCGTCGGCGCAGCCGACCCACAACACCCGCGGCCTTTTTTCGCTGGGAAACGCTCCCACGCCTTTTACTCGCAGATTGAACGGCTCGTGTTGCCCGGCCACGACAGCCAGCGCCTCGGAAATCTTCGGCACCACTGGTTCTTCCGCGTAACCGAGGAACTGCAACGTTAGATGAACGTTGTCGATCTTCGTCCACGAAACCTTAACACTGAGATTGGCCCGTTTCAGCCGCGCCTGTGCTTCGGTAATAGCGGCGCGAACATCTTCAGGAATATCTATTGCGATGAAGGCGCGGATCACTTCTTCTTTTTCTTAGAGGCACGATATTTCGCGGTCATCTCTTTGACCTCGCGACCAAGCTCCTTCTCCAATTGCTTCAGTGCGTAACGGTCTTTCTCGCGATTGGCAGCGCGTTTCGAAGCGACAATGTGCTTTAGGCTCGCGATCCGAACCTTTACCCCACTGAACTTTATCACCCGGTGCTTGGTCCACACTTCTTCGAAACTTGGACCTGAAATCTCTGTCATCAAGTCCACGGTTGGACCACCGTATGGATCGGAAAAAGTGTCAGTCACACCCATGGCAATCAAATTTCTGGAAGTGACTTTTGGCCACAGTTCGCTCATCCCCATTGCCCGAAACGCTTGTCTGGCTTTGTCCAAGTGCATCGGATCTGGGCGAACAAAGAAATCAAAATCCAGCGATCCAGATGTGGCGCCATAAGCCCCGGCGGCGTTCATGCCCATCCACGCGTAATCGGCGCCGCTGCCATGAATGGCGCGCAGGATTTCCTGATAGGTCGTCATTTCTGGGTCACATGTTCTGTCGGAGAAACGAACCGACCGCGCCTGGCAGCACAACGGCATTGCATCGCCTCCAGCACGCCAGCTAAATTGTTGGGCAATCGCCCCTCTTCGGCCGCGCGGAAGATCGGCTCCCATCGCCGCCGCCAGTCGCGGGGGCTGCCTGATTTCTTTTTGTCCGTCACTGTTTTCACCGCCGCCAGTTTACAACATCAGTCTATTCCTGTCACGTCAGCAGAATGGGGTTTCCTGCCCGTTCTAATACCGTCATGCCGATTAACCTCACCGGGGGCTGACATTGTGCCTAGTCTCTGGTGGAATGCCGCCGTATGGAACAAGGGCAAGCGGGAGAAAACGGACAGTCTGTCCATTTATTGTTGGGCAAGGAAGACAGCAGATGATCATAATACTCATTGTTTCAGTGGTATTACTTCTGTCATCACTTTACGGCGTTGAACTACTGATCCAGAAACAACCACACGCGCGATTGCCCCATTACTTGCTCCTCATCACAGCATTGGGATCTGTATCGTTATTAGCCTTCCAGTGCGGGTCCTTCTACCAGACCATAGAACTTCCGTCATATAAACGCGCTTCGGCAACCAGATTGTACAAGCCCTTCTGCTCGCTTATGTGCCTGATCGATCAGCAGTCACAAACGGGAGATGCCAAACAGGTCAAATCACTCGTCCATCTTTTTGCTGAGAAATGTCGGACCTCATACACAAACCATAACGCTTGGTTTCAACAATTTCCTAATGATGTCGCCCAAGTAGAGGGCCCGACAAATACAGTCAGCAAAGAATAACTGCCCAATCATCCAAGTTTGGCAGCCAGCAACTCCCGTCGCACCATGTCGAGCGCGTATTGCGATACGAAGAACTTGAATGTCTCGCGGTCAAACACCAGCGTGTGCCGTTGCACCACCGTGCGCTGCGGCGTCGCCATGCCGATGAATACAAGACCAACCGGTTTTCCCGGCGTGCCGCCAGTTGGCCCGGCAATGCCGGTGGCGCTGACGGCATAATCTGCGCCGCTGCGTGCCCGGGCGTTTTTGGCCATCTCACAAGCAACTTCTTCGCTGACTGCGCCAAACTGTTTCAATGACTCCGCACGCACGCCGAGCTGCTTCATCTTGGCATCATTCGAGTACGTCACCCAGCCGTTGAGAAAGACTTCGCTGGAGCCGCTGACGTTGGTGATGCGATTGGCAATCATGCCGCCCGTGCATGATTCTGCCGTGACGATGGTTTTGCGCGTTTTGATCAGTTCTCGGACAACAACCTCTTCCAATTGTTCTTCGCCTGTCCCGAAGAGGTGATCGCCGAGAGCGGCACGGATTTGTTTCTCGGCGCTGTCGGCGGAGGATTTGAGATTTGAGATGATCCGCACTTCCACCTCGCCCGGTCGCGCGCAGTAACCAAGTTCGACATCGCGCATGTCGGCTAGCGCCGGTGCGACCTTCTCCTCGACAGCGGACTCCGGCAGACCGACGACTTTGAACGTGCGGCAGTCGAACTTGGCCGTCACGCCGCACCGTTGCCGCAGCATCGGCAACACAAATTCTTCGAACATTGGCTTGAGTTCACGCGTCGGTCCGGGCAACAACACCACAAGCTTGCTGTTGTGTTCGACGGCTAGTCCGGGCGCGGTGCCGTTGTGGTTGGGCAGGACTTTCGCGCCTTTGGGTACGAGCGCTTGAACATAAATGGATTCGGGTAGATGAATTCCGCGTTTGCGGAGGCGCTCGGCGATATGTGTGGCGATGGCTCCATCGCGGATGAGCTTGCGGCCAAGAAGTTCAGCGACAACGGCGCGCGTGAAATCATCGGAGGTTGGGCCGAGTCCACCCGTAATGATAAGCACATCGCATCGCCGCAACGCCTCTGTGATGGCAGCGCGCATTTCGGAGCGGTCATCGCCGATGGTGGTTTGCCGTTCCAACCGCAGGCCGATCTCGCCGAGTTTGCGGGCGATGTAGTTGAGGTGAGTGTTGACGGTGAAACCGAGCAACAATTCGCTGCCGGTGTTGATTAGTTCGATTCGCACGGTCTGCTGAGCCTCAATTCGTAGGTGGTTTGTCAGGCGTATTGTCCGTGGGCAAGTCTGGCGCGGGTTGAGCGGGAGCCTTTTCATTCGATTTGTCGCCGCCGATCTTACCGTGAGGCATGATTTCCGACGGAAGATTCACGGGCCTGTAGTTCGGCGCGGCGAGCGTGCCGCCAATTTTGTATTCGAAGATGTTGCCTATGATACTGTCCCACAACAGATTGAATACTGGCAGCAGTCGCAGGAACTGCAGCTTCACCCTAAAATCGAGATTCCCGCTGAAGTCCGCCTTCCCATGCGACTGCAGAGTGAACGCGCCCGCATCCACGATGAGATCGTCAGTTTTCACCGACTGATCCGTCACCGTGTAGGTGCATCGCGCACTGGTGATCTTGGTTGAGCCGAGTCCCGCGGCCAGGCCGTTCAGGATCTGCGAGAAAACCCCGAATAGCGGCACTTCGGCCAGCACGCCGTCGGTTATCTCCACATGGCCTCTGCCCTGCATCACCGCCAAGTCCGAGCCATGCCCCTGCAGTTCGAGGTCCCCTGTCAACCACCCGACCGCCTCGCTTGGCTTCCCGCGCATTGATTCCAACATCTCGCGCACATCGCAACGCTCGGCATTCAATTCCATCCAGTATTCCACGTTGGTGCCCGCGCTGGTTAACGACGATTTGCCTCGCAACTTGCCACCATAACAATCCGCGTTGAAATCCTCCACCTGTGCCGCGCCAGCCGCCGCCGTCAGGTTTGCCGTCGCGTGATCCGCCTTGAACTTCCACCATGCCAGCCCGTTCCCAACCAACTGCATTTTCAGGACTTCATTTGTGAACACCAGCGTCCCCTCGCCGTGGTCGGCCGCGAACTTCCAGAATGAGAATCCGTCGTTTGCCAGTTGCGCAGTCCACGCCGTCTGTTTCGGGTTGGCGAAATCCACTACTCCGGACGCTTGGGCCGTCGTGTTCGAACCGAACCGATACGGCTCCATTGTCTTCGCGGCATTCTCGCCAAGCAACCCCGCCATCGCCGCTGGATCCGCCGTGCTATGCCCGTTGAAACTGAGCCGTTGCGCGTTGAAATCTGCCGTCAACTCACCGCGCAACTCGCCGTCCCGCCGCCTGAGCATCAAGTCGCGTACGTCGAGCTTGTTTTGCAGCAGCCGCAGCGATCCTGACGCCTGTTCCAATTGCACGCCCCGGTAACTACCACGGCCCGCCGTCACCACCGCGTCGTACGCAAACGCATTTTGATTTACGAAATCTCCGCGGACTTTTGCCGTCACATGCGGCGACGTCTCAAACCAGCATGGCTCGAACCATCGTTTCATCAGCGGACGCATCAATGGCACCAGTTTTGTCGGGTCCAGTGTGCTGTCGATCTCGTAGGCGAAGGCCGTGGTTTGCACGTTGATCTGCCCATGTCCAGTCAGCCGTCCTTCTGGTGTCACCACCACCGCGTCCGAAAAGAACAACTCGCGTTCCTTGCTCGCCACCGCGAACTGGATCGAGTTGAACTTTACGCCACGGAATTCCAGTCCGCCGGTGTCAACCGTCCCCCGCACTTGCGGCAGGCTGCCAGTCTCGGGCGACAATACCAGCCGCGCGACGATCTTCGGATTCCGCTCCACCTTCAACTTCCGCAACTCAGCTGCCGACGCTGCGGGCAACAACGGCGCAAACCCTCTCGGATTCACCGTGCTCGTCGTCTGCAGATCGAATTGTCCAGCCACCACATCGTACCGGCCCGTCACTGTCACGGCGCCACCGTACATCTTCACGTCGCATTCCTGGACCTCGATCACGCCATTGGTCAACTGCACGTCCACCGCCACCGAGTCGGCCTGCATGCCCCGATACTGTAATCCTGCGCCGCGCAATTGCGCGCGGGCCTGTTGTGCAACAAACGGTTGGCCGAGGTCCACGGCAAAATTGACCGTCAATTCCAATGGGAACGTTTCATGTAACTTGTTCAACTCGCGCACTACCTTTGTCAGCGGCACGAACTGCCGGGCAATGCTCTTATCTGCCGGCGGGGGCGACCGGCCCGGCGTCGGTGCGACTGAAACCGCCTGTGGCTTGAGCGTTCCCGTCACGTGCAGTCCGATGCCGCAATACACGCCTGTGAGCTGCGTGAGATGAATCGTCCCGTCATCGGCAAAGCGCAGAACTGCCGTGGCCTCCTCAGCGGTGAAATACTCCCTGCTGACACCGTCGGAGGGGGTCGGCACCGCCACGCGTGCGTTGGCAATCCGGAGGGTATCCAACGCGTTGCGCCGCTGCAACAGCCGCCGCCAATCCCAGTGCAACGCCAGTTCATCAATCCGCGCCAAAGGTCTATCGGGCTTCGCGGCGTCGGCCAGCACCACATCGGTCGCCATCACGCCACGTAGCAGAACCAGCCGTACGGACCTGAATTGCGCCGCGATGCCGGCCTTCCGCAACTGTCCAATCACGATCTTCGTCAGCAACGGAGGGAACCCGACCACCTGCAAATACGCGACCGTCAGCAGTGCCAGCACCAGCAACGCTCCGATGGTTTTCCCTAAATGATGCGCGTGGAGTTTCACCGATCTCATTTGATAAGCCCGTTGCACATCAGCGTCAACCCTGCTTTGAGCGGGTCAATGGATTTGAAAAGGTTGGGCGGGAGCAGACGCCGACAGCCGAAGCTGTAAGTTATACCGGTGGTTTATCGCCAAATAAGTACATTTGCGGTGGCTCCCTGACTTCGTCCTTCGCTTCGCGCTTTTCGCTGTCCGCTTTCCGCTTTCGCTCCGCGATCTTCGGCTGTCCTTCAGCGGAGATTTCGGATTCTTCGAGGTTTGCCAGCACTTCCTTGGCGCGTTCGATGACTGCTTTCGGCAGGCCGGCGAGCCGGGCGACCTGTATGCCATAACTCTTGTCGGTGCCGCCTGGCAGGATTTTGTGAAGAAAGATCACACGGTCGTGCCATTCACGGACTGCGACGTTGTAGTTCTTCACTCGGGGCAGGGTGGTGGCAAGTTCGGTCAACTCGTGGTAGTGCGTGGCGAACAACGTTTTGGCCCCGACGACGTTGTGAAGGTGCTCGGCCACCGCCCACGCGATGCTTAGGCCGTCGAACGTGCTCGTGCCACGCCCGATCTCGTCGAGTATAACCAGACTGCGCGGGGTGGCGTTGTTGAGGATATTGGCCGCCTCGTTCATCTCGACAAGGAACGTGCTCTGGCCGCGGGCAAGGTCGTCGGTCGCGCCGATGCGCGTAAATATGCGATCCACCAGCCCGATTGTTGCCCGGGCTGCCGGAACATACGAGCCGACTTGCGCAATCAACACCAGTAGCGCCACCTGCCGGATGTAGGTGCTCTTGCCAGCCATGTTCGGACCGGTGATGATGAGAATCTGCTGTTCCGTGCCGTCGAGCAGCGAATCATTCGGCACGAACCGTTCTTCGATCAGCGTTTGTTCCAGAACGGGATGCCGACCGTCCACGATCTCAATGCGGTCGCCGTCGTTGACAGTCGGGCGACAATAGTTTTGGTGCCGTGCCAGTTCGGCGAATCCCGCCAGCACGTCGAGCGCCGCGAGCGCCGTGGCAGATTGCTGGATTTGCGCCGAGTGCTGCAACACGGCGTCGCGCACTTGCAGGAAAAGCTCGTACTCCAGTGTTTTCGCCTTGTCCTCCGCGCCGAGAATCTTGCCTTCCATCTCCTTCAACTCGGGCGTGTAAAACCGTTCGCCCGTGGCTACGGTTTGTTTGCGGATGTAATCGGTCGGCACCTTGGAGAGATTAGCCTTGGTAACCTCAATGTAGTAACCAAACACCTGGTTGTAGCGCACTTTGAGCGAGGCGATCCCCGTGCGCTCGACCTCTTTCTGCTGGAGCGTAGCGACCCATGCCTTCCCATCCGTTGCCGCGCTGCGTAATTCGTCCAGCTCGACACTGAATCCCGCTCTAATGATGCCACCATCTTTCAACGCCATCGGTGGCCCGTCCACAATTGTCCGTGAGATCAGGTCAACAAGCTCGGGTTGCGCGGTGATCT
The DNA here is from genome assembly GCA_050008795.1 of Verrucomicrobiia bacterium. Lineage (GTDB taxonomy): Bacteria > Verrucomicrobiota > Verrucomicrobiia > Palsa-1439 > Palsa-1439 > CAIKBP01. The sequence continues at coordinate 2,468 of JBEKLX010000037.1, read as the reverse complement.
GGGAGTTGAGCGTCGTAAGAAGACCTGAAGAGCCGAGCTCCTGCTTGGCCATGTCGTTTTCCAGCGGTCGCGCAGAAGCGCGACCCTCCAACAGCGATTGCAGCGTCGCCTTCACCCGTGGCAGTGCCGCCAGCGAATCCTTGAGCGCACCGAGGTCGCGGGCGTTGCCCGATCCGACGCTGAGGCGAGCGAGCATCCGCTCCATGTCGCGCACGCCGCGGAGTTGTTCGCGGAAACTGGTCAGTTCGGCCGGCCCGGTGCAAAATGCGGCAATAACACTCTGGCGCGCCTCGATCTGCTCTACGTTTTTCAAAGGATGCGTCAGCCACTCGCGAAGCAGGCGCGCGCCCATCGGCGTGAGCGTGCGATCGAGACAGCCGATCAGCATGTGTTTGGCGGTCCGCCCCGACGCGCCAGTGTCGGCGTACGTACGGGGTGGCTCGAGCAGTTCGAGATTCCGCTGTGTTATGGCGTCGAGCACCATGTAATCGGTCGTGCTGTAGACTTTCAGGCCGTGGATGTGACTGGTGCTGCGCCGCAGGGATTGCTGGAGGTAATGCAGCGCCGCACCGGCCGCGCCAATGCCAGCCGTCAGGTCGCTCGCGCCAAAACCGTCGAGCGATTGCGTCTTGAAATGGTCGCGCAACGTGAGAAACGCCGTCTCGCACTCGAACGTCCAGCCATCGTAAGGCGTGATGGAGAACGGTTGGCGGGAACCGAGCAACGTTTTCGCTTCGTCATGCCACCCGGTCGGGACAACGATCTCGGCGGGACGGACGCGGGCCAGTTCGTTGTGGAGCTGCTCGACAGTCGATAGTTCGGTCACTTTGAAATCGCCGGTTGTCAGATCAACCAAGGCGAGACCAAAGGCTGTCTTCCCGGTTTTGAGATCAGGGGCGGGACATAGGGCTGCGAGGAAATTATTTCGTTCGGCGTGGAGGATGTGAGCGTCGAAGTGCGTGCCCGGGCTAAGGATTTGCGTGACATCGCGGTTGACGAGTTTACCGGGTTGGGCCTCCTCGAGTTGGTCGCAGACGGCCACCTTGCGACCGAGCCGCAGCAGCTTGCTGATGTACGCCTCGGCAGCGTGGTGCGGGACGCCGCACATCGGGATGCCGTTGCGGTGCGTGAGCGCCAGATTCAGGAGCATGGCGGCGCTCTGTGCATCCTCGAAAAACATCTCGTAGAAATCGCCAAGCCGGAACATCAGCAGCGCGTCGCCGGGAATCTGGTGCTTGATGCGGCGGTATTGCTGCATCATCGGCGTTAATTGCTGGTTTACAGGAAACGTCGCCATGATGTGACATTATACGAGCGGGAGCGCGCCGGGCGCAATCCACGAGCGCGGCGTCCAACCCCGAAAACGTTCTGGGTCAACAACTCAAAACCCCTTTCACAGCAGTGCGCAGTTGTTCCATCGTAAACGGTTTAAGGAGCAGGGTGTTGCCGGTCTGCTCGATGAAATCCGAAATCCCGTCATTCCGTTCAATCTGGCCAGTGATAAACACAAAATGGTCGGCCAGATACGGGAATTCCTTGGCAACCGCGCACTGAAGTTCCTCGCCACCCATGCGGGACATCATCAAATCGCAGACTATCGCGTCGTAATCGGCGGTCCGCATTCGTTCGAGCGCTTCCATGCCGTTGCCAGCGGTGTCTACCACCCAATTCTCGCACGTCAACGCTTCGGCTAACTCATGCACCAGATCATAGTCGTCCTCGACAACCAACAGGTGGATTTGTTTGAGGCGTTCCTTCTCAGCCATGATCTGCACTCCTGTGCATCGTCTTATACCGGACCACTGGCGCGCGCAACAATTTTGCGGCTGCACTCGACTGGAGCGTGCCCGCAAACACGCCGCTGGTCTCGGCGCTAAAGACGGTTCACTGACGGTTTGCGTTCGCCGCGACCTGCCGCTAAGATAAGTGGCGGAGGGCGGTATGAAAGCATTTCTCATTGGCTGGCTTGTGGGCGCGCTGGTTGGCGGGTTGGGTGTTTGGTATTTCCTGGAAGGACGCGAGAAACCGGCGATCCGACACGCACAGGATGCGACGGCGGCGGCCATCGAACGCGCGGCCGATGCCGTGAACGTCAGGCTTTTCGCGTGGCATTTGACGGGGGACGACATCAAGAACGATCTTGCCCGCACGGGCAAAGTCGTGCGCCGTTCGGTGCGCGACGCGGGCGTAGCTATTGCGGACGCCACTGCTGACGCGCGAGTCACCGCAAAGATCAAAGCGAAGTTGGTCGCCGACCGCGAATTGTCCGCGCGGAACATCTCGGTGAACACCACTGATGGACATGTGACATTGGCAGGCATGGTGTCGTCGCCTGAACTCATCGGCAAGGCGATGTTGTTGGCGCTGGAGACCGACGGCGTCCGCGATGTGACATCCAATCTGCAGGTGAAGGCCAAGTAGACTTGCAGCCACGAAAGAGATCGCGGCTACAATTGAAGAAGGGTCGG
>JBEKLX010000036.1:0-17893 GCA_050008795.1 Verrucomicrobiia bacterium | reverse complement strand
AAGAGATTCCAGCGTCTCGGCGGGCGCATTCCGAAAGGCGTGTTGATGGTTGGCCCGCCCGGCTCGGGCAAGACGCTCTTAGCCAAAGCCATTGCCGGCGAGGCTGATGTGCCGTTTTTCTCGATCAGCGGTTCTGATTTCGTTGAGATGTTCGTTGGCGTCGGTGCCAGCCGCGTACGCGACATGTTCGAGCAGGGTAAAAAGAGCGCGCCGTGCATCATCTTCATCGACGAGATTGACGCCGTTGGCCGGTCCCGGTTCAGCGGCATCGGCGGTGGCCATGACGAACGCGAGCAGACGCTCAACGCGCTGCTCGTCGAGATGGATGGGTTCGACACGCAGGAAGGCGTCATCATCATGGCCGCGACGAACCGGCCCGATGTGCTTGACACCGCGCTGCTGCGGCCCGGCCGGTTTGACCGTCAGATCGTCCTCGACCTGCCGGACATCAACGGCCGCGAGGCCATTCTCAATGTGCACGCCCGTCAGGTAAAGCTGGCAGCCGAAGCCGATCTGAAGTTGATCGGCCGCAGTACGCCGGGTTTTTCGGGCGCAGACTTGGCCAATCTCATCAACGAAGCCGCGCTGCTGGCAGCTCGCAATGGCAAGAAGTCAGTTGGCACGGAGGAACTCGAAGAGGCGCGCGACAAGGTCCGTTGGGGCCGCGAACGCCGCAGCCGGGTGATGGACGAGAAGGACAAGAAGCTCACTGCCTATCACGAGGCCGGTCACGCGCTGGTCATGTATCTTCTTGAGAACACCGAGCCGCTGCATAAAGTTACGATCATCCCACGCGGCATGTTTCTCGGCGCAACCTTCTCTTTACCCGAGAAAGACAAGTACCATGAAAGTAAGAAGCAGTTGCTCGACGAGCTTACCGGCATCATGGGCGGGCGCATCTCGGAGGAGATCATATTCGGTGATTGCACCAGCGGTGCGGCGGGCGACATTCTTCAGGCCACGCACATCGCCCGCAAAATGGTCACTGAATGGGGTATGAGTGAACGGCTTGGCATGGTTAACGTCAGTAGCCGCGAGGAACACATTTTTCTCGGACGCGACCTACTCAAGCCACGCGAGGTCAGCGAGCAAACCGCCCGCGAGATTGATGAGGAAGTGCGGCGCATCATCGATGGCTGTTACAACCAAGCCCGACAGATCATTCTCGACAACAAAGATAAACTGATTGCGTTGGCCGAAGCGCTAATCGAGCATGAAACGCTCGATGCGTCCGAGATCGAGGAGCTGGTCGAAACCAGTAAACTTTCCAAACCGCCGCGCAGTACGCCGTCCGCCACGACTCCGCCATCATCGCCCGAAATCAAGCCTGAACCCGTCTCAGCCCCCGTCATCAATCCCGGTCCCGCGCCCGCCAGCGCGTGACGATGTGGCCTTGGGCGGCTCGAGACTCCGCAGTTTTATCGAAAGTGCCGGCCTTTGAAATGCCACGCAACTGCGAGCGCATAAAACAGGCACGATATAGCGGAGATCCACATTCCGATCTGGAATGCAGTTGGCAAGTATTCAAGGCGAAAACGGTGATGGCCTTTGGCAAGTGGGATGGCGCGTAAAATGTAGTTTGCCGGCATTACCCGGTACACGCTTTGAACGCTTCCCGGTAGTGGCCGGGCGCGCCATCCGTTGCTGTATGCATCCGTGACTAAAAGGATAGCGGGTTGCGGAATATCCACTTCGATCGTGAGGTAATTGCAGGAGGACTCGATAATCCTTGCCGAGCCCGTTTCCGTCGACCGTACAGGAAATGGATCGGGTTTGGCCTCAAGAATAACCTCCGTCTCCGGATCAAAAGATGGCGTGTCCATTGTTTGGAAAATCGCGTCGCGGCCGGAGATGACGCGACACTGTTGAATCAATTGCAGGTGCGACATCACTGTCTTCGCCTGGCGCACTCGATCGACGTCTTCCATGGGAACGAAAACAAATTTACATCGAAGCATCCGGAAGAGAGTATGGTCGCTATAAAAATCGACGTATTGTGTTATCCCATCAAGGGATTGCCCTTGGGTAAAAGCCATGAATTCGGCGTATCGTTTCAACACAAGAGGCGCATATCCCCAAATATCCTCTTTTTGCAGCCACATCGCGACGTTGGAATTTCTTATGTAAAAAATTCTGTAATCGCCAGGATGCTGTTGAATGAAAGTCTTCAGCCAGGCCGATTGAGTTGATGCCAGATCAAAGGTTGTACGTGAGTGTCGGCTGAATGCAAAGACTTCCGCTACGGCCAGCAATGCGATTAGGTATACTGCTGGCTTCCAAAACCTGACCGCAAATAGTAACCCAGCCAACAGCACCAGCAGCCCTGCTAAGATCGCCAGAGAATAGCATGCAAACAACCACGCCTGGGACACGAATAATTGATCCGTATACATCCCCGTAGGTAGGAATGACTGCTGCAAAGCACTGATAGCCAAGAAGGGTTGAGACCACCAGTTTGGCTGCTGAACAGCCATCACCTGCGTCCGCAGATATACTGCTGCACTCGCAAGAACACCGCCTGCGATCAGGAGGATGACAGACGGAGCCACGCGATTATGGTTTTTACGATTTTTGAGGAGATGATCCATCCCAATGCCCGCAAGCATGACCATAAACAAGGATGCTTGAATGATGAACTTTGCGTTACCACGGAATCGGTCAAATCCCGGCATCCAATGATACAGAACCTTGAACAAGGGGGTATATGATCCAAGAGCCAGCACGATAAGAATCAGCGCCATGGGAAGGGAGAATCGTCTCAACTCTCGATTGCCGCGGACCGCGCCGTATGCGAGCAAGATCAGCCCGGTTACTCCGAGAAACAGGCATGTCTCCCACAAATGCCAGCGCCCCCAATAAGGCATCTTAATCATGTCGCCTAAGAAGCCCGGCATGATCAGCGTTATGAGATTCTCCGGTGGAAACGAAAACGTCCCGGCAAACTCGTAGCTGAGGCCTCCGCTGCGAACACTTTCCGAGGCCGCTTGAATACTTGTGAAGAGTTGAACCGCCCCCAGCAGTATGGCGCCCATGTACATACCCACAAGACCCAGTGCTGTTTTCGTCCGGTGTTCCGCTCCGATCAGGCACAGGCACGAGTACACGCCGGCAGCCACAGCCGTGTAGAAGCACACTTGAAAGTCACCGGCCAATATCTGCATGGTCACCGCAAACATCCCGAGAAGAACCCACCTCATAGCGCGTGTCTCAAACAAGCCATCAATCGCCACGAACAAAAGGGGCATCCACGCAGCAGCAAAAAGCAGTGAGAGATGACCGGCGAAAACGTGCGAGAAATAAGCGCCGCTGAACATGAATAGCGCGGCTGCAACTACGCATGCAATTGGATGCAGGCCGCGCCGCCATATCCAAAAATACGTGAACAACCCGGCCAAAAACACGTGCAGCGCAATGCCAAGATTGATGGAATTCGACAATGGTAACACCAAATCCAGCCAGTTCGGAGGATACAGCAGTCCCGGCTGAGACCACCCCAGGAAAGGCATGCCAGAGAACACGTGCGGGTTCCACAGGGGCAAATTCCCTTGTTTGAGTTCGCAAGCTGCAAATTCCCGCCAGTAAATAAACTGCCCCGCAAGATCAGTCTGTGCGTCGGAGAGAACAATTTGCCGGCTGGTCACCAATACATCGCCGAACATGAGAAGGGTCAGACCGAACAGAATCAACGCCCCCAGGATCAATGAACGCTTTGAATGGCCCTCCAGTTCCAGAAAGAAATGAACGGTTTTACCACGAAGTTTCGCGAAAAGGCTTTCCATCCTCTTATATACCCATCCGTTTTGGGCATCCTAGGTTTTGAGGTGTGGTTTGTAAAGGCGGCGTTTAGCAGTCGTCGGGAAATGGCAGATAGATCGTGACCCCTCTTGTGCAATACATAGTGGGAGAGGCGTTGACTATGGGGAGGCGGCGAAGCCCCGCGCCCGCCAATGCCTAACCATGCTGGCTAAGCGGCTTGCGGTGGCCGAGCTCAACCGTCAATCGGTTCCGCCGTTTCACTCCGTTTGCTATTTTGTCGTCACTTGCCCATACCGACGCCTTGGACTGTCTGGAAGACTTTGCCTTCGGTCTTGATGGCTGGCGCGATGATGATGTCGGTCTCCTGAAACTCGCGGATGGTGCGTTTGCCGACGTTACCCATGCAAGTTGCCAGCGCGCCCATCAGGTTTTGCGAGCCGTCGTCGAGTTCGGCAGGACCGAAAAGAATCTGTTTGAGTGGACCGGTCACGCCGACACGGATGCGTGTTCCGCGCGGCAGATTGGCGTGCGGCGTGGCCATGCCCCAATGGAAGCCGCGGCCTGGCGCTTCCTTGGCGCGGGCGAATGCGCTGCCGATCATTACCGCATCGGCGCCACACGCGAATGCTTTGCAGATGTCGCCGCCTTTGCTCATGCCGCCGTCGGTTATGATGGGTATGTACTTGCCGGTCTGCTTAAAATAATGGTCGCGCGCCGCGGCGCAGTCCACGGTCGCGGTTACCTGCGGCACGCCGATACCGAGCACGCCGCGCGTGGTGCACGCTGCGCCGGGACCGACACCGATGAGCACCGCGGCCGGACCGCATTGCATGATATCGAGCGTTGCGGAGTAGGTGACGGTGTTGCCGATGACCACAGGAATCTTCATCTTCTTGCAGAACGCGGCGAGATCGAACGTCTTGTACTCGCTGGAGATATGGCGCACGGTGGAGACGGTGGACTGCACGATGAAAATGTCGGCGCCTGCCTTTTGTGCTATGGCGCCAAAGCGTTCGGCGCGTTGCGGGATGGCGCTGACTGCGCAGATCGCTCCGCCCTTCTTGATCTCGCGCACTCGGGCCGCTACGAGGTCTTCCTGAATCGGCTGGGTGTAAATCTGCTGCACCAATTGAGTCGCTTCTTCCTTGCTTGCGCTGGCGATCTTGTCGAGGACTTTGTTGGGGTTGCGGTAGCGCGTTTGCACGCCTTCGAGATTAAGCACAGCGATGCCTCCAAGTTTGCCCATCTCAATGGCAAACCGCACGTCCACCACGCCATCCATCGCGCTGGCCATGATTGGGACGCTAATCTTGTGTGACCCGATCTTAATGGTCGTGTCCACCTCGTTGGGGTTGATGGTGATGTCGCCAGGCACCAAGGCGATGTCATCGAACCCATACGTGACCCGCGCTTTCCTATTCCGTCCAATCCACATTCCCATAACTAAAACCTCCGTTAGATTCTCACTTGTGTGTCTGCTGCCGCTTTTCACCGTTGCCGTTGGCGACGGGCGTCGGTTCTGTCGCCCACAACATTTTTACCACACCCCAAGCCAACGAGGGCGCTTTCGAATCCGTGGCCGGCTCGAACCTTATCTGTTGCGCCAGTTCCACAGCCTGCGCGTCCACCATCTCCTTACCGCACGACCATTCCACCGATGCGAACTGCACTATGCCATCCGGTGCCACGCCGATCCGTACCCGCGTCGGCTTCAACGCCGTCTCATTGTTCACAACGGGCAAAGACGGAATTCGAACCAATGCGCGCCCCGCCAAAGCACCCGATACCAGAAACAGTGTCCGATTCTCGCTGGGAGCAACCTCAACCGGCGCAACGGCGGCATCATCGATCCCCACACTGCTGCTTTTCTCAACCATCGAGTCTACCGTGTCTATCAACGGCGGCTGGTCCAGCAACGACGGCGGTACGTTTACCGCTTCCCGCTCCAAAAATTCCGGGGTTGCGCCCCAGTCCGTAGGTCGAGACTTGACCGGCACGACGTGTTGCCACAGCCGTTGCGAAAACCCGTGCGGACTCGGCAGTGACATCACACTGGGATCGAATAGTTCCGCCGCTGCAGACTGCCCGCCTCCCACAGTCGCGCGATCACCACCGGCCATCAACCAACGGACACGTCGTTGCGCCTCGTCACCCGGCGTCTTGGCCGCATGCGTTGTGCGCAATCCCTGTAATCCCACTACTACCGCCAGACACACGGCTAGCAATAGAAGTAACTTCTCCCATTCACCAAAGCGGAATCTCCAGAGCTGCTTCATCCTGTCAGTGTGCCATTGTCATCGGTGTCTCGGACCGCGTGGCGAGGTTGACGTCGTGGATACCGGCCTTGAATGCGATGTTCATAACTTCGACCACTACGCCATGCGGCACCTGTTTATCGGCCTTGATAATCAACTCCTGGTTTGGTCCCTTGCGGACCTCCTCTCGCAACGCCTTCTGCAGGTCGGCTGGCGTCGTCGACCGGTTGTTGAAGAACAGCAGGCTCCCACTCGTAACCGTAACCACCAGCGTCTGAAAACTGCGCACGTTCGGCTTATCGAAGCCGGGCAAACTGATTCCAACGCCTGATTGCTGCACGTACGTTGAACTTAGTAGAAAGAACAGCAGCAGCAACAACACCACGTTCACCGCCGGTATGGGATCCATCAAACCTTTGGCAATCTGACAATTGGTTTTGAAGATCATAGCAGCAATGCGTCGCGTTCAATTCCTGGGTTTCCCGGCCAGTGTTACTGGCGGCACGTCTTTGTCTCCGTGCGTCAGCAGATTCAGGATCGCATTGGCCGACTTTTCCATGTCCAGTACCAGATTCTGCAGTCGAATCACGAGGTAGTTGTACGCCACGTACGCCGGGATCGCCACGATCAACCCAGCCGCTGTGGCCTGCAACGCTTCCCATACGCCTTTTGCCAGTTGTCCCGGAGTCGCCAGTTCCACCTGCTCGATCACGTGAAACGTGGCGATCATTCCCAGCACCGTCCCAAGGAACCCCATCAGCGGCGCCACTTGCGCCACAGTGGCCAGAATCGGCAGATTGTGTTCGAGCTTGACCACCTCGCTGTGTCCAGCGTCCTGCATAGCCTCGCGGATCTCTTCGCGGCTGCAGTTGTGATTGAGCACGCCGACGCGAACGACCTGCGCCACCGGGCCCGGTGTCTCGTCGCATAAGGCAAGCGACTCCGGGATGTTACCGCGGCCCAATGCGTTTCGGATCCCGGTAACGAAATCGGCCGCGTTGATTTGCGCGCGATGGTAATGCAGCAACCGTTCCAGAAAGGTAGCGGCGGCCATCAAGCCGCCGAGAAAGATCAGCCACATCACCAACGGGCCGGCCTTGCTCATAAGCGTTAACATAAATGTCCCTTCTGCTTAACTGATTCGATGCTCGTTTTCAATGTCAAACCCTCCACCGTACGCCGTTCAGAACATCAATTCCGGATGCTGTACGATGATTCTCCGAATGCGATCCTCCAACATTGGCTTCAAGTCAGGGCACAACTCGATCAATCGTTGATACAGTTTTTTCGCCTCGCGCCATTGTTGCTGTTGTTCCTTGATGCCCGCCGCCGCCAAGCCGGCCTTGCCCAACCAGAACCGCTCCGGCTGCAGGTTCGGCTCCGCGATCTGCTCGTATACCGGCTTGGCGTAGCTCTCGTAAGCCTCGGCCAGCTTGCCCAGTTGCTCATAGCTCTGGCCAAGCTTGTAGTAGAGTTGATTCCGGATTGCGGCCTCCGCCTGTGCCGCGCAGTCCAGTGCCGCGCGATAACTGGTCACCGCTTCCTCGAACCGTTTCAATGTGAACAGACAATCGCCTTTCCGCCCGTGTGCCTCGCAAACCAAATAGCAATCGCCAAACTGCTTCGTCACCAGATCGAACACCACCAGCGCGTTGTCGAACTGCCCCAACTCGGTAAGTGCGTCGCCGTCGCTGAACAGCGCGTCACACCGCCACGATGAATTGGTGAACGTATTGATCAGTGCCTCGAACGACTCTTTTGCCGTTTTATAATCCTGCCGCGAGTGGGCCGCCCGCCCAGCCATGTACTGCGCCGCGTCAGCCAGTTCATTTGTCGGGTAGTTCTTCGCAAGCAAGTCAAACTGCTGTTGTGCGTTAATGTAATCCTGCCGTTTCGCGTAGAAGTCTGCCACCCAGTATTGCACTTCCGGTGCCACCACCGACTTCGGATACTTGGCGAGAAACTCTTTGAACTCCGTCAGCGTTTTCTCAGCCTGCCCGTTCTGTGCCTGGCACCAGCCGCGACGATAAAACGCGCGCTGGCCGAGCTCCGACTCCGGCGCGGCGCCGCTCAGCTTCTGAAACTCCGCAATTGCCTCGTCGTATTTCCCTTCGCGACAAAACGATTCGCCTACCGCCAACTCTGCGCGGCCCGCCAGGTCGCTGTGTGAATAATACTTGGTCGTTACAGCGCGAAACGCGTCGCGCGCCTTCGCTTCGTTCCCCAGTTTATCGTAGAGGACTCCGATCTGGAACTGCACCTCTGGCGCATAATCACTATTTGGATGCTGCTCCAGCAACGTTTGGAATGCGGCCAGCGCCGCCTCCATGTTGTGCGCCTGCTGATAAGTTTGTCCCAGTTGGAACATGGCGCGTTCGAGCAACCCCACGTTCGCGTACTCGCCGATCAACCGCTGATAAGTCCCCGCCGCCTCGGCGTACTGACCGAGCGCAGACTGTGCGTCCGCGAGCTTGAACAATGCTTCACCCGCCAGCGCGTTGTCTTTTGACTGTGCGAGATCAAACGCCTGTTGGAAATATTTCAAGGCATCTGGGATTTGACCAAGCTTCCACGCGCACCACCCCGCGTTCAGGTGCGCCTTTGCCAGCAACGCGCTCTGCGGATGTTTACTGATCAGTTCCGCGTATGCTGCCTGTCCTGCCGTCCACTCGCCGTTGCCGTACAACAAATCGCCGATCGCCAGCCGCACCTCGTCGTCCTGCGGGTCAGTCGGGTTCGCCTGCAAGAACTCCCGCAGTCTTGCCACGCCCTCGGCCAGTTTCCCCACGCGCACGTACGCCTCGCCGAGTTTCAGCATCGCGTCCCGCTTCAACTGGGACGACTGCGCATTGGCCAACGCTTGTGAGAATGCCTCCGCAGCCTGATCGAATGCGCCATTTCCCCAATGCATCCAGCCCAACCCGGACCACGCTTCCGCCGCCAACTGCGCATTAACGGGCCGGCCCGGCTTCGACTTGAACGCATCGAGCACCGCGACGAAATGCTTCTGCGCCTCGGCGTATTGCTTCCGTCGCACATACGACTCGCCAAGCAACACGTGTGCGCGGTACGACGCCAGCGCATCGGGGGACTTCCGAATCAAGTCACCGAGCGCAGTTGCCGCCTTATCGGGCTGTTCCAGCGCCAGATAAATCTGCCCGCGCAATAATCCTGCTTTCTGCGCTAACTCACTCTTCGGCTCGCGCTTTAGCAACTGCTCCAGCGTCGTCGCCGCCGCGTTGAATTTCCCCTGCTTGAATTGCACAACCGCCAGTCCGTATTCTGCCGCCGCAAGATAGGAACTGCTCCCGTATTTCTTGATCACCTCGGCGTACTTCGTTTCCGCCTCGGCAAACTTCCCGCTGCGCACCAATGCCTCAGCGAGCCAGAATCGGAACGCATCGGGCCGTTTGTCCGGCCAACGCCCCAACGCCTTGGTAAACGTCTCGGCCGCCTCCTGCCACTTGCCCTGATTCAGTTGCGCCTGCCCAAGCAACAGCGCAATCGCGTCGCCCCGCTCAGAGTTAGGGAATTTTTCAAGAAACTTGCGCGCCTGCTGCTCCGCCAGATCGTTCAACCCATCGCCGAACGCCGCCTGCGCCACGCGATATAACCGATTCTCCTCAGTTGCTCCGAACGCTTTCGGAGCTGTGGTCGCCGCAATGCTGAGCGATACCGCCGCCGTCAAAATACTCAGAATGTTCGCACGTTGTCTCATCGCCCCCTCATTATTGACAGAATTTGCCGCCCACCGCAAGACTGATGCACAGAATGAACGGCTTTGCGGCCAACAGACGTTATATCCGTCGTGGTGATCGGGCTGCCTCTTATGCTTTGACAAGAAGCTAATTTTCGGCTAGATTGCAAAAGGTGGTGGCTGGCAAGCATGAGTAGTTCTTATCTATCGGACAACGAAACCGTTACTCATCACGATTCACACTGGAGGAGGGATGCGGAAATGAGAACAAATATGAAGTCCATACAATTGGGACGGACTCTCGAAGGTAAATGCGTATTTTCAATTCTGGGTGCGATGGTGGTAGCGGTGATGCTGGCCACGCCCGCGCGGGCTGATACCAATGCCGTCTCCGATGCCTTGTGGGCCAGCGTTGACCAACTCATCAACGCCGCTGTTGCCGCCGGTGGGGGCGATTCAGCGAGTGCGATTTCCGATCTCAATACCGTGAAGGACTTGCTGAATCAGGCGAAGGCAGCTCTCGCGTCTTCTGGTTTCGACCCGGTGAAGTTCGGTAAAAAGATCGACGCGGCGAACAAAAAGCTCGGCACCTTGGAAAGCCAACTCAGCGGCCTGAGCGAGAAATCGGCAGTGAGTAAACTCTCTAGTGCCGCCAAATCGCTGCAGAAACTCGCGAATTACGCGGGAGCGCCGCTTCTGGAAGAGGTTAACGCGAGGAGTGCAGGGTTCCACAAAGCCGGCGACGTGGTTACCATGCTTTATGCAATTCCTGCGGGATGCACGGACGCGCATATTTCCATCTCGGAGACGGTTTCGGGAGTGATCGATAGCTCCTCGATGTCCCCCGACGGGACGATTACCATCACAATGGGCTCGACACAGGGCAGTGCTGACGTCCATGTATATGGTTGCGGCTGCGTAGGCGAGTGCTGTAGCCGGGAACTTTACAACTATGGTGGGACGCCGGCGAAGCCGGTGTCGGGACTGCCCGCCGGGTTCCCCCAAAACCTCACCGCGGGAACCTACGCGATGACCGGCTCGTACAGTATCGGATGCATCTCGTGTGGCTGCCCGGGTGATGGCTGCTACACTTATTGCCCGGGCGGCGGCAGTCTCGGGCTCTTGGGCACGTTCCAGATGACGAACCTAAAGACCTTCTCGAAGATACTGGTGCAGGCTTTCAACGCCGCAGTGGCGGCTGCTACCACACCTGGCTGCTCTCAGAACGTGAGTTACTCACCGTTCGCCGCCGACACGTTCACGGTGACCTATACCGTGACCTGTACCCAGCCGGGATGTACCGGTGGTGCCACGACGTTCCAATTCACCCTGCAAAAGCAGTAATATTTTCAAAGAGAGTGGGGCCGTAAGTGGCTCAACTGCGGATGAGCATTTTCCGCAACGATTGGCCTGTGTAGGAAGCGGTGATGGCAGTGATTTCTTCCGGCGTGCCTTCGGCAACAATTCTTCCGCCGGCATCGCCGCCTTCGGGGCCGAGATCAATGATGTGGTCGGCGCACTTGATGACGTCGAGGTTGTGTTCGATGACCAGCACGGTGTTGCCGGCGTTGCGGAGTTTGAACAGCACTTCCAGCAACTTTGCCACGTCGGCGAAATGCAGGCCGCTGGTGGGCTCGTCGAGGATGTATAAGGTGCGGCCGGTGGCTTTCTTGGCGAGCTCAGCCGAAAGCTTGATGCGTTGGGCCTCGCCGCCACTTAGCGTGGTGGCTTGCTGGCCGAGTTTGATGTAGCCGAGACCGACTTCCTGCAACGTCTGGAGAATGTTGCGCACCTTTGGCACGGCGCGGAAGAACTCCTCGCCCTCGTCCACGGTCATATCGAGTACGTCGGCGATGTTTCGGCCCCTGTATGTGATCTCCAGCGTCTCGCGGTTGTAACGGCGTCCGCCGCATTCCTCGCATGTGACGTACACGTCGGGCAGGAAATGCATTTCGATGCGGATGATACCGTCGCCGGTGCAATGTTCGCACCGTCCGCCTTTGACATTGAAACTGAACCGGCCAGGCCCGTAGCCGCGGACGCGTGCATTCGGTAATTGTGCGAACAGTGTGCGGATGTGATTGAACGCGCCCGTGTACGTCGAAGGATTCGAGCGCGGTGTGCGGCCGATAGGGGACTGGTCGATGACTATCACCTTGTCGAGTTCATCGACGCCCGTGATGCCATCGTGCGCCCCGGGCCGATCCTTGGCCCGATAGAACCGGCGGAACAACGCCTTCCGCAGAATGTCGTCCACCAACGTGCTCTTGCCCGAGCCGCTCACGCCTGTCACACAAGTAAACGTGCCGAGCGGAATGCGGACATCAATGTTCTTCAAATTGTTCTCACTAGCCCCGCGAATCGTGAGCCAGCCCCGAACATTCGTTCGAGGCGCGTGACGCTGCTTTGGCACTTGCACCTTCAGTTCGCCCCGCAGATAGGCGCCCGTCAACGATTTCGGACAATCGAGGATGGTTTGCAATGGGCCTTCCGCAACCACGTAACCGCCGTGGACGCCCGCGCCCGGGCCGAGGTCCACAATATAATCGGCGGAACGAATCGTTTCCTCGTCGTGCTCGACGACGATGACCGTATTACCGAGGTCGCGCAGGCGTTTCAAGGTCTCCAACAGGCGATTGTTGTCGCGTGCGTGCAGGCCGATGCTTGGTTCGTCGAGCACGTAAAGCACGCCGACCAGTCCCGATCCAACCTGTGTTGCCAGACGGATCCGTTGCGCCTCGCCGCCACTCAGGGTGTCGCTTTTGCGATCGAGCGTAAGATAATTGAGGCCGACATTCTCCAAAAACCCCAGCCGCGCACGAATCTCCTTTAAAATCTCCCCTGCGATCTTCAACTCATGTTCGGTCAACATTGGGGGCGCGGCTTGCTCCCGCGGACGCGGGACGCCGCCTGAACCATCCAACGACTCGAATAGTTGCCGGGCTACGGCGATGCTCATCCGCGTTACGTCGATGATGGATTTGCCGCCGATAGTCACCGCGAGGCTCTCGGGACGCAATCGCGCTCCTTTGCAGTCGGGACATGGCATGCCGACCATGAATTGTTGGAGCCGGGTCTTGGTGAACTCGCTGTCGGTTTCCTCGTAGAGTCGTTCGAGATTCGGAATGACGCCTTCAAACGACTTGCTCATCTTGCGCCACGCACCTTTGCGCCAGTATGTGAACTCGATTTCATTGTCGCCCGTGCCGTGCAGCAACGCTTTCCGGACGTTTTCGGGCAAATCCTTGAATGGCACTTCCATGTCCACGCCAAAATGCTTCGCAAACCCACGCAGCAGCATCTTGTAATACATCACCAGCCGTCGCCCACCGCGCCGCCACGCAATGATGGCGCCGCCATCTATGGATTTCTTGCGATCGGGAACTATGAGGTCGGGGTCGAAAACCATTTTTGTCCCAAGACCGAGACAGATGCGGCAGGCGCCGTCGGGGGAGTTGAACGAGAAATGACTCGGCTTGAACTCGCCATAGCTGATGCCGCAAAAGGGGCAGGCATTGAGACTGCTAAAAAGACGCTCCAACCATGTCTCTTCGCTGCTCGTTCCCGGTCGGTGCAACGCCATCAGCAGGCCGTTGCCCCATTTCAACGCCGTCTGGACGGAGTCGGCAAGACGCGACCGCACTTTGGCGGCAACAACCAGCCGATCCACGATCAACTCGATGTCATGATTGCGTTTCTTGTCGAGCTTGACGGATTCGCCAACGTCCAAAATCTCGCCATCCACACGGACACGGACGAAACCTTCGCTGCGGACCCGGGCAAACACGTCTCGAAACTCACCTTTGCGACGGCGTACCAGCGGCGCGAGAAGCATGAGTTGGGTGCCATCACCGAGATTGAGAATCTGGTCCACAATCTGGCTGACGCTCTGCGTGGTAATCGGGCGGCCGCAGCGGTGGCAGTGCGGTTTGCCGATGTTGGCGAACAACAACCGCAGGTATTCGAAAATTTCGGTCGCCGTGGCGATGGTGGAACGCGGATTGGAGGCGGCGGTGCGTTGTTCGATGGCGATGGCGGGCGAGAGACCCTCGATAAAATCCACATCTGGTTTCTGGAGTTGTTCGAGAAACTGGCGGGCATAAGCAGACAGGCTTTCGACGTATTTACGCTGGCCTTCCGCATAAATGGTATCAAAAGCGAGACTGGACTTGCCAGAACCACTCAACCCCGTGATCACGATAAGCCGTTCGCGCGGCAGGCTGAGCTGGAGATTCTTTAAGTTATGCTCCCGCGCCCCGCCAATGATGATCATGCCTCGCGCCATATCTGCCGTCTTTCGAGATAATCTCAAAACTGCGAACCTATCATAAAATCATTCACTTCACCACAGAATTAGCGTGCCCACCGTGGCACAGCTTCTGCTCAAACAAAACTAGCGGTTGCACAAAATGCACCAGTGAGGTAAACAACCAAAACCTCAGGGGAGAGAAGGGGAGTTATGGAAGTAACAACTGCGAATTTGGAACTGGTGGATATGAAAGACAGCGGCAAACAGCTGGAGGAACTCCAGAAACAGTTGGAGATGTTGCACCACAACCTGCGGACGGTGCGCCATGCGGTCAACAACCACGTGGCGGTCATCATGGCGATGGCGGAGTTGACCCAGAGGAATCCGGCCCAAACCCAGAGACTCTGCCAGATCTGTCTGGAGAAGTCGCCGCAGATTTCCGACGCGATTGCCGGGTTCACGGAACTGTTTCAAGGGACCCTCAATGTTGACCACGAATCGGGCGACGATTCCGCTCCGCACTAAGCTCAGCTTGTGGATACGGGTCTCGCGCCGATCTGGTTAACAGGGTTGTGACCGCACCCAACAATTGCCTGAATTCGCAGGTACTGCCTCATCTCCGTCCTTGCCCCCGCGCGTCAATTGCATACACTGCGGCCATGCTGATCGATTACCACATGCACACGCGACTGACCGATGGCGTCGGTGACCCGGTCGATTACGCGCGGGTCGCGGTCGCGCACGGATTGAGCGAAATCGGCTGCTCAGACCACGCGCCCCTCGGCGGCTCCGACCCAGATGAGCGGGGTAGGGGTTGGACGTTGAAACTCAGCGACCTCGGTTTGTACGTTAACTTGGTGCGCGAGGCGCAGCGACAGGTCCCGCAACTGCCGATCAAACTCGGGTTGGAAGTGGATTATGTTCCTGGCCGCGAGGGTTGGATCCGCGAACTGGCGGCGATGTATCCATGGGATTTTCTTCTTGGCAGCGTGCACTTCCTCGGCGACTGGCCCGTCGATCTGAGCGCAAAGGACTGGGAAGGGCGTGGCATCGAGGCCACTTGGCGTGAATACTTCGAACTGTGGAAGCAGGCAGCCCAATCGCGCCTGTTCGATTCCATGTCACACCCTGACCTGCCGAAAAAGTTCGGCTACAGACCGAAGACTGACTTCACCCATATTTTCGAGGACGCCTTGCGCGCAGTTGCGGAAAGCCACACTGCAATCGAGGTCAGCACGGCGGGGCTGCACAAGCCGTGCCGCGAGATTTATCCGTCCGCCGACTTTCTGCAGATTGCGCGTCGGCTTGATATTCCGGTAACGTTGGGCAGCGATGCCCATTTGCCCGAGGAGACAGGACAGGACTTCGATAAGGCCGTGGCACTGCTGCGCCGCTGCGGCTACAATAAAATTTGCCGCTTCACTCTCCGAAAACGGGAATTGGTGGAGTTGTAGCCACGCCCTTTATAAGATGCGTGCTAAGGACAGGCGTGAAGCCTGCGACTACTTGGTTGCCGCTAACACAGCACTGAAGGCTTTTGGTTCGTTCGTCGCCAACTCGGCGAGCGTCTTCCGGTCGAGGATGATCTTCGCCTTTTTCAATGCTTCTATGAAGCGGCTGTAGGTGATGCCCTGTGCGCGGCAGGCTGCGTTGATCCGTTGCGTCCAGAGAGCGCGGTAAGCGCCTTTCTTGTCCTTGCGATGGGCAAAGCTGTATTGGAGTCCGTGCCAAACGGCATCCTTGGCGTAACGATATTTCTTACTGCGCCAGCCGCGATAACCTTTCGCGGCCAAAATCATTCGTTTACGGCGGCGACGACTGGCTGGTGCATTAGTGGCTCTTGGCATGTTTAAAGTCTCCTACAATTTCAGATTCTGGATAATCGTTCCCAGAACTAGCCGCGATGACTGAAAGGCAACACGTTGAGTATGTGATGCTCGTGAGTCTCGCTGACTGCAAGTGTCTTGCTCAGGCGGCGTTTATGTTTGGAGGACTTGTGGCCCAATAAGTGCCGCTTGCCTACGCCGTAGCGCATCACCTTACCGGTCGCGGTGATCTTAAACCGCTTCGCCGCTGCCTTTTTCGTCTTCATCGATTTCCGTCGTGGCATTGCTGTCTTCCTTCCTAAACGTCTCGTTCGTCCTGTTACAATCTACTGCGCGTTATTATCCGGTTCGTCAGTCGTGTGCGGCTTCTTTGCCAGGCCTTTTATCGGCGTCAGCAACATGTGAATGCTGCGCCCCTGCCGCTTCGGCGGCACTTCCACGCGGCTGGCGTCTTGCAGGTCGTTGCCCGCCCGCCGCATCAATTCCATTCCAAACTCCGGATGCGCGTTCTCGCGTCCGCGAAGCTGCAGCGAAACTTTCACTTTCATCCCATCAAGCATAAACGTCCGCATATGATTGAGCTTGATCGAGTAATCGTGCGGGTCGATGTTCACGCGCATCTTGATTTCCTTGATCTTCGTGGACTGCTGATGTTTGCGCGCTTCGTGTTCCCGCTTGGTCTGTTCATACTTGTACTTGCCGATGCCAATGATGCGGCATACCGGCGGGGTCGCATTCGGAGCTACCTCGACCAAATCCATCCCGCGCTCCTGGGCCAGCGCCAACGCCTTATTGACGGGCAGCACGCCCAGTTGTTTGCCGTCCTCGTCGATCGTGCGCACTTCCGACGCACGAATCTTTTGATTAAAACGAATATACTGTTGAATACCCAATCTCCTGTGGACCCTGTGCGGGCCTTCATCACGCATGTGCGGGACTGCGGCCACGCGTCGGCGGGTTAGTTTTGTTGCTGCACTTCGTTCACGGTTCTCCGACTAAACGCTTCCAGCGGCTGCCAGCCGCCACGATTGCCGTTTTCTTAAGGCTTTCTCGGCTCCAATGCAATACTCTTTTTGCGCTGTCGGAATTGTCGCTGTTGTTGTTGCATGGGTGCTGACAAAGTTAACGATGTCTTCAGGTCGGGGTGCCGGCCCTCATTTCCGCTTCTTCGCCAACCGGGCGAGAACCGCAGCCCGCGCTGAGGAAGCCCCCTTGGGCTTCAAGTCTGGAACGTTCGGTTCCTTGACGTCCTTGGAGAGCCTCATGCTTAGAAGCCTGACAAGGATGCATTGCTCTGCTGAAATACCGAGTTTATGCATCAGTGCCTCAGCGGCCAACTGGGTTCTGGCAGTATCGCCGTCGAGATAACAGACCATCACATGACGGGGAGCGTCAGTCTCTCTTCCGCCCAAAAACGCGATGGCATCGTCCTTGGGCAGCTTGAACTTTTCGATCCACAGCCATCGAAGAATTACCCAGTCTGGATCATTTCCAAAATAGCTGATCGCCCGGTTATGCTTTGGGTAACTGGCATTCGCCAAGGCTGACAGGAGGGGAAGAAACTGCTGTAACCTAGCGCTACGGGACTTAGGGCCTTTTTCGCGATCGTAGCGCTCGAACATCTCATCCACCTGCTTCTTCAGTTCTTTGCGATCATCTCGAATCGCTGCGTCCCAGATGTGTAACTGCATATCGCCCGCACTGCCGGACCGGCTGTCTTCGAGCGCCATCTCGCACAGACTTGCGTCGTTCTTCAGATAACCAACCAAATACGCATAATGACCGAGCACGTGAGATGTCGTGACAGAATCAAGCAGGTTCTCCCTCGCTTCGAGGTAGAAACGCCGCGCGGCGTCAAACGCACCGGCCTTCGCGTAATACAGGAAAACCCAGTCTTCCATACCACAATCCGGGTTCTGCCAATACAATCGCTCCAATTCTCTGGCCGTGTCCAGCAGCGGCCTTTCAGCAAATTCCTTTTGCCAGACGGCATTCATATACAGCTTGGTCGGTTGCGGCAATTGTTCCGCCAGTTTTGGCATCCAGTCGCCGACCTTGGATGATAATGGTCCGAGCTGATCCCGTCGTATTGACGTGAAATATTGGAGCG